>NZ_JAPZLD010000006.1:0-314256 GCF_030182635.1 Amycolatopsis ponsaeliensis
ACTCACAATTATACGTCGCGGGGGTGTGTGGTGGGCCCGCCTGCCCCCCCGGCCCCGGCCGTGCGCCCCGCCGCGGGGGCGGGGGGGGTGGGGGCCGCCCCGGCCCCCCGCGGCGGTCAGCGGGGCCCGGGCGGCCCACCAGGACCGCCGGGCCCACCCGGACCGCCAGGCCCACCCGGTCCACCGGGACCGCCAGGACCGCCAGGACCGCCAGGACCACCGAACGGCCCACCGGGCCCGCGGGTGCCGTCGTCCGGTGCACGCTTGACCTTCCGCACCTCGGACGAGGCGAGAACCATGGCGGTGGTGACGACGATGGCCCCGCTCGCGAACCACAGCGTCCGGCCGAGACCGAACCGGTCCGCGGCCGGGCCCGCGCCGGCCGCGCCCAGCGGGGTGAGGCCGAACGAGCAGAGCGCCTCGTACGCGGCGATGCGCGAGAACTTCTCGTGCGGGATCTCCTGCCGCAGCGTGGTCATCCAGTTGACGGTGAAGATCTCCACACCGACACCACCGAGCAGCGAGGCCGCGCAGATCACCAGCAGCGGCGCGCCGGCCGCGAACGCCGCCAGCGGCAACGCGAGCATCACGGCGCCGGAGACGCCGGAAACCAGCAGCCGCTGCGGCCGCAGCTTCACCATCAGCAACCCGCCGAGGATCATGCCGACCGCGTCGGCGGAAAGGATGAAACCCCAGTCACTCGCCCCGTTGAGCTGACGGTCGGAGGCCACCGCGCCGAGCACCGTGAACGCCCCGACGCCGAGGGCGTTGACGACGCCGAACTGCACGGTCACGGTCCACAGCCACTTCCGGCTGGAGAACTCGGTCCAGCCTTCGCGCAGCTCGGTGATCATGCCTTCCCGCTTGCGCAGCGTCCCCTCGGCCACCATCGCGAAGGCGAGCAACGACGTCAAGGCGAACGTGGCCGAGTCGATCGCGAGCACCCAGCCCGGGCCGAAAGCGGACACCAGCACGCCGCCGAGCGCGGCGCCGGCGACCTGGGCGCCGTTGAGGCCGGTCCGGAAGATGGCGAACGCCTTGCTGGCGTTCTCCCGGCCGACGCTGCGCATCAGCAGGCCTTCGGTGGCCGGCATGCGGAAGGCCATCGCGAGCCCGTTGGCAGCGGAGAACGCGATCAGCTCCCAGAGCTTGATCGAATCCAGGAACACCACCAGGGCGAACAGCCCCTGGGCGACCGTGCTGACCAGGTTCGTGGCGACGATGACCAAGTGGCGCGGCAGCCGGTCGGCCACCACCCCGCCGATCACGAAGAACAGCACCGCGGGCACCGTGCCCGCCGCGGACACCAGGCCGACCGCGGTGCCCGAGCCGCCCGTGTCGAGGATCGCGAACGCCATCGCGACCGGCGCGGCGGACGTGCCCAGTGCCGAGATGATCGCGCCGGCCATCTGCAACTTGTAGTTGCGGCTGAACCACGTCTTCTTCTTCACCGGAGAGACGGTCCCCGGCGGGCCCGTGCTCGTCCCCGTTGCTTCCATGCACGCTCTCCTGAAATTAGTGTCAATCCGGACTGAGTTATTTGTGCTTGTCAGGATTACCGGTATGCTCGGGGGGTGTCAAGCGACAAACCGCCGGCGTCGTCCCGGCCGGAGGGCCCGCCGACCGGGGCGCAGCTGGGTGACGCGCTCATGCGCACCACGCACGCGCTGCGGCGGTTCGCCGGGCAGCCCTACCAGCAGCGGGGCTGGTCCACCTCCCGCGTTCTGCTGATGCTGGCCGTCGACGAGGCCGGCACCCCGCGGATGGGTGACCTCAAGGACCGGCTCGGCGTCACCGGCAGGTCGATCACGTCCCTCGTCGACGGCCTGGAGGACGAAGGGCTGCTCAAGCGGTGCCACGATCCCGGTGACCGCCGCTCGACGCGGCTCGAGATCACCGCCAAGGGCCACGAACACCTCGGCGAGATCCAAGCCCTGCACGAAGCACACGCCGAGCTGACCTTCGGCATCCTCAGCGACGCCGAACGCACCACCCTGGTCGACGTGCTCGGGCGGCTGCGCGACCACGTCGCCGGCCGGCTACCCGAACCCGGCGATCACCGGTCACCACCGGTCGCGTAGACGGTCTGCCCGGTGACGTAGCCCGACCGCGGGCCGGCGAGGAACGCCACGACGCCCGCGATGTCCGTGGCCGAGGCGACGCGGCCCAGCGCGGTCGCCGCCCCGGCCCGGTCGAGGAACGCCTGCCGGTCGACGTTGAGGCGGTCGGCCAGGTCGTCCACCATCGCCGTCGCGACGAAGCCCGGCGCGACGGCGTTGACGGTGACGCCGAACGGGCCGAACTCCGCGGCGAGCGCCCGGGTGAAGCCGGTGATGGCGGCCTTCGCGGTCGCGTAGTTCGCCTGGCCCGCGTTGCCGTCGGCGGCGACGGAGCTGAAGTTGACGATGTGCCCGGAGCGCCGCCGCTTCATGTGCTCGCCGACGATGCGCGAGCAGCGGATCGTGCCGCCGAGGTTGACGTCGACCGCGGCGTCCCACTCGTCGTCGGTCATCGTGAGCAGCAGCCGGTCGCGGGTGACGCCGGCGCAGTTCACCAGGACGTCGACGTACCCGAACTCCCCCACCGCCCGGCGCGCCATGCTCGTCACCTGATCGGCCGAGGTGACGTCGCAGCCGATGCCCGTGCCGGTGCTGCCGAGCGCGGCCACCGTGCCGGCGAGCTCGCCCTCGTCGCGGTCGACGGCGACGACCGAAACACCCCGGGCCGCGAGCAGTTTCGCGGTGACCGCACCGATGCCGCGCGCCGCGCCGGTGACGATGGCCACCGCCGCGGCGGCCCCGGCGCACTCCGGCGCGCTCATGCGCACACCTCGCTGACGCTCGGCGCGGCCTGAGCGGCCGGCGCAGTGTTGAATGATTCGCTCGCAAGCTCGCTCATGCCGTGAACTTGACCGGCAGGGAGCTCATCCCGTGCAGGATGCTGGAGTAGATCCACTTCTCTTCGCCGGTCTGCTCCACTTCGGACACCAGCCGGCGCAGGCCGTCGAGCACCGCGCGGACCTCCATCCGTCCCAGGTAGTGCCCGAGGCAGTAGTGCGACCCGTACGCGAAGGTGAAGTGCTGGTTCGGGGTCCGGGCGAGGTCGAACCGGTCCGGGTCGGCGAACACGGTTTCGTCCCGGTTGGCCGACGAGATCCACACGCTGACCACGTCCCCGGCTTCGATCTGCCGGCCGCCGACCACGACGTCCGCGGTCGCCGTCCGGCCGCCGTGCAGGGACGGCACCGTCCAGCGCAGGGCTTCCTCGGTCGCGGTGGCCAGGTCGACGTCGCCGTTCTTGAGCGCCCGCCACTGGCCGGGGTTTTCGATCAGGGCCAGGATCGTGCCGGTGATCGCGTGCCGGCCGGTCTCGTCGCCGCCGATCATCAGGCCGTAGCAGTTCGCCATGAGTTCGGCCTGGTTGAGCGGCATCCCGTCGATGTGGCAGTTGGCGAGCAGCGTGACCATGTCGTCGCCGGTCGCGCCCCGGCGGGCCTTGGCCAGCCGGCTGAAGTACAGCAGGATCTCGTTCTTGGCGACCCAGCTCTCCTCGGGCGGCTCGTCGGCGTAGTCCGAGCTCCACGCGTGCGCGGTCAGGTCGAGCAGGTACTTGCGGTCGTCTCCGGGGATCTCCAGCAAGTCGCAGATCGCCCCGAGCGGGACGTTGGACGACACGTCCCGGGCCGCGTCGCACTCCCCCTTTTCGAGGGCGCTGCGCAGCAGTCCGTCCACGGTCTCCTGCAGCGAATGCCCGATGAGGTCGAGCATCCGCCTGGAGAAGCCCCTCTTCAGCACGCCGCGGACCTTGTCGTGGCGCTCGCCGTCGGTCACCGCCAGCATCGACCCCGACGCCGAGTCCCCGCCGTGCAGCAGCGTGGCCAGCGCGTTGCCGTTCTCGGTCCCGAAGTGCGCTTTGTCCTGGTACACCTGGTTGACGTCGGCGTACCGGGTGATCACCCAGAACCCGCGTTGCGACCCGCGCGGCGGCTGCCAGTGGACCGGGTGGTGGGCGCGCAGGTGCCGCCACACCTCGCCCAGTTCGTACTCGGCGTGCAACGTCGGCGAGGCCAGGTCGAGGTCTTCGAGCGCGCCGGGGTCGGCGATCGGTCGGGTCGTCATGCTTCGCTCCGGGCGGCGGCGGCCAGCGCTTCGATGGTCGGGTTGTCGATGACGCTGCGCGGCGAGAGCTCCAGGCCGGCCTCTTGCGCACGCAGGATCACGTCGATGGCGAGGATGCTGGTCCCGCCGAGTTCGAAGAAGTTGCTGCCGACGTCGATCGGCGCGCCCTCGAACAGTTCGCGGAAGATCGAGTAGATCGCCTTCTCGGCGGAGGTCTCCGGCGGCCGGCCATTCGAGCGCGGCCGGACTTCCCGTTCGAGGAGCGCGGTCCGGTCGACCTTCCCGTTCGGCGACAGCGGCATCGCCGCCAGCGCCGGGTAGGCGGCCGGGACCATGTGGTCGGGCAGGTACTTCCTCGCGTGCGCGCGCAGCTCGTCCGGCGAGGGCGCGCTCCCGTTCGCCGGGACCACGTGCACGAGCAGCTGCCGGCCACCGGCCTCGTCGTCCTGGACCACCGCGGCGGCCTGGGCGACCGCGGGGTGCCGGGTGAGCACCGCTTCGACCTCGCCGAGCTCGATGCGGAACCCGCGGAGCTTGACCTGGTCGTCGACGCGGCCGTGGAACACGATGGCGCCGTCCGCGCGGCACGAGCCGAGGTCGCCGGTGCGGTACATGCGAGCGCCCGCCGTCGAAAACGGGTCGGCGACGAACCGCTCGGCGGTCAGCGCCGGCCTGCCGAGGTAGCCCCGCGCCAGCCCGGCGCCGCCGAGGTACAGCTCGCCGATCTCGCCGACCGGCACCGGCCGCAGCTCGCCGTCGAGGACGTACACCGAGACCCCGGCGATCGGGGTGCCGATGGTCACCGGCTCGCCCGGCGAGAGCGGCCCGGTCATGGTGGCGCACACCGTGCCCTCGGTCGGCCCGTAGGCGTTGAGCAGCCGGAGGTGCGGCGCCCACCGCGCGACGAGGTCCGGTGGGCACGCCTCCCCGGCGACGACGAGCGTCCGCAGCTCGGGGAAGTCCTCCGGCGCCAGCGTCGCGACCGCGGTCGGCGGCAGGACCGCGTGCGTGACGCGCCCGTCCAGCAGCGCCGCCTTGAGCACCTCGCCGGCCAGCGTCGGCGCCGACGGCACGACCAGCGCGGCCCCGGCCGTGAGCGCCGCCAGCAGCTCGGTCAGGAACGCGTCGAAGCTCGGGGACGCGAACTGCAGGACCCGGCTGTCCTCGGTGACCCGCATCGCCGCGACCTTCGCGCTCGCCAGCCCGGCCAACCCGGCGTGGGTCACCGCGACACCCTTGGGCCGGCCCGTCGAGCCGGAGGTGTAGATGACGTAGGCCAGGTTCGCCGCGGAGACCCCGCCGGTGCGCTCGCCGTCGGTCAGGTCCGTGCCGGCGCGCTTCTCCAGCGCTTCGGATGGGCCCTCGTCGTCGAGGACCACCACCGGGACACCGGTCTCGGGCAGCGCCCCGGCTCCGGCGCGCGTCGTGCACACCACCACCGGTGCGGCGTCGGCCAGCATGTGCGCGACCCGCTCGGCCGGGTACGCGAGGTCGGCGGGCAGGAACGCCGCCCCGGCTTTCGCCACGGCCAGCACGCTCGTCACCATCGCCGCGGACCGCGGCATCGCCAGCGCCACCACGCGTTCGGGTCCGGCACCGTGGTCGGCCAGCAGCCGCGCCAGCCGGTTCGCCCGGGTGTTCACCTCGTCGTAGGAAAGGACTTCACCGCCGGCGATCAGCGCGGTGCGGTGCCGGTGCCGCCGCACCGCGTGCTCCCACAATTCGTGCAAGGTGCGGTGCACGCCGTCGTTCGCCATTTGCCCGACTGCCGCTCGACGAAAGTCGTGGGCAGTGCTCGCCTCGTCTTTCGATACCGTCACGCGCCAAAGCTAAACACCAGGTGGAGAGCCCGGCCATGTGGTTCTGGCGGAAGTAGTGGCGCCGATCGGCAGTTTCGGCGGCAGTTGCCCCGATTGCCTGGCCAGCCGCCTGCGCCGTGCCCATCCTTGCCTGAGTGGGGCACGGATCCGATCCGCTGCGAGAACTCGCGGGAACTCCAAGAGGTGATCAGATGACGCAGGTTGCGGCGATAGCCTGGACGTTTCGCCGGGAATGCAGGAACGAAGTCGAGAACTTGCTCCTCCGCTATCCCCCGCCGGACTCGCTCGAAATAACCGACGAAACCGGAAACGTGGTCGGCCGCATGCTGGCGACCGCCGTTTTCGTGCGCGACAACCTCGTCGTGCGCGTGATGGAATTCGAAGGCCCGCTGCCCGAACTGCTGCGTCAGAAGTCCATGGAGTCGACGCACGCGGAGATCGACCGCGCGCTGCAGCAGTACCTCGAGAAGCCCGCCGACCTCAGCACCCCCGACGGGTTCCGGACGTTCTTCGCGGACTCCGCGATGCGCTGCCTGTACTTCCGCAAGCCCGCCCAGGACCCGACGGGAGCGATCGCGCGATGATCATCGACGTCCACGGGCACATCATCTCGGCGGAAGCGGCCGAGCGCGCCCCGATGCCCCGCAGCCTGGTCGACGTGGAAGGCATGATCGAGGCCAAGGCGGCCGCCGGCATCGAGCTGACCATCGTCGGCAGCCCGAGCGGCGCGCGGACCATGGCGCCCGCGGATCGGTTCACCGGGTACCGGCAGCCGTTCGGCTACCAGCAGCCGTTCGACCAGCTGCGCGCGCTGCACGACTGGCTCGGCGAGACCGTGCAGACGTGGTGGCGGAACCTGCGCGCCTACGTCTACTGCGACGTGTTCGGCGACGAGAAGAGTGTCGCCGCCGCGGCGGAAACCCTGCGCGAACCCGGTTTCGTCGGGCTCATCGCGAACTTCAGCGCGGACGCCGAGTACCTCGACTCCCCGCGGGCCGACGACTTCTTCGCCATGGCCGAAGAGGCCGGCGTGCCGATCCTGCTGCACGCCGGCCCGATGCCCGCGAGCTGCCGGGACATCGCGAACTACGGCCTGCTGGAGATCTTCGGCCGGCCGTGCGACGCGACCCTCGGGCTCGCCGCCCTCGTGCTGTCCGGCCGGCTGGAACGCCACCCGTCGCTCAACTTCATCTCGGCGAACTCCGGCGGCGCCTTCAGCCTGTTCGCCGACCGCATCGACTGGGCGGTCCGGCCGCGGCACTGGGACGACCGGACGACCCAGAACCGCGGCGAGGACGACGCCGCGGGCGCGCCGGTGCCGGAGCTGCACCGGACCGCGTCGTCGCTGCGCCCCAGCGAGCTGGCGGGCCGCCTGTACGTCGACACCACCTTCGACCACCCCAGCCTGCACGAGGCGAACCTGCGCCTGCTCGGCGCCCGGCACATCGTCTTCGGCACCGACGCGCCCCCGATCCCGGTCAAGTTCGAGGACAAGGTCCAGGCCGTGCGCGACCTCCCGATCGGCGAAGCCGAGGCCGAGGACATCCTCGCCGGGAACGCGCTGCGGCTGTTCGACCTCACGGACTTCCTCGAGGCCCGTGCGTCCGCCGAGGAGCGCCGTGTCCCCGCAGGCGGTTGACCAGGGGCCGCGGTACGCGAAGGGCTTCTGCGGTGGCAACGACTTCGTGCTGCTGATCGATCCCGACGACGACGTCCGGCTGACCGGGAACGCCGTGCGCGGCCTGTGCGACCGGTACCGCGGCCTCGGCGGCGACGGCGTGCTCCGCCTGGTGCGCACCGAGTTCGCCGATCCGGGACTGGCCGGCGACGCCGAGTGGTTCATGGACTGCCGCAACCCGGACGGCACGGTCGCGCCCATGTGCGGGCCGGGGCTCGGGCTGATCGCGCGCTACCTGCTCGACGCCGGCCTGATCGCGCCGGGCGAGGTGTGGATCGGGACCAAGGTCGGCGCGAAGCGGACCGTCATCGACGACAGCGGCACGACGTCGATCGAGCTGCTGCCGCCGGAGTTCCTCGGCTCGTCGTCGGTCCGGCTGGGCGGCCGCGAGTACCCGGGCAGCGTCATCTCGCTCGGCAACCTGCACCTCGTGTGCTTCGTGACGACGCCGGTCGAGACGCTCGACCTGTCGGCCGAGCCCGTGCTGGCCGACCCCGGTTTCGCCGGCGCCGACCTCGACATCACCTGGGCCAACGTGCTGGCCGACGGCCGGCTGCGCACCCGCGTGTACGAACCGGGCACGGGCGAGATGCGCTCGTGCGGCACGGCCGTGTGCGCCGCCGCGGCCGCCCGCCAGCGGTCGGAGGGCGCCTGGGGCACGACGATCGTCGACACCGACGCCGGGCCCCTGTCGGTCACCCTCCGCGGGCACGGCAAGACCGTGTTCACCGGCGCGGCCAGCGTCGCCGCGTCGGGGACCCTCAACGCCACCTGGATCACCTCTCTCGACAAGGAGCCGTCATGACCGGACCGGACACCACGATCGCGTGCCTGGGCCTCGGCGCGATGGGGTCGGGGCTCGCCCACCGGCTGCTCGACGCGGGCCGGCCGGTCTCGGTGTTCAACCGGACCGAGGCGAAGGCGCGCCCGCTGACCGACCGCGGTGCGCGGTTCGCGGCGACGCCCGCGGCCGCCGTCGGCGACGCCGGCACGGTCCTGGTCAGCCTCAGCGGGCCGGAAGCCGTGGCCGAGGTGCTGTTCGGCGACGACGGCGCCGTGCACGGCCTCAAGCCGGGCACGGTGGTCGTCGACGCCTCCACCGTCTCACCGGACTTCTCCCGCGAATGCACGGCGCGGCTCGCCGGAGCCGGGGTGTCCCGGGTGGAGGCCTGCCTGATCGGCAACCCGCTCCAGGCGAGATCCGGCGAGGTGCGCGTGCTCGCCGCGGGCGACGAATCCGACGTCGCCAAGGTGGCGGACCTGCTCGGCGCGATCGGCAAGCACACCTGGCACATCGGCGCCACCGGGTCGGGCGCGAGCGCGAAGCTGGCGTTCAACGCCTTGCTCGGCGTGCAGCTGGCCGGCCTGGCCGAAGCGCTCGACATCGGTGCCGCGGGCGGGGTCGACCGCGATCGGCTCCTCGAGGCGATCGCGGGCAGCGGTTTCAGCTCGCCGGTGCTGAGCTTCCGAGCCGCGCTGGTGCGCGACGACCGGCTGGTGCCGGCGGCGTTCCGGACCGACCTGATGGCCAAGGACCTCCGGCTCGCCGAGCGGACCGCGCGGGACCACGGCCTCGACGCCGACCTGCTGACGCACGCCGCGCGGCGGTTCGCCGCGGCGACCGGACGGGGCGACGGCGAGAAGGACGCGGCCGTCGTCCTGACCCCGAGCCGGTGAAGTTCCGGCATTCCTGCAGGCACAAGCACGTGGTCGAGCGCGGCCGCCCGAGGTTGGCTGAGGGTGCCGCACGAGCCGGACGGAAAGGAAGGTGAGGGCCGGATGCCGGACCGCCGTTTCGTCCAGAGTGGACAGTCGCGCCGCCGCCTGCGCGCGCTCGGCCGGTACGCCCTGGCGGCGCTGGGCTCGGTGGGCGCCGCCTTCACCGTGTTCGTCGTCCTGCCCGTCCCGGCCGAACCGGGCGAACCGGCACCCGGTTCCCCGCCGGAGCCCGCGCCGCTGACCGACGTCGAGCTGAGCGCGTGGGCCGGCATCACACGGAATCTGACCTGACCGGGTGCACCGAGTGAGAAAGGTAGGAAAGTGTCGTTTGCCGCCATCAGTTACAGCATCCGCCCGGACACCGAGGCCGAGATCGCCGAGATCTTCTCGGCCACGGGGTTCAAGCGGACCGGCTCGCCGGTCGTCTACGACGCGGACGGGAACGAGGTCGGCCTGATCCCCGCCACCGGGTTGTTCATCGGGGACGACAGCATGGTCCGGATCATCCAGTACCAGGGCGAGCTCGACGACGTCGCCCGGCACATGTCCCGGCAGACCACGGTGAAGTTCGCCGAGCAGCGGCTGAGCCCGTTCCTCGCCGAGCCACGGGACACCCAGACCGAGCAGGGTTTCCTCCGGTACTTCGAAAACAGCCTGATGGCTGACTGCGGTGGGTCGACGACGCCGGACCGGCTCGCGCGCATCACGGTGATGCGGTTCCGGCACCCGGGTCCCGCCCACGCGGACTTCGCGCTGGAGAGCCTGGTGCCGATCTGGGCGGAGCCCGGGCACCCGGACGGTCCCGCACTGCTCGCCGAACGCTGGTACCGCAACGGAGAGTCCGTCGTGCGGCTGTGGCAGCACACCGGCGAACTGCGGGACGTCGCCCGCGTGGTGGCCCGCGACGCGACGGCCTTCGCGCACGAAACCCGGCTGCTGTCCGCGCTGTCCGGCGGGACGCTGCGGCCGACCGAAGAGTCCTACCCGGACATCGTCGGCCGGCTCGCGATGCGCTGCCTGTCCCAGCTGGCGATGCACGACTCCCCCGCGGGCGAAATCCTGCCCGCGCGCGTCTGAAACCCCTGTCCGACAACGAGACCACCTTCGGAGGTGCGCGTGCAGAGAACACTGATCGTGGCCCGCATGGGAGCGGAGGACAGCGCGGACGTCGCCCGGATCTTCGCCGATTCGGACGCGTCCGAGCTGCCGCACCTGATCGGCGTGAGCCGCCGGACCCTCTTCCGCTTCCACGGGCTCTACTTCCACCTCGTCGAAGCCGACGAGGACATCACCGGGGACCTGTACAAGGCCCGGTCCCACCCGCTCTACAAGGACATCAACGAGCGGCTCGGGGAGTTCATCAGCCCGTACGACCCCGGCTGGCGCGAACCGAAGGACGCGATGGCCGAGACCTTCTACAGCTGGAGTGCCACGTGACGCAGAAGATCGCTCTCGGCGACGTGCCGGCCAACCGGCGGCGGGGCGGTGACCTGCGGGTCCTGCTCAGCCCGAAGACGGTGCGGTCGACCACCGGGTTCATGGGCGGGGTGACGCTGCTGCCGGGCGAGTCCGTGACCGAGCACTACCACCCGTACTCCGAGGAGTACCTCTACGTCGTCCGCGGCACGCTCGTGCTGACGGTGGACGACGAGCCGGTCGAACTGGGCGCGGACGAGGCCGTCCTGGTGCCCAAGGACGTGCGCCACCGGCTGGAGAACCGCGGCACCGAAGCCGCGTTCGCGGTGTTCCACCTGTGCCCGCTCGCCCCGCGGCCCGAACTCGGGCACGTGGACACCGAAGCGCCGGCCGACCCCTCCGAAGCCGGCATGGACGTCGGCGGCCCGGTCGCGCCGGTCGCCGCGGAGCGCCGGTGACCACCGCCGTGGTGACCGGCCTCGGCGTCCTCGCGCCCAACGGGATGGGCGTCGAGGAGTGCTGGGCCGCCACCCTGGCCGGGAAGACCGGCATCCGGCCGATCTCCGGGTTCGACGCGTCCCGGTACTCGGTCACGGTCGCCGGGGAGCTGGCCGGCTTCCACGCCGTCGACCGCGTTCCGCGCGGGCTGATCGTGCAGACCGACAAGTGGACCCAGCACGGCCTGGTGTGCGCCGGGAACGCACTCGCCGACGCGGCCGTCGACACCGCGGCGCTCGGCGAGTACGAGATGGCGGTGGTCACCGCGAGCTCGTCCGGCGGGAACGAGTTCGGCCAGCGGGAGATCCAGCGCCTGTGGGAGAAGGGCCCCGAGTTCGTCGGGGCGTACCAGTCCATCGCGTGGTTCTACGCCGCCACCACCGGCCAGGTCTCGATCCGGCACGGGATGCGCGGTCCGTGCGGGGTGGTCGCCACCGAACAGGCCGGCGGGCTCGACGCCATCGGCCAGGCCCGGCGCCTGCTCCGGGCGGGCACCCCGGTGATCGTCACCGGCGGCACCGACGCCTCGCTGTGCCCGTACGGGCTGGTCGCGCAGACCGCCACCGGGCGGATGTCGACGCGCGCCGACCCCGACCGCGCGTACCTGCCGTTCGACGCCGACGCGTGCGGGCACGTCGTCGGCGAAGGCGGGGCCATCGCCGTCGTGGAGGACCACGCGGCCGCGGTGGACCGGGGCGCGCCGCACCGCTACGGCGAGATCGCCGGGTATGCCGCGACGTTCGATCCCCCACCGGGTTCGCCGCGGCCGCCCGGTCTCCGCCGCGCGGCGCTGGCGGCGCTGGAAGACGCGGGGGTGGCGCCCGGCGAGGTCGACGTCGTCTTCGCGGACGCCGCGGGGACACCGGCGCTCGACCGCGACGAGGCCGCCGCGATCGCCGGGATCTTCGGGCCGGAGGGGGTTCCGGTGACCGCGCCCAAGACGATGACCGGCCGGCTCCTCGCGGGCGGTGCGGCGCTCGACGTCGCGTTCGCGTTGCTGTCGATGCGGGACTCCGTGATCCCGCCGACCGTCGGCGTCCGCCGGCCGGGCGCCGAGTACCACCTCGACCTGGTGCTGGACGAACCGCGGGAAGCACGGGTGCGGATCGCGCTGGTGCTCGCCCGCGGCCACGGCGGCTTCAACTCCGCGATGGTCGTGCGCCAGTGCGGAACCGATTGACCGAGAAGGGAGACAGGCAGTGTTCACTTTGGACAGTCTGAGACAGATCATGGACGCCACGGGCGGCGCCGACGACGGGGTCGACCTCGGCGGGGACATCGGCGCCACCGAGTTCACCGACCTCGGCTTCGACTCGCTGGCGATGCTGGAGATCCAGGCGCGCGTCAAGCAGGAACTGGGGATCTCCTTCCCCGAGGACTCCGCGACCCTGCTCCTGCGTCCCGACGACCTGGTCGCCTACGTCAACAGCAGCCTCGTGGAGGTGGTCTAGCCGTGGCCGGGCACACCGACAACGAGATCGTGATCGACGCCCCGTTCGACCGGGTGTGGCGGATGACCAACGACGTCGCCGGCTGGCCGCGGCTGTTCAGCGAGTACGCCGAAGCCGTCATCCTGGAGCAGCGCGGCGACACCGTGCGGTTCCGGCTTTCGCTGCACCCGGACGACAACGGCAAGACCTGGAGCTGGGTGTCCGAGCGGACGCCCGACCCGGCCACCCGGACCGTGCGCGCGCACCGGGTCGACACCGGTGTCTTCAAGTACATGTCCCTGTTCTGGGAGTACGAAGAGCTCGGCGGCGGCGTCCGCATGCGCTGGGTCCAGGACTTCGAGATGAAGCCGGGCGCGCCGCTGGACGACGCGGGCATGACCGACCGGCTGAACACCAACTCCGCCGGCCAGCTGAAGCTGATCAAGGACAAGGTCGAAGCGGCCACCGACTGACCCACCCGACTCACCCAGGGAGGAAGACCATGGCACTTTCCGTTGCCAGGAAACGCGTTCTCGTCACCGGCGGGACCCGCGGCATCGGCCGCGGCGTGGTGCTCGCCATGGCGGACGGCGGCGCCGACGTCGTCACCTGCTACCGCGGCGACACCGAAGCGGCGAAGGCCCTCGAAGCCGAACTGTCCGAACGGGACGGCCACCATTACGTGGTGCAGGCCGACATCGCCCAGGAAACCGAGATCGACCGGCTGATCGAGGTGTGCGGCGAGCGCCTCGGCGGGCTCGACGTCCTCGTGCACAACGCGGGCGCGATCAGCCACATCCCGTTCGTCAAGCTCGAGCTGGCGGACTGGAACCGGGTGCTCGACACCAACCTGACCGCCGCGTACCTGCTGGCGCAGCGTGCGATGACACACCTGCGGCCGGGCTCCACCATCATCAACATCGGCTCGAAGGTCGCCGAGATCGGCGTTCCGCTGCGCGCCCACTACACGGCGGCGAAGGCCGGGCTCACCGGCCTCACCCGGTCGCTGGCGAAGGAACTGGGCGCACAGGGCGTGCGCGTCAACCTGGTCGCACCGGGGATCATCGCGACCGAAATGGCCGAGCGGGCCACCGACCACGAACGCGCGGCCGTCGAAGAGCGCTTGGAGGGCTACCGCAAGCGGATCCCGCTGGGCAGGCTCGGCGACCCGGCCGATGTCGGCGCGGTCGTCGCCTTCCTGGCGAGCGACGCCGCCGGGTTCGTCAACGGCGCGGTCATCACCGTCGACGGGGGCATGTGATGGGTGCGCGGGAGACCTTCCGGGTGATCCTCCGGTTCGAGATCAAGGACGGGGTCGAGCCGGAGTTCGAGAAGACCTGGCTCGACATCGCCGACGTGATCACCGGGCACCCCGCCAACCTCGGGCAGTGGCTGCTGCGCAGCACGCAGGACGGCACACCGGTGTACTTCGTCATCAGCGACTGGACGAGCGAGCCGGAGTTCCGCGAGTTCGAACGCAGCGCCGACCACCTGGAGCACCGGGTGAAGCTGCACCCGTTCCGCACGGGCGGGTCGATGGAGACGACGACGGTGGTCCACGCGCTGCAGGCCGCCGGCGCGTCCCGATGAGCCGGGTGCGCGTGCTGCTCTACCTGCGCGGTGCCGACAGCGTGCCGATCGAGCGGGCGTACCACCGGATCAGCGAGAGCCTGGCCGGGACGCCGGGCCTGCTCGGCAACGAGCTGCTGCGTTCACCGCACGATCCGGCGGAGCTGGCGGTGCTCAGCGAGTGGGCCAGCCTCGAGGAGTTCGACGCCTGGGAACGCGGCCCGGAACACCGCGCGTCGACCGCCCCGCTGCGGGACCACCAGGACGGCACGCGCGCCAAGCCGTTCGCGATCTACCAGGTCGTGTCCGAATACCGCGCCGACGAGTTCGGCGAGTCCTAGGACCACCGTTCTCGGAGAGGAAGCTCATGGCACCGCCAGCACAGGGCCGCCGGGTCGCCGTCACCGGCATCGGCGTCGTCGCCCCGGGCGGGATCCGGAAGAAGGAGTTCTGGGACCTGCTTTCGAACGGGCGAACCGCCACCGACCGCATCACCCTGTTCGACCCCAGCGGCTTCCGGTCGCAGATCTCGGCGCAGGTCGACTTCTGCCCCGTGGCGAACGGGCTGAGCGAACGCGAGGTCCGCCGGATGGACCGGGCCGCCCAGTTCGTCGTCACGAGCACCCGGGAGGCGATGGCCGACAGCGGTCTCGACTTCGGGGCGATCCCGCCCGAGCGCATCGGCGTCAGCGTCGGCAGTGCCGTCGGCGCGACGACCGCGCTGGAGCGGGAGTACGTGGTGCTCAGCGACCACGGCAAGCACTGGGAGGTCGACGAGGACTACGTCGTGCCGCACCTGTACAGCTTCATGGTGCCCAGCACGCTGGCCACCGAAGTCGCCTGGGCGGCGAACGCCGAAGGGCCCGCGGCGGTCATCTCCACCGGCTGCACGTCCGGCATCGACGCCGTCGCCCACGGCGCGACGCTGATCCGGGAGGGCTCGGCCGACGTGGTCCTGGCCGGCGCGACCGACGCGCCGATCTCGCCGATCACCGTCGCGTGCTTCGACGCGATCCGGGCGACGTCGGCGAACAACGCCGACCCCCGGCACGCGTCCCGGCCGTTCGACCGCGAGCGGGACGGGTTCGTCATCGGTGAGGGCGCGGCCGTCCTGCTCCTCGAAGAGCTGTCCGCCGCGCGGGCCCGCGGCGCGCACATCTACGCCGAGTTCGCCGGGTACGCGGCGCGCAGCAACGCCTTCCACATGACCGGGCTCCGGCCGGACGGCCGGGAGATGGGGGAAGCGATCGACCGGGCGCTCGAGCAGGCCCGCCTGGATCCGTCCGAAGTGGACTACATCAACGCGCACGGGTCGGGCACCAAGCAGAACGACCGGCACGAAACCGCGGCGTTCAAGCAAAGCCTGGGCGAGCACGCCCGCACGGTGCCGGTGAGCTCCATCAAGTCCATGGTCGGCCACTCCCTCGGCGCCATCGGCTCGATCGAGCTCGCCGCCTGCGCGCTGGCGCTGGAGCACCAGGTGGTCCCGCCGACCGCCAACCTGAGCACCCCGGACCCCGAGTGCGACCTCGACTACGTCCCGGTGCACGCCCGCGAACACCCCATGGACGTCGTGCTCAGCGTCGGCAGCGGCTTCGGCGGCTTCCAGTCCGCCGCGGTGCTGACCCGGCCGACGTCCTGACCAGCCCCAGCCCATCCGATGAGAGGACACCTCGTGACCAGTGAAGTGATCGCCCCGCCGACCGCCGGGGCGGGCTTCCCGAACCTGGCGGTGCTGCCGCCCCGTGTACGCGTGATCATGCTCGTCACCGCGCAATGGCTTTCGCACTCGATCAACGTGCTGGCCGAGATCGGGGTCGCCGACCACCTGGTCGACGGCCCTCGCACGGTGGCCGAGATCGCCACGGCCACCGAGACCGACCCGGACTCGCTGTACCGCGTGCTGCGCGCGGCGGCCTCGCTCGGGGTGTTCGCCGAGCGACCCGACGGCCGGTTCGAGCTGACCCCGGACGCGGACTGCCTGCGCAGCGACACGCCCGGCAGCCTGCGCAACTTCGCGCGGCACGTCGGCCACGCCTGCCGCCTGCAGTCCTACGCCTCGATGGTGGACACGGTGCGCACCGGCGAGCAGGCGTTCCAGCAGGTGCACGGCATGCAGTCGTTCGACTTCTACGCGGCGCACCCGCACCTGGCGGAGGTCTTCAACGGCGCGATGACGGCCTTCAGCGAAGCGGCCGCCGACGAGCTGAGCGGGATCGGCGACTTCGGCCGGTTCGGCGTCGTCGCCGACATCGGCGGCGGGCACGGTCACATGCTGTCCGCGGTACTGCGCGCCAATCAGGCGGTCGAGGGCATCCTGTTCGACCGGCCCGAGGTGCTCGCCGGTGCGGACCCGGTGCTCGAGCGCAACGGCGTGCAGGACCGGGTCACGCGCTCCCCCGGTGACTTCTTCGCCGACGTGCCGGTGGCGGACGCCTACGTCCTGAAGAGCGTCCTGCACGACTGGACCGACGACGAGTGCGTCACGATCCTCGGCAACATCCGGCGGCGCATCGGCGACAACGCGGACGCGCGCGTGATCCTGTTCGAGGCCACCGTGCCCGAGCTCAACACGTTCGACTTCAGCAAGCTGATGGACATCGAGATGCTCGTCAACCTCGGTGGCCGGGAGCGGACCGAGGCCGAGTGGCGGGCGTTGTTCGCCACCAGCGGGTTCGAGCTGGCCACCACGACCCGCGCGACGCCGCCCAACTGGGTCCTGGAGGCGAAGCCGCGATGAGCCGCTCCGTGTCGCCCGGGATCGTCTGGGCCACCAGCGCGCCGGCCGCGGCGGGTACCGGCCACCTCAACCTGGCGAAGCTGGCGGGCATGGGTTCACTGTGGACGGTCGACCACCTGGTCAGCCCGTTCCCCCGCGCCGTCTGGGACACCGACTTCACGTTCCTGGCCAAGGGTTCGCCCACCCCGGACGAGGCGTTCGACTTCGCCACGGCCCTCGGGCACCTGGCGGCCAAGGCGGGCAACGTCCAGCTCGCCGTCGGCGTGACCGATCCGCACCGCCGCCACCCGGTGAGCCTCGCGCAGACGTTCCTGACCTTGTCGCACCTGACGCGCAAGCCGCCGATCCTGGGCCTCGGCGCCGGCGAACGGGAAAACCTCGACCCCTACGGCGTCTCCTGCGACCGGCCGGTGGCCCGGCTGGCCGAGGCGGTGCAGATCATCCGGAAGTGCTTCGACGCCACGGAGCCGTTCGACTTCGCGGGCGAGTTCTTCCAGCTGGACCAGGCGGTGCTGGACCTGCGGGCGCCGAAAGGCCGCCGGCCCGAAATCTGGCTGGCCGCGCACGGCCCGCGGATGCTCGCGCTGACCGGCCGGTACGCCGACGGCTGGTACCCGTGGGAGCCGGTCGACCCGGACGAATACGGGCGGCGGCTGCGCGAGGTCCAGGGCGCGGCGAAGCGGGCCGGGCGCGACCCCGAAGCGATCCACGCGGCGCAGGTGCTGACCGTGGTGCTCGGCCGGGACGAGCAGCACGTGCGGCGGCTGCTGCGCGCCAAGTCCGTGCGGTACCTCGCGCTGCTCGCCGACGCGGGCGCGTGGCGCGCGTTCGGTGCCGAGCATCCTCTCGGCCCGGACTTCCGCGGGGCGATGGACCTGCTGCCGCACCGGTACAGCCGGGCCCAGGTCGAGGACGCCATCCGCGCGGCTCCCGACGAGCTCGTCGCGAGCCGGGTGGTCGCGGGTACGCCGAAGCAGGTCCGGGACCGCATCGGCGCACTGGTGGACGCCGGCCTGCGGCACCCGGTGCTGGTCGCGGCGTCGGCGCTGGTGGCGCCCGCCGACGCGGTCTACAGCATGGCGGGCCTGGTGTGGCTCAGCCGAAGCCTGCGCACCCGGCGAGCCGGCCGGGTGTCGCCCGTGGCCCAGGAGGTTCCGGTATGAGTCTCGACGTCCTCGTGGTGGGCGCGACCGGTCAGCAGGGTGGCGCGGTCGCCCGGGAACTGCTCGGGCGCGGGCACGTCGTCCGGGCGCTCACGCGCAGACCGGACTCGCCGGCCGCGGTCGAACTGGCCGGTCTCGGAGCCGAGGTGGTGCGCGGCGACCTCGCCGCCGCCGCGTCGATCGAAGAGGCCGCGCACGGCGCCGACGCGGCGTTCCTGCTCTCGGACTCTTTCGACGCCGGCACGGACTTCGAGGTCACCGCGGGGGTCGGCGCGATCGACGGGCTGCGGCGCGCGGGGGTGGGGCACATCGTCTACACCTCGGCGGCGAGCGCCGACCGGGATACCGGAGTCCCGCACTTCGACAGCAAGGCGGCGATCGAGCGGCACCTGCGGGAGAACCGCGTGCCGCACACGGTCGTCGCGCCGGCGTTCTTCATGGAGAACCGGTTCTTCGGCCTGCGGCGGACCGACGACGGCTGGCTCCTGCCGACGCCGATGCCCGCGGCGCGGGCGCTGCAGCAGATCGCCGTGGCCGACATCGCGGGCTTCGTGCGCCACGCGGTGGAACACCGGGACGACGTGCTCGGCGAGCGGTTCGACATCGCCGGTGACGACCTGACCGGCGCGTCCGCCGCCGCGATCCTGGAACAGGTCATCGGCGAACCCGTTCGCTACGCGGCGATTTCGCCGGACGCGCCGTTCCTCGGTCCGGACCTCAGTGCGATGTTCCGGTACATCGGCCGCGTCGGGTTCGCCGCCGACATCGCCGCCCTCCGCGCCGACTTCCCCGACGTCGGCTGGCACACGTTCGAGGAGTGGGCGGGGCCGCAGGACTGGCAGCACATCGGCGCCAAGCCGATCAAGGCCGTGCCGACGGCGTGATCGCCAGGACCACGGACCAGGCCGGGACGCTTCCGCTCCCGGCCTGGTCCGTGCTCGGCACCGGCAGAAAACAAGCAGTTGATACTTCTTGCTTGCCATGTTGTGAACTTCTCTCCTAGTATCGGGATCACGGTCAAACGATCACGGCCACCCCGGCCGCGTGGTTCCTGACCTGCACTTTCCCCTTGATGATTCGGAGTGTTCCTGCATGTCCAAAACCACCAAGGTGCGGTTCTTCGCGGCAACTGCGGCAGCGTTCGCCGTCGTCATCGCGGGCGGCACGGCGGCCAACGCGGCACCGGCGGCACCCGGCGTGACGGTGTCACCGGCCGAGGGCCTGGCCGACGGAGCGTCGGTGGCGGTGTCGGCCACCGGCTACACGGCGAACGAGGCGGTGACGATCTGGGAGTGCGCCGGCGGCACCACGGGCCCGGTGTGCGACACCGGCAGCCAGACGACGACCACCGACGCCACGGGAGCGGTGTCGACGTCGTTCGTGGTGCACAAGGTCCTGACGACAGCGTCGGGCCCGGTGGACTGCACAACGGTCGCCAACGGCTGCTTCGTGGGCGCGGCGAACGAGTCCTACAGCGAAGTCGCCTCGGCAGTGATCTCCTTCGGCTGAGCCGGGCAACCCGTCTCGCGGCCGGTCGGTACCACCCCCAGCGGCCGACCGGCCGCTTCCTTCGTCGAAACGGATCGAGCATGAGCCGGCTCCGCTTCGCTGTCCTGGGCTGCGCGAGCATCGCCTGGCGCAAGATGCTCCCGGCCTTGGCCGGCGACCCCGACGTGGCGGTGGTCGCCCTGGCCGGCCGTGATCCGGCGAAGTCCGCCCGGTTCGCCGCCCGGTTCGGAGGCGAGGCCGTGACCGGCTACGACCGCCTGCTGGCCAGAGACGACCTCGACGCGGTGTACATCCCGCTCCCCGCGGCCCTGCACGCGGAATGGGTCGAGCGCGCGCTCGAGGCAGGCCTGCACGTACTCGCCGAGGGTCTGACGCTGTTCGAGAACTTTATGTTCCGCTGCCACTCCCAGCACACGGCGGTGAGCGAAGCAGTGGCCGCGGGGACCATCGGCACGGTCCGCTCACTGACGGCGGAGTTCACGATCCCCGCGCCCGCACCGGGCGACATGCGCTACGACCCGGAGGTCGGCGCAGGCGCGCTGCTGGACATCGGCGTGTACCCGGTCCGCACGGCACTGGACTTCCTCGGCGAGGGCAGCAAAGTCGCCGGAGCGACGCTGAACGTCGACGCCCGTCTGCGCGTCGACGTCGGCGGGTCCGCGTTGCTCGCCGGGCTGTCGGGCCGAACGGCGCACGTGACGTTCGGCATGCGCCACGGGTACCGCTCCCGCTACGAGCTGACGGGCGACCAGGGCCGAATCACGGCGTTGTGGGCGTACACGCCACCGGCCGGCCACGCCCCGGTGATCCGGATCGAGAGCGGGAAAGGGGTCGAAGAGCGGACACTGCCACCCGACGACCAGTTCGCGGCAGTGGTAAGACATTTCGTGTCCCGCGCACGGGACGGCGTGCCGTCGGACCTGGAAGGCCAGGCGATCGTCGCGCAGGCGGCTCTGGTGGATCGGATCCGTGAGCGGGCGGTACTGCTGCCGGAACCGGAACCGGAAGTCAGTCCGCGGTCGGCAGCGCCGATGCTTCGCGGCTCTTGGCCGCGCTCTCACTGATTTCCCTGGACAGCGCTGGGGCAGACGGTGCCTCATCTCGAGAAGCACATAGCGCGCACCGGGGCACTACAGCGTCACCGGGACAGCGGCGGCAGCCGGGCAGTCCGCCGTTTGGACGACTGCCAAAATCGACACTGAATCGCCCCCGACCGCAGACGCAAAGAAGGCCCAGGCGTTGACCTGGGCCTCTGCTCCCCCGCTTGGACTCGAACCAAGAACCCTCCGGTTAACAGCCGAATGCTCTGCCAGTTGAGCTACAGGGGAATGTTGCTCACTTCCGGTGCCGGTCTCTCCGACCGACGAGAAGAACTTTAGCCCATGCCCGCACACCCTCCGCACCCACCCCCCACTTGGCGCAACCGCCCCCTCACGGCCGTTTTCCTGGACAATGGACAGTCGGACGACCTATCGACGGAAGGCGTGGACGCGGATGAAGAAGTTCCTGCTGGGGGCAGCCCTGGGGTACGTGCTGGGCGCCAAGGCAGGCCGGGGGCGGTACGAGCAGCTCGTGCGCACCTACCGCCGGGTCGTCGACCATCCGATGGTCCAAGGCGCCGCCGGGGTCGCGCGGGCCAAGATCAGTGAGAAGGTTCGCCGCTAGATCTGGGCCACGAAGAACACGCGGCGGAACTCGAACCACGTCGTGCCGTCGGTGCGGGCCGGGTATGCCGCGGCCAGCCGCGGGGCCAGCTCGGTGCGGAACTGCTCCCACTCGGCGTCGGGCAGGGCCGCGCGGATCGGGCGCAACGCCGTCCCCGTGATCCACTCCAGCACCGGCGACGCCCCCCGCAGCGGCTGCACGTACGTCGTCTCCCAGGCGTCGACGCCGCAGCCCGCGTCGGCCAGGAGGTTCGCGTACTCCAGCGGGCTCGAGACCGCGTCGTCCTCGCGCAGGACCACCTCGGCCAGCCGGGACGACCACGCCGGGGACGCCGCCAGTTCCCTCGTCAGCGCATGCGAAGGCGCGTTGAAGTTGCCCGGCACCTGGACCGCCAGCCAAGCCCCGGACGGCAGCCCTGAAACCCATCGGCGGAGCAAAGAGGAGTGGTCCGGCACCCACTGCAGGACGGCGTTCGACACCACGACGTCGGTGTCCGGCGCCGGCGTCCAGTCGCGGACGTCGAGCAGCGACGCGTCGAGACCGCGGGCGCGCGCGGCCGTCACCATTTCGGGTGAACTGTCGCCGCACTCCAGGGTCGCGCCGGGCCAGCGATCCCGGAGGGAAACAGTCAGGTTCCCCGGGCCGCACCCGAGGTCGACCACCCGGCGCGGAGCGGCAGCGCCGATGCGCGAGACCAGGTCGTAGAACGGCCGGGCCCGCAGGTCGGCGTAGTCGAGGTACTTCTCCGGATCCCACACGGCCGCCTCCAAACAGTACGCTTGTACTGAGTACGAGCGTACTGCTATTCGGCCGGGTTGACCAGCTTCGCGGCGGCCTGCTCGGCGATGGCCGCCACCAGCTCGGCGTCGGTGCCCGGGTCGGGCCGGACCTGCAGGACGCTGCCGTTGCGGCCGGGGACCTTGCGCTGCACGAACCACGCGCCGCCGGTCCCGATCTCCTGGCGGTGCCGCGACCGGATCGAGCCCTCGACGCGTTGGTAGGCCTCGCGCGGCACCTTGCCCGGCGCGGCCAGCCGGAAGCGCTCCGGCGGCAGGTCGGCCAGCACGACCGCCGCGCCCGCCTCACCCACTTCGGCCGACTCGGTCAGCGTGAACACGCCGTCCGCCCAGGTCGCCTTGGCGACGAGGTGCCAGCCGACGCGCCGCGCGCCACCCTCGGCGGGGACCCACAGCCCGAGCTGCGTCACGACCAGGTATCCGCCGCCCTCGACGGGCGCGCTGTCGACGACGTCCTCACCCGGGTCCAAAGAGCCCGCGAAGTCCGCAGGTGTGCGGTCGCCGAGCAACCGGCGCAGGAAGGACACGTCAGCCCCACGCGCCGGCGGCCGCCTGCTCGCCGAGCGACTTCTTGTACTGCTCCAGCGCGACGAGGTCGCCGAACAGCGCGCGGTAGTCGTCCGGCGCTTCGACCGGCGAGAGCCGTTGCAGCTTGCCCTTGATCTCCGCGATCTGCCGGCCGACGAGCCCCTCCTGCAGCCGGGCGAGGATCGACGAGATGTACCGCGAGTCGACTTCGTCCTTGGCCTGCAACGGTTCCACGGCCAGCTCGGACAGCACGCGCCGGACCGTCCCTTCCGGACAGTGCGGGGCCGCCGCGTCCAGCAGCGCCGGGCCGGTCAGGCCCGAACCCGCGCCGCCCGCCTTGAGCACGGCGTCGTGCACCGCGACGTACACCGGGTGCGTGAACGCCTCCAGCGGCAGCGCGTCGTACTCGGGCCCGGCGATCGCCGGCTGCTGCAGTGCGGCCTTCAGCGCCTCGCGCTGGACGGCGAACCGCGGGTCCTTCGGCGCCGGCCGGGCGACGTCCTGGGCCGGCGGAGCCTCCGCCGGGGCACCCACGCGCGCCGGCTGCTTGAGGGGTGCGCCCCCGCGCCGGTCGGTCGCGCCCGCGCTGCCGCGGACCCGGTTGACCACCTGGGCGACGTCCTGCCAGCCGACCCACCAGGCGAGCTTCGACGCGTAGCCGTCGCGGGCCGCGCGGTCCTTGATCGACGCGACCATCGGCACGGTCTTCTGCAGCGCCGAGACCTGGCCGTCGACCGAGTCGAGGTCGTAGTTCTTGAGCGTGCTCCGGATGACGAACTCGAACAGCGGGGTCCGGCGCGCGACCAGGTCCTTCACCGCGCTGTCGCCCTTGGCCAGGCGCAGCTCGCAGGGGTCCATGCCGTCCGGCGCGACCGCGATGTAGGTCTGACCGGCGAACGTCTGGTCGCCTTCGAAGGCTTTCAAAGCGGCCTTCTGGCCCGCTTCGTCGCCGTCGAAGGTGAAGATCACTTCGCCGCGGAAGGCGTCGTCGTCCATCATCAGCCGGCGTAGCACCTTCATGTGGTCCTCGCCGAACGCCGTGCCCGACGACGCGACCGCCGTCGGGACGCCCGCCGCGTGCATCGCCATCACGTCGGTGTAGCCCTCGACCACGACGACCTGGTGCTTCTTCGCGATCTCGCGCTTGGCCAGGTCCAAGCCGAACATGACCTGGGACTTCTTGTAGATCGGCGACTCGGCGGTGTTGAGGTACTTCGCCGAGATGCGGTCGTCGTCGAACAGCCTCCGCGCGCCGAAGCCGACGACCTCGTTGCCGACGTCGCGGATCGGCCAGACCAGGCGCCGGTGGAAGCGGTCCATCGGGCCGCGCTGGCCCTCCTTGGACAGCCCCGCCGTCAGCAGCTCCTTGACCTCGAAGCCGCGCGTGAGCAGGTGTTTCGTCAGCTTGTCCCAGCCGCCGGGGGCGTAGCCGCAGCCGAACGTCTTCGCCGCGGAGGCATCGAACCCGCGCTCGGACAGGAAGTCTCGCGCGGCGCGCGCCTCGTCAGTGGACAGCTGCTCGGCGTAGAACTCCTGGGCCGCGCGGTGCGCCTCGATCAGCCGGCTGCGGCTGCCGCGGTCGCGCTGGATCGTCGCGCCGCCACCTTCGTAGGTGAGCCGGATGCCGACCCGGTCGGCCAGCCGCTCGACGGCCTCCACGAAGGTGATCAGGTCGATCTTCTGGATGAACTTGATCACGTCGCCGCCCTCGCCACAGCCGAAGCAGTGGAAGGTGCCGTGCGTCGGGCGGACGTTGAACGACGGGGTCTTCTCGTTGTGGAACGGGCAGAGGCCCTTCAGGCTGCCCCCACCGGCGCGGCGCAGCGCCACGTACTCCCCGACGACCTCGTCGATCCGGTTCCGCTCGCGCACCTCCGCGATGTCGCTCTCCCGAATCCGTCCTGCCACGTCATCCACTCTAGCCTCGCCGTTTGCGGCACACTCGGGGCATGGCCTCCACGCCCACCGCCCAGGACACGCTCGCCGCGGAGTTCGCCGCCCACCGCGGTCACCTGATCGGGGTCGCCTACCGGCTGACCGGCACGCGCGCCGACGCCGAGGACGCGGTCCAGGAGTCCTGGCTGCGCCTGGCCGGGCTCGACGACGCCGGCCGCGCGGCGATCCGCGACCTGCGGGGCTGGCTCACCACGGTCGTCGGCCGGATCTGTCTCGACCGGCTCAAGTCGGCCGCCGCGCAGCGCGAACGGTACGTCGGCCAGTGGCTGCCGGAGCCGGTCGTCACGCCGTTCGGGCAGCCGGCGAGCGAGGACCCGCTGGACATCGCGGTCCGCGACGACGGCCTGCGGATGGCCGCCCTGGTCGTGCTCGACAAGCTGACCCCGGAGCAGCGCGTCGCGTTCGTGCTGCACGACGCCTTCTCGGTGCCGTTCTCGGAGATCGCCGACGCGCTCGGCGTCTCGGTCGACGCCGCGCGCCAGCACGCGTCCCGGGGCCGCAAGGCACTCGCCGACGCCGACCCGCCGCCGCGCGCCCCGCTCGACGACCAGGCCCAGATCCTCGAGAAGTTCGTCGGCGCGCTCCTGGCGGGCGACATCCAGGCGATGACCGAGCTGCTGGCCCCGGACGTCGTGCTCATCGGCGACTCGAACGGCAAGGGCCGCACCACCCGCCAGCTCATCCTGGGCCCGGACAAGATCGCCCGGTTCTTCATCGGCCTCATGCGCAAGTACGCGCCCGGCGTGGTCGAACGCGGCTCGCCGGTGCTGGTCAACGGCGATCTCGGGATGTACCTGCCGCCGATGCCGGGCCGTGAGGGCTTCCTCGCGCTCGACGAGCACGTGCAGTCGGTCAGCGTCCGCGACGGCAAGATCGTGGCCATCTACGACGTCGTCAACCCGGACAAGCTGACCCGGATCACACGTCCCGGCGCCGCGCCTGAGTGATCCCCGCCGCCAGCAGGAGCACGGCGATGGCACCGAAGTAGGCCAGGGCCCAGCCCGGGCTCAGGGGTGAGTCCGAAAGGACGGTGGCGTTGCCGCCGTCCCGGCCGGCGTTGGCTTCCCCGCTCCCGCTGAGAAACTTCGTGACGGCGTTCAGCGGCATCCACCGGTGGATCGCCTGTCCTGCCCGGGGGATCAGCGTGACGACGTTCTCCGCCATCAGCGGGTAGACGACGAGCAGCGCGACCGCACCGGCGGTGTATCGCACGAGCAGGCCCACGCCGACCCCGCAGACGGCGGCCAGGGCGGACACCGGACCGGTGCCGGCGACGATCGTCCAGTCCGCGACGCTGTCCAGCGCCAGGTCGGCGTCCGGGGCGAGGACCCGCGCGACCAGCCAGGCCGTGAAGGCGGCGGCCTCGCCGATGGCGAAGGCGTACCCGGCGGCGACCACGGCCTTCGCGACCAGCGCGGGCCACCGGCTGGGCACGCCCTGGAAGGTGCCGTGGATCGTGCCGGTGTGGTACTCGCTGGTCACCGCGAGTGCCCCCAGCAACAGGACCGCGACCAGTCCGAGCTGGTGGCCGAACTGGGTGCTCGCGACGGTCGGCGGCAGCCGCGACTCGGTCGCCGTCAGGGCGGTGAGCGCGGCCGGGGCGGCCAGCGCGACCATCGCGAAGCCGCCGCACGCCCAGGGCGTGGCGATGCTGAAGAGCTTGATCCGTTCACTGGCGACGAGGTGCATGCCCGGAACGGTCCCGCGGCGGGCCCCCGTCGCGCGTCCGCCCGGGGTCCGATTCCCGGGGTCCTACTACGGGAGCGGGACGCGGCAGGCGTCGCCGGAAGTGAAGCCCTGGTCGACGATGCCGAGCGCGCTGTTCATCCGGGCGCGCGAGTTCTCCAGCGCGATCTGGTACGTCAGCTCGACGACGCCTTCGCGGCCGAACTCGCGCTCGAGCTCGGCGACCTGCTCGTCGGTCACGGCGACCTGCTCGCCGGACATCGCGTCGGCGTAGGCGATCGCGAGCCGTTCCCGGTCACTGAACGCGGGCGAGGTCGCGTAGTCGTCGATCTTCTTCAGCCGCTCGATGTCCAGGCCGTCGTGCTTCTGCAGCATCGTGCCGAAGTCGACGCACCACGAGCAGCCGATCCGGGTCGCGACGCGGTAGACGGCGAGCTCGCGCACGTTCGCCGGCACCTTCTTCGAGGCCCGTTCCACCATCAGCTCGTGCACGGCGTTGGCCCGCAGCAGCCCGGGGTGGTGCGCGGCGACGGCCATCGGCTCGGGCACCGCGCCGTAGCGCCGCCCGGCGATCCGGTAGACCAGCTTGAGGAACGGGCCGGCTTCGGACGTCTTCTTCGCGGGGATGCGAGGCATCTGCGTTCTCCTTCGTTCGCGGTCACGACGAGGACGAGACCGCGGCAGGAGACGTGACAGCGGGCGCGGTGAGCCAGGCCACCAGCATGATCGCGGCCGCGGCGCCGAACACGACGGTGAGGCCGGCCGCGGTGAGCCCGCCGGTCGTGGCCAGCGCGAACCAGCCGAACACCGCCGCGCCGGCCAGCCCGCCGGCCTGCCGGGCGAAGGTCAGCGAGCCCAGCGTGACACCCATCAGCTCGCGCCGGGCGCGGGTCTGCCCCAGGACGGTGTACGCGGACGTGCAGACCGCGAAGGCCGCGCCGATCGCGAACAGCCCCGGCGCGAGGAGCCAGGGACTGCCGCCGAGCGCGGCCGCGACGGCGATCGCGGCGAGCCCGGCCGTGCCGAGCAGGCAGCCGAACCGGCCCCACGCCGTCATGTCCGGGTGCCGGCGGGCCAGCGCGGCGAAGGACGCGGACAGCGCGAGCTGCCCCGCGGTCATCGCGACGAGCAGCAGACCGGTCCCCGCCGCGCCGGCCGCCAGCGCGGCGACGAGCGCGACGTAGGTGAAGGTGCCGTAGAGCGCGGCGCCCGCCAGTCCGTTGACCAGCACCGCGCGCGCCAGGACGGCGTCCGCGAAGACCTTCGGCGAGATCAGCGGGTTCGGCGTGCGGCGCTGCCGGCGCACGAAGAGGATTCCCGCCGCGGCGGTGGCCCCGACGAGGATCGGCGTCCACAGTGGACTTTTCGCGAGCGCGTCGAAGGTGCCGAGCGCGACGACCGCGGAGCCCGCGACGGTGAGCAGCACGCTGCTCCCGGCGTCGAACTTCTCCTGGGTGCGACGGGGTTTCGCGGGCAGCCCGCGCAGGCCGAGCACCAGTGCGGGCACGCACAGCGGGAGGTTGACCAGGAAGATCCAGCGCCAGCCCGGGCCGGCGGCGAGCAGCCCGCCCAGCGGCGGCCCGCCGAGGGTGGCGGCCGCGAAGACCGCCGCCTGCCAGCCCTGGCGGCGCAGCAGCTCGTCGCGCTCGAACAGCTCGCCGAGCGCGCTCATCGCCGTGACGATCAGGCCGCTCCCGCCCAGTCCCTGCAGCGCGCGGGCGACGATCAGCGAGCCGAGGTCGGGCGCGGCGGCGCACCACGCCGAGGCCGCGGCGAACACGAGAACCGAGCCGGCGAACGAGATCCGGCGGCCGTGGAGGTCGCCGAACCGGCCGTGCAGCGGCGTCGCGACGGTGAGGGTGAGCAGGCCGGCGGCGGTCACCGCGACGAGCCCGGTGCGGGCGTGCAGGTCTTCGCCGATCGAGGGCAGGGCCGCGGTGACGATCAGGCCGTCGAGCTGGGCCATGGCCATGCCGAGCAGGAGGCCCGCAAAGGCGAGGTTCCGAGATGCGTGCATAAAGCACACGTTATAACGTGCCTTATGCACACATCAAGCGCGGACGGCGGACCGGCCCTCTTCCGGCTGGTCCGGCACTGGGCGCGCCAGTGGGCCCCGGACGTCGTCGAGCGCTTCGCCGCGGACGCCCCACCGGCGTGGACGGTGCCGAACCTGTTCGTGATCCAGGCGATCGACAGCTCGGCGAGCGCCGAGGTGACGGTCGCCGACGTGGCCCACCAGCTGGGCATCGACCGCTCGGTGGCCAGCCGGATGGTCGCCGAAGCCGGGCGAGACGGCTTCGTGGTGCGTTCGACGTCGGCCCGGGACGCGCGCCGCGCGGTGCTGACGCTCACCGAGGCGGCGAAGGAGTTCCTCGCCGCTTCGCAGGCCCACCAGCGTCAGGCGTTCGAGGCACTGGTGGGTCACTGGCCCCGCGAAGACCGTGAACAATTCGCGGGCTACCTGAGCCGGCTCGCGGGCGAAGTCCTCGGTTAGCCCAGGATTTCGTTCAGGGCTTCCCAGGCGTGCCAGGCCCGGGTGACGCCGAACTGGGCGATGAACCGCAGCGCGGCCCGCACATCCTCCGGCGACGCGCCGCCCCGCCGCGCGCGCCCGACGTGCGTGCGGAACGTGTCGGCGAGCGTTTGGTAGTGGACGTCGACGCTGAGGCTGACGAGGCCGCGCTCGCGTTCGCTGAGCGTGCCGGGCCCGTGGCCGGTGCGCATCCGCGACTGCAGGTCGAAGTATCCGGCGAAGTGCGGGTCCAGCTCGTTCAGCCGGTCGCGCACCGGTTCCGGGAGCGGACTGGGCGCGGCGTCGGGCCCGGTCGACAGCAGTTCGGGTGCCAGTGGTTCGGCCCGCGCCGGGACGATGCCGAGTTCCGCTTCCAGCTCGGCGATCCGCTCGATGCCCGCCGTCGCAACGTGGTAACCGCAGTCGTACGAGACGAACCGCAGCAGCTCTCGGATGTCCGAAGTGGACACTCCGGCGGCCAGTCCGGTCCGGACGTGGGCGACGAACGCCATGCCCAGGCTCGCCTGGCAGACGTCGGCCGTGACGCACAGGAACGTCTTCTCCCGGTCGGTCAGCTCCGGGATCGCCCGGACGTACCTCGCGGTGGCGCCGACCATCTGGGCGAACACCGGGTCGAGCGCGGCCAGCCGGTCGAGGTTCGTCGGCGTTTCGGTGGTGGTCAAGATCGTGCTCCCTCAGTGTGGTGAACATTCGTAGCGCTACAGCTGTAGTGCGAGTGACGCTACACCTGTAGCGCAATGGGTGTCCAGCTACACTGGGCCGACCATGACCGAGAACCGCCGCCGCCCCAACGCCCGCGGCCAGGGCGAGCTGCTGCGCGAAGAGATCGTCACGGCCGCCGTCCGGATGCTCGACGAGCTGGCCGACGACGAAGCGCTGTCGCTGCGGGCCGTCGCGCGCGAGGTGTCGATCGCGGCGACGTCGGTCTACCTGCACTTCCCGGACCGCGACGCGCTCGTGCTGGCCGCGATGCAGCGCTGCCACGAGGAGCTCGTCGGCGCCGGGGACGCCGCGGCCGCCGAAGCCCCGGACCCGGCGACCGCGTTGCGCGCCCGGATCCTGACGCAGGCGGCGTGGGCGCGCGAGCACCCCGGGCTCTACAAGGTGCTGCACGAGAGCAAGGTCCACCGGCGGCTCGGCATGCCGTTCAAGGAGGTCATGGTCGCGCGCACGATCGCCGCGGTCCAGGCCTGCATGGACGCGGGCCTGGCGCCCGCCGACGACGCCACGACCGTCGCGATCGACCTGCGGACCGCCGTCAACGGCATGCTGGCGCAGCGGATCAACGAACCCGACCTGCCGTGGCCGCCGGCCGTCGAGCAGGTCGACCGGTTCCTCGTGAAGCTGGTCGGCTTGCGGCGCTGACTTGTGATCACGCCCGGAACAGGCTTGGGTGAGCGGCCATGAGCCCCCAGACGGTGATCCCGCGGATGGTGGTGAGCGATCTCGTCGCCGCCGTCGCGTTCCTGCGTTCGGTGTTCGGCGCCACCGGCGAAGTCGAAGGCGGCCGGCCGGCGGAGATCCGCATCGGCGGCTCGCTCGTCATGGTGTCGGCCGAAGGCGAGCGCGAGCTGTTCCCCGCGTTCCTGTACGTGTACGTGGCCGACGCGGACGCGACGTACCGCAGGGCGCTGGACTGCGGCGCGACCAGCCTCGAGCTACCGGCGAACATGCCCTACGGCGACCGCCGCGCGATGGTCCGCGACCCGTTCGGCAACGTCTTCCAGATCGCGCACCGCCGCGGCTGACCGCGGTCACGGCAGCCGGTTCAGCACCTCCGCGACGGCGGCCTCGGCGTCGGGGACCTTGACATCCTGACGCTCCGGGTACCGCACCGTGAAACTCCCGTCGCGCTCCGGGGACACCCAGACGCCGAGCGCCCGCGACGGATAGGGGCCACGGCGAAATCCGAGCATGTCGTGGCTGGTGAACGGGTACAGCGCCCGCAGCCGCGGTTCCGCCATGGCCAGCTCGATGACCCGGCTGACGCGCACCAGCTGGGGCACGCGGTGCCGGAGGGCGTGGGAGACCTGCCAGCGGAACTCGATGCCGTCACTGCGGTCGACCCATGTGCCGAGGGTCCGGCTCTCGCGCAACACGGCCGGCATGGCCCCCGCAAGCCACGCGCGGGCCGCGTCCGCCGCCGCGTCGAGGTCGGCGCCGCCGCCGATCGCGTGGACGGCGCGCTCGCGCCAGAACTGCATGGAGAACGTCGGCGTGCCGGCGGCGGGGACGACGTCCACGGACCGCTCGCCGGCGCGCACGACCACGGAGACGTCCGGCCACGACGTCGTCTCGAGGTCGGCGTCCGGGCCGAGCCGGTCCCGGAGCTCGGCGAGCAGGTTCACTCGCCCGTGCTGCCGTCGATCGACTCGCGGATGAGGTCGGCGTGGCCGTTGTGGCGGCAGTACTCCTCGACCATGTGCACCAGGATCCAGCGCAGGCTCGGCGAAGTGCCGTCTCGCCGCGTGTGCTTGGACGCCTGGGAAAGGTCGCCGTTCGTCAACGCCTCCGCGTACAGCTCCCGGGAGCGCGCCACCGCCCCCTGCCAGAGCTCGCGGAGCTGCTCCGGAGTGTCCTCCGCCGCCGAATCCCAGTCCCAGTCCGGGTTTTCGCGCCAGTCGACGGTGTTCCACGGCTCGGCGGGCTCGCGGTCGAACAGGACGCAGGAGAACCAATAGTCCTCCACGTACGCGAGGTGCTTGAGCAGCCCGCCCAGCGTCAAGGTGGACGGCGGGTGCGTCGCGCGCAGGCCCGCCTCGGCCAGCCCGGCGCACTTCCAAGCCAGGGTGTCGCGGTGGAAGTCGAGGAAGCCGAGCAGGATCGCGGCTTCGTCGCCGTCGACGGGCGGCTCGGTCCGCCCCTGGTCGTCCACTGAGGTCACGGGCGCCGACTCTACCGAAATTGTCGGACCCCTCCACTAGGTTTCCGGCATGGCTGAATTCGTACTGGTGGCAGGCGCTTGGCTCGGTTCGTGGGCGTGGGACGACGTGGTCCCGGGGTTGCGCGAAGCGGGCCACGGCGCGCATGCGGTGACGTTGTCCGGCGTCGCCGAAAAACGCGACGTGCCGGCTGGGCAGCGGCGGCACGTGCAGGACATCGTCGACGTCGTCTCGCAGGGCGACCTGCGGGACGTCGTGGTGGTCGGGCACAGCTACTCCGGCATCCCGGTCGGCCAGGCGGCCGAGCGGATCGGCGACCGGCTGAAACGCGCGGTGTTCGTCGACTCGAACGTGCCTGCCGACGGGGAGTCCTTCGCCGCCGTCTGGTCCGAGGCACAGGTCGCGGCCCTCACTGAGCGCGGCTTCTGGCCCCCACTGACCGCGGAAGACTTTGCGGGCCAAGGACTTTCCGACGCCGAGATCGCCCGGATCGTCGAGGGCTCGACCCCACACCCGGCCGCGTCGCTCACCGAACCCGCGGTGCTCTCACGCCCGCTGGGCGACATCCCGGCGACCTACCTCAAGTGCCTGCTCGACGGTGACACGCCCAGCCCGGACGTCGCGAAGCTGCTGGAAAGCGACCGCTGGCAGCTGGTGGAGCTGGACACCGGGCACTGGCCGATGTTCTCGCGACCGAAGGAGCTGACCACGATCCTGCTGGACGCGGCCAAGGCCTGACCGCGGCCGGTCACGGCGTCAGGGCGCGCACGTCCCAGACCCACACCCCGCCGACGAACTCCGCCGGCTTGCGCAGCAGGAGCTCCACAGTGGACTTCAGCGCTTCCTGGTTCTGGCGGGGGCCGACCACCAGCACGTCCGCGTTCCAGGCGCGCAGGTCGGTCAGCGCCTGGGTGCGGTCGGCTTCGGTGACGTCCGCGGCCTGCCCCGTCTTCTCCACCTCGGCGAACAGGTCCGAGGTCGGCAGGGGCACGGCGCCGTAGCGGCCGCGGCGGTCGTCCGGTGAGGTCGGGCCGACGAAGTAGCCCTCGGGCATCGGGTAGCCGAGGCCCGCGTCGACCTGCCAGTGCAGCGGCTCGGCCTCGCCGGTGCTGGGCAGCGGCACCGGCACGAGCGAGCCGCCGGGGGCGATGTACTGGCGCCAGATCCCGTCGGCGAAGAAAGGAGGTGAGAGCGGGCGTTCGTGCGTCACCAGCTCCGTCGGCGCGATCGGCAGCAGCACTGCCACCACCGCGCCGATCCAGATCATGCGCAGGGGGAACCGTGGCTTGCCGTCCAGGGGCTCCGGCTGCTCGGCGGCCGCCGTCCAGACGCGGTGCGTCGCGATCGCCAGGAGCCCGCCGACCACGGGGATGCAGCCCATCGCGAGCCGGGATTCGAGCAGCGAGTCCAGCAGCGGCAGCTGGCCCAGCCACTTCCACGGGCCGGGGATGCCGGTGTCGTCGTGCGCCACGGTGATCTCGATGCCGAGGGAAAGCACGGCCATCACGTACATCGTGATCGCGAGCGCGCGCGAAACGACGTCACGCCACAGCCAGATCGTGAGCACGACCATGAGCACGATCAGCGGCCAGCCGAAGAACGCGTTCTCCTCGGTGCGGTTCATCGACACGTCCGCCGCCGCCTCGGGAGCGCCGGCGATCGACTGCGTCGCGAAGCGCGTGAACGCCGCCGTGTCGTTGCCCGCCGAACCGTGCAGCAGCGAGTGGAAGCTCTGCGGGCCGAAGAACTGCCAGTACAGCGGGAACCCGGCGATCAGCAGCGCGACGACCGCGCCGATGCCGATCCCCTTGGCCAGCGGCGCCAGCATGCCGCGGATCTCCGCGCGGTGCGGGATCAGGTAAGCGATCGCGAACACGAGGAAGGTCAGCGCGAAGATCGCCAGCGGCTCTTCACCCAGCAGGATCTGCCACGCGACGAGCAGCCCGAGCACGATCCCGTTGCGCACCGGGCGTTCGCCGTGGGCGAGCTGGATCGTCTTGAGCGCGATGAACGGCAACACGAACAGCACGACGAAGTTCGGGTGCGCGTTGCCGTGCGAGATCATCGGCGGGGCGAAGCCGCAGAAGGCGCCGCCGATCGCGGCCGCGGTGCGGTTCGGCACCAGGTGGCGGGAGAACACCCAGTACCAGCCGGTTGCGGTGCCTGCGAGCCCGGCGGTGAGCACGATCGCCCACGTCAGCGTCGCGCCGAAGGTCAGTGTGATCGGCGCGAGCGGGATGTTGAGGCCGAACATCGCCGCGTTGGCTGCCATGTTGACGCCGTGCGGGTAGTTCTGGAGGTCCGTGGTGAACGGGTTCTGGAAGTGCAGGACGGCCTTCGCGACGACCGTCGAATACCACTCCCACTGGCTCTGGTCGGCGGCGCCGTTCCAGAGGTAGCCGCGCTTGAGGTCGAACCAGAGCCCGTTGTAGAGCAGGATCGTGAAGAGCAGGAACCCGCCGGTGATCGCGGAGTCCTGCCACGCCCAGCGCTTCGGGCCTTCGGGTGGTTCGGGGGCGGGCGGGACGAGATCGGGGACGGCTTCGGACTTCAAGCTCACGGTTCGACCACCCTGGCGAGGAAGTGGAGGGCTCCGGTGCCGGCGTGCCGGACCAGCAGCAGGAACGGCCGGTCGACCGTGACGGTGACCGGGTCGTCGATGATCATCGAGGTGAGGCGCATGATCAGCGCGGTCGCCGCGGCCCCCTCGAAGCCCTGTTCGTCCACTCGCAGCACGGCCTGGTGCAGTACCTCGGACACGGTCAGCCGCGAGTCCGGGGAGAGCCCGCTCAGGTCGGCCCGGCCGGTGAACATCGTGCGGACGCCGAGGCCGCGCAGCACGCCGGTGAGCGTGCTGGGGACGTCCAGCGAGATCTTCGGCAGCGCGAGCTCGACGGGTTTGAAGGCGATGCCGTCGAGCAGGCTTGTGAGGGTCGGCTGGTCGAGGGCCGCTTCGGCGTCGGCGAGGTCACCGTCGGGCAGCAGCACCACGGCCTGCAGGCCGCCTGCCGCGACCAGCTGCACGGCCTGCCAGCCGGCGGCGTGCGCGTAGCCGACGCGTTCGCTGAGCCACATGGTCGGAACGTCCCGGGTGCCGGAGGGCGCGTGGAACGGCGCGTCACTGGTGTTCGCCTCGCGGAAGGGCAGCTTCCACGCGGCTTTGAGGTAGAGGGCGTTGACCAGCACGGCGGCGACGTCCGAGTCGATCGAGCCGGGCGGCAGCAGCTGCGGGATGAGGCCGCGCGTGGTGCGCCCGACATCCTCGTTGATCAGGGCGCGCGCGGCTTCGGGCTCCTTCTCGAAGGGCGCGCTCGCGACGGCGGCACCGGGCCACCCGGCCAGCTCGGCCTTGAAGGAGTCTTCGAGCGGCAGCCGGTCGTCGGCCCACAGCGTGTTCGAGACGGCCAGCTCGGCTTGCTCGCCCCGGGCTTCTTCGACGAGCTGCGCGGCGTCCCGCAGCAGGGCGGTCTGCTCCCCGGGATCACCGAGCAGGGCGACAAGTTCCTCGCGGGTCTCCCCCCGGGCGGCCAGAGCGGCCAGGGTCAGGGCGCTGGCCACCGAATACGGCGAGAAACAGGAGTTCCCGCCCTCGGCACCGAGGGCCGCGTGGACGGCGAGGGCGAACCGGAGGTGGCTGTCCGTGGCCATGCGGGCGAGACTACCGGAACGGTTCACCCTGCCGGGCGGCCACGCGGAACTCCGCCCACGGGTGACAAATCCCCCACGCGGCGAGGCACCGCCGAATGCCAGAACCACCGTCCGCCCAAGCCCGCCCCCCGTACCCGGACGGTCGACTCGCGCACCCGAACGGTCGACTCACGTACCTCGAGCGTCGGCTCACGTGATCGGACGGGAATCACCCGTGATCAGGAGGGCATCACTCGTGATTGGGAGGTCGACTCGCGTGATTGGGAGGTCGACACGGTGCTAACCCGGGCCCGGCGCCGTGTCGGCTCGGCAATCACACGTGATGCCTTTCCAATCACACGTGATGCCCCTCCAATCACGGGTGATGCCCGTTCGAGCACGGGTCAGCGGTGGTGGCGGGTTACGTGCCACGAGTACCACGTGTGGGCCTGCGCGTCGGTGAGGGAAGCGACCTGGTCGATCACCACCCGCAGCAACCCCGCGTCGTCGCGGGCCGCCTTCCAGGCCGGGGCGAACAGCGGGTCCAGGGACTCCGGCGCCCGCCGGGCCAGCGCGTGGACCAGCTCCACCAGCAGCTCGCGCTGCCCCTCCTGCATCGCCAGCCGGCGACGGTCGCTCATCACGTACCGCAGCGCCAGCGCCTTCAGCAGCGCCACCTCCGCCGCCACCTGCTCCGGGACGCACAGCCGCGCCCGGTAACGCCCCAGCGGCCCCTCGCCGAACTCCGCTCGGGTGCCCGTGACCGCCGCCGTCGTGAAGCGGCCGACCAGCTCGCTCGTCAACCGCTTCAACGCCACCTGCGCGCCCGGTGAGCCGTCCGGCTCGGCCGACGTCAGCGCCGCCACCACCGGCAGCGCCAGCAGCTCCGCCGCCGCATCCTCCAAAGTGGACACCGACTGCGCCGAGAAGTGCTTGGCCGCGGCCTCGGCGACGGCCGCGCGTTCGTCCGGGTGGGCGAGCACGCGCAGCTTGATCCGGCCGGCCAGCACTCCGTCCTCGACGTCGTGCACCGAGTACGCGACGTCGTCCGCCCAGTCCATGATCTGCGCTTCCAGGCACGTCCGCTCTTCCGGCGCCCCTTCGCGGACCCAGGAGAACACCGGGACGTCGTCGGCGTACACGCCGTACTTCACCTGCCCCGGCTTGCGCGGCCACGGGTACTTCGTGGTCGCGTCGAGACACGCGCGGGTCAGGTTGAGCCCCACCGGGTCGCCGTCGGCGGAGAGCAGCTTCGGCTCCAGCCGGGTGAGGATGCGCAAAGTTTGCGCGTTGCCTTCGAAGCCGCCGCACGCGGTGGCGACCTCGTCGAGCGCGCGCTCGCCGTTGTGCCCGAACGGCGGGTGCCCGATGTCGTGCGCCAGCCCCGCGGTGTCGACGAGGTCCGGGTCGGCACCCAGCTCCTCGGCGATGCCCCGGCCGATCTGCGCGACTTCCAGGGAGTGCGTCAGCCGGGTGCGCGGGACGCCGGTGACCTCGGCGCCCTCCCCCGGCCCGACCACCTGGGTCTTGCCGGCGAGCCGCCGCAGCGCCGCCGAGTGCAGCACGCGGGCCCGGTCGCGGGAGAACGCGCTGCGCCCGTCCGCGCGCGTGCCGGGCAGCGCCGCGCCCTTGGCCGGTTCCGGCAGCAGGCGGGCGGTGTCGTGCTCGGTGTAGTCCACCCGACCAGCCTAAACGCGGCCACCGACAGTTCTCAGCCCAGGAACGTGGCGAACAGGTCGTCGGCCGGGGTCTTCGTCAGCCGGTAGTACAGCAGCGCGCCGGTCTCGCGGATGATGTAGCGCACCTGGGTGACGCGCTCCTGCACGATCGGCCCGCTGTGCGTCGGCGCGGTCCAGGCGTCCAGCCCCAGGTCGTCGGCCATGGTCCGGGCCCGGAACGAGTGCCACGGGTCGCTGACGAGCACCGCCGTGTGCCAGCCGCGCCCCTGGACCTCGTCCGCGACCGCCCGGAGGCTGCGCAGCGTGTCGCTGCCCTCCCCGACCGCCAGCGTCGCGTCCGGCGGCACGCCGTGCCGGGTCAGCCACAGCTGGCCGGCCCGGGCCTCGGTGAAGTTGTCCTCGGCCTTCTTGCCGCCCGCGGTGACGATCGTCTTCGCGACGCCCGAGTCGTAGAGCTGCTTCGCCTTGACCAGCCGCGCCGCGTAGATGTCCGACGGCTTGCCGTTGTACTGCGCCGCGCCCAGCACCACGATGACGTCGGCGGGCGTCCGGTCGTTCACGCGCGCGACCTGCCAGACGCGGAACGCCGTGCCGCCGACGAGCGCGAGCAGCATGAGGACCGTGCCGAAGGCGATCCGGCGCGCCCAGCTCGCGAGCGTCGGTTTGGTGCGTTCAGCGGTACCCACCCGGCCCATCTTGTCAGAAGGCCACCGGCCGCTCAGAGCCAGCCGCGCTCCTCCGAAACCCGCACCGCTTCGGCCCGCGTCCGCGCGCCGGTCTTGCCGATCGCGGCGGACAGGTGGTTGCGGACGGTCCCTTCCGACAGGTGCAGGGCCCGCGCCACGTCGGCGACCGTGCTGCCGTCCTTGGCTTCCCGCAGCACATCCCGCTCCCGGCCGGTGAGCGGGCTGGCCCCGGTGGCCAGTGACTCGGCGGCCAGTGCCGGGTCCACCACCCGGAGTCCACTGTGGACTCGCCGGACGGCCTCGACGAGCTGCTCGGGCGGGGCGTCCTTGACGACGAACCCGGCGGCGCCCGCCGCCATCGCGCGCGCCAGGTAGCCGGGCCGGCCGAACGTCGTGCAGATGATGACCCGGCACGACGGGAGCGCGGCCCGCAGGTCGGCCGCCGCCTCCAGCCCGTCCTTGCCGGGCATCTGCACGTCGAGCAGGGCGACGTCGGGCTTGGCCTCGCGTGCGGCGGCCACCACCTCGTCACCGGAGCCGACCTGTCCGACCACCTCGATGTCCGATTCCAGGCCCAGCACGGTGGCCAGCGCCCCGCGCACCATGGCCTGGTCGTCGGCCAGCAACACCCGGATCAAGCGAGTCCTCCCGCGGGTTCGGCGCGCACGGCCGGGGCGGCCGCGCGGGGTTCCGGCAGCGGGATCTCCGCCCGCACCAGCAATCCTCCCCCGGGCCGGGCCGACGCCCGCAGGGTGCCCCCGGCCGCGGCCAGCCGCTCGGTCAGCCCGCGCAGGCCGTTGCCCGGCACGACCTCGGTGGCCCGCCCGTCGTCCTCGACCTCCAGCCAGGTGTCCCCCAGCTTCACCTTGACCAGCTTCGCGCCGGAGTGCCGCAGCACGTTCGTCACGGCCTCGCGCAGCACGTACCCGAAGACGCTCTGGAACTCGGGCCGCACGTTGTCGACCGCGTGCGGCAGGTCGGCGTCGATCTCCGCGGCCCGCAACGCGGCCCGGGCGCCGACGATCTCGGCCGACAACGACACCTCGCGGTACTCCGACACGGTGGCGCGGACGTCGGACAGCGCGCTGCGGGTGAGGCCCTCGACCTCGCGGATCTCCTCGACCGCGCGCGGGATGTCGCCGGCGCTCTCCAGCACCCGCCGGGCCAGCCCCGCCTTGACGGTGATCGTGGTGAGGCTGTGCCCGAGCAGGTCGTGCAGGTCACGGGCGACGCGCTCGCGTTCGTTCGCCACCGCGAGCGTGGCGATCTCCTCGTTGGCCTGCTGCAGCCGCCGGACCGCCCGGACCAGGCTGGACATGAAGAACATCGCCATCGTCACCGACCCGACGGTGACCAGGTCGCCCCAGTTGTCGCCGAACCGGCCGTCCAGCAGCAGGATCCCGGCCGCCAGCAGCAGCGCGACGCCGTCGAGGATCACCACCCAGGCCAGCGGCAGCAGGAACACCAGCGCGGCGGTGCCGTAGAGCATGACGAAGGGGCTGGCGCCCGTCGCGGCGATCACGGCTAGGCCCAGGACGAGCATCCACACGCTGTAGGCGAACCGGAACGGGCGGGTGCGGTCGAACGCCAGCGGGAAGAGCGCGTACGAGACCGCGACGCCGTAGACGAGCGCCCACAGCGCCACCACGCCGGGCGTCACCGGGTCCCTGGCCAGCAGCGACTTCGTCACCGGGATGAGGTACGGCAGGGTGAACACGACCGACAGGAGCGGCCACCGGAGCTTGTCCGGCCCGCTGCGGCCGCGGTTGGGCGGCGGGTCCTCCCACCACGTTTCGTGGTTGCCCAGCCCGTACTGCTGCGCTTCGTCCTTGGCCATCGCCGTTCCCCATCCCCGTCCCCGGCCCTCAGACCCGGGCGCTGTCCTTACGGTAACGCCTGATCACCAGCGCCCCCAGCACGACCGTCCACCCCGCGAGCACCGCCACCGCGGTCGGCAGCGACACCACCATGTCGGTGGTCACCGCGGGCCGCGCCAGCTGCAGCACCCAGTACGTCGGCATGATCTGGGCGACGTCGTGCATCCAGGACGGCATGGTCTCGATCGGGATCCACAGCCCACCGAGGAAGCCCATGCCGAGGGTGACGATCATGTTGACCGGCTGCATCGAGTCGGGCGTGCCGAACTGGCCGAGCAGCAGCCCGAGCAGGACCAGCGGGATCGTGCCGAGCCAGACGCCGGCGAAGATCCGCACCCAGCCCGCCGCGTCGAGGTGCACGCCCTCGGCCACCACGGCGAGTACCGGCACGAGGATCAGCGCGGGCAGTCCGACGAGCAGGCCGGAGATGCCCTTGCCGGCGAGGTAGCCGGTGCCGGTCAGCGGGGTCAGGCGCAGCTGCCGCTGCCAGCCGGCCGCCCGCTCCAGCGCGAGCCGGGCTCCGCTGTTGGTCGCGGCGGCGAACGCGCCGAACGTCATCATGTTGATCATGATCACGGCCACGATCTGCGCGTGCTCCGGATCGGAGGACTTGGTGAAGACGTTGGCCTGCAACAGGAACATCAGCACCGGGAAGGCGACGACGAAGATCAGGAACCGCGGTGCCCGGAAGTTCCGGCGGATCTCGGTGACCAGGTAGGTGGCGTTCATCGGACGGACTCCGGGGTCTCGTCGGCGGTCAGGGAGAGGAAGGCGCCTTCGAGGCCGACGGCGCTGATCTCGACGTCGTGCACGGTGGGCACCGCGGCTTTGAGCGCCCACAGCGTCGCGTCGGAGTCGCCGGTGGAGATCGCGACGCGGTCGCCGCGCAGCTCGAACTCCTTGACGCCGGGCAGCGCCGCGATCACGGCTTCGGCGGCGCCCGGGACGGCGGCCCGCAGCGTGCGGCCACCGGCCAGCGCGCGGACCTCGGCGACCGATCCGTCGGCGACGACGCGGCCACGCCGCATCAGCACGACGCGGTCGGCGAACTCCTCGGCTTCTTCGAGGTAGTGCGTGGCGAACAGGACCGTGCGGCCGGACTCGGTGAACGCGTACATCGACTGCCAGAACTCGCGGCGGGTCCCGACGTCCATCGCGGCCGTCGGCTCGTCGAGGATCAGCAGGTCGGGGTTGCTGACCAGGGCGACGGCGAAGCGCACGCGCTGCTTCTGCCCACCGGAGAGCTTGTTCGCGCGGCGGCCGGCCAGCTCGTCGACGCCGGCGGCGCGCAGGGCCTCGGCCACCGGCATCGGCTTGCGGTGCAGGGCCGCGACCATGCCGACGGTCTCGGCGACGGTCAGGTCGTCCATCAGGGCGCCGCCCTGCAGCATCGCGCCGATCAGGCCGGCGCGGACCGCGTCGATCGGCTTCCGGCCGAAGACCCGCACTTCGCCGCTGTCCGGTGTGCTGAGGCCGAGGATCATGTCGACGGTGGTGGACTTGCCGGCGCCGTTGGGGCCGAGCAGGGCGACCACCTCGCCCGGGGCGATCGTCAGGTCGACGCCGTCGACCGCGTGCACGTCGCCGTAGTGCTTGCGCAGGCCGGTGAGGTGGACCGCGGCCCCCGCCGCCACCGCCTGGATGTCGTTTTCTCGCATGAGCCCAGGCTGCCGCGCCGGCGGCCGCCGTTCCCGGATCGTGCGTCACGACCTGACCGTGACAGGTGTCAGGGGTACGGCTCCCGGAATGCCATGAGGGGCACCTTCATGGCTATTAGAGCCATGAAGGTGCCCCTCATGTCCTACGGAGTCAGCAGCCGATCAGGCGGCCGGCCAGGTAGGACTCCAGCTTGTCGATCGCGACGCGTTCCTGCGCCATGCTGTCGCGGTCGCGGACCGTGACGGCGTTGTCCTCGAGGCTGTCGAAGTCGACCGTCACACAGTACGGGGTGCCGATCTCCTCCTGGCGGCGGTAGCGCTTGCCGATCGACCCGGCGTCGTCGAAGTCGATGTTCCAGTGCTTGCGCAGCAGGTCGGCGACGGCCTTCGCCTTCGGGGTCAGGTCGGCGTTGCGCGAGAGCGGCAGCACCGCGGCCTTGAACGGCGAGAGCCGCGGGTCGAGCTTCAGCACCACGCGGGTGTCGGTGCCGCCCTTGGCGTTCGGCACCTCTTCCTCGTGGTAGGCGTCGACCATGAAGGCCATCATCGACCGGCCGACACCCGCCGCCGGCTCGATGACGAACGGCCGGTACCGCTGGCCCGAGGCCTGGTCGAAGAACGACAGGTCCTGGCCCGAGTGGTTCGAGTGCGTGGTCAGGTCGAAGTCGGTGCGGTTGGCGATGCCCTCGAGCTCACCCCACTCCTGCCCGGCGTTGAACGCGAACCGGTACTCGATGTCGACGGTGCGCTTCGCGTAGTGCGAGAGCTTTTCCTTCGGGTGCTCGAAGTGGCGCAGGTTCTCGGCCTTGATGCCGAGGTCGGTGTACCACTTCGTGCGCTCGTCGATCCAGTACTGGTGCCAGGTCTCGTCCTCGCCCGGCTCGACGAAGAACTCCATCTCCATCTGCTCGAACTCACGCGTCCGGAAGATGAAGTTGCCCGGCGTGATCTCGTTGCGGAACGACTTGCCGATCTGGCCGATGCCGAACGGCGGCTTCTTCCGCGTCGTCGTCTGGACGTTGGAGAAGTTCACGAAGATGCCCTGCGCCGTCTCCGGGCGGAGGTAGTGCAGGCCTTCTTCGGACTCCACCGGGCCGAGGTAGGTCTTCAGCATCATGTTGAAGTCCCGCGGCGCCGTGTACTTGCCACGGGTGCCGCAGTTCGGGCACGGCACGTCGGACAGGTCGTCCTCGGTCGTCTCCTTGCCGCTGCGCGCCGAGTACTCTTCGGCGAGCTGGTCGGCGCGGAACCGCTTGTGGCACGAGAGGCACTCGATCAGCGGGTCGGTGAACACGTTGACGTGCCCCGAAGCCACCCACACCTGGCGCGGCAGGATCACCGAGGAGTCGAGGCCGACGACGTCGTCGCGGCCCTGGACCACGGTCTTCCACCACTGGCGCTTGATGTTGTCCTTGAGCTCGACCCCGAGCGGCCCGTAGTCCCACGCCGAGCGGGTACCGCCGTAGATCTCTCCGCTGGGGAAGACGAAACCACGGCGCTTGCACAGGCTGACTACGGTATCGATGGTGTTCGTGGGCACTCCACGCTCCGGAAGCATGCGGGGACGGTTATCGGACTTGAACGTCCAGGGTATCCGCCTGGGCCCAGGGCTTTTCGCGCAGGCTACGGCCGGGTCACCAGCGATGCCGTGACGACCCGGTTGTCCTCGTACCCCTCGCTCCCGCCGACGTACTCGCCACCGCAGGTGACCAGGAGCAGCTTGTGCGGGCCGTCCGGGTCGAACAGCTGCTCCGAGCGGCCGGCCAGCTCGGACTTGTGGATGGTCTCGGCCGCGTCGACCCGGTAGACCCAGGCACCGCCCGCGGCGTCGGTCAGCTTGACCTCCTGACCCTGCTTGACCTGCCACAGCTCGGTGAACGGGCCCTTCTTGCCCTTCCAGTTAACGTGCCCGGACAGCAGGGCGACGCCGTGGTCGGCGCCCAGCTTCGCGCCCCACCAAGCGGCTTCGTCGAGGCCTTCGGGGATCTTGAGGGCGCCCGCGTCGTCGAGGTCCTCCTGGACGAGCTTCGCGGCACCGCCACCGGGCAGGGACAGCTGCGCGGGAGCCTGGCCGGTGTCCTGCTTCGCGGGCTGGTCGGCGGCCGCCACCGGCGTGGTCGTGCCGTTCGCGCCGGCGGGTTCATCCTTTCCAGTGAAGATGAGCAGCGTGGCGACGAGCGCCGCGACCAAGAAAGCGCCGGCGACGCCGACGATCCACCAGCGGCCGGGGCCCTTCCGCCGCTCCGCCGGGTTCTGCTCCTGCATGCGCTTGTGCTCCTTCGCTGTCGTGCCGTTGCGAAGACACACATGCGCCGGCGGGCGCGGGAGGTTGCACCGAACTCGGTCAGCCCGTGGGGCGGGTCACCAGCTGGGCCGTGACCAGGCGGTTCTCGTCGTAGCCCTCGGTGCCGCCGACGTAGTCGCCGCCGCAGGTCACCAGGACCAGGCGGTGCGGGCCGTCCTGGCCGAACCACTTCGCGGCCTGCTCCGGCAGCGTCTCCTTCGGCAGCGTCGTCACGGTGTCGACGCGGTAGACCCAGCGGCCGCCCCGCGCGTCGACCACGCTCACCTCGTCGCCGTCGCGCATGCGCCAGAGCTCGTCGAACGGCCCCCGCTGCCCTTCCCAGTTCACGTGCCCGGACAGCAGCGCCGCCCCCTGGGCCGCGCCCAGCTTCGCGCCCCACCAGGCCGCGTCACCCAGGCCGCGCGGGATCGGGAGCACGCCGCGGTCGGTGAGCTCCGTCCGGACCAGGCGGGCGGTGGCGCCGTCGGGCAGCCGGACCGTGCCCGGGCGCTGCTGCGCGGCGGACTCGCTGTCCGCGGGCAGCACGGCCGGGGCCGCGTTCTCCCCCGGCAGCGAGCCGGGCGGTGGCGCGGCGGCCTGCGTCGCCGTCGGCGGCAGCCAGGTCAGCACGATGACGCCGGCCGCGAAGGCGGCCACGGCCAGCGCCGCCGAGACGGCGGCCAGCCCGGTGCGCAGCACCTAGTCCGTCCCGGACTTGCGCCGCCTGCCGAGCAGCAGCGCGACGGCCCCGAAGAACACCCCGCCGAAGAGCAGCCCGATGCCGAGCGGGACGCGCGAGCCGTCCCCGCCCGTATCGGGCGCGGCCGCGCCGAGGTACCCGGCCGGGACCTGCGTCGGCACCGCGGCCTGCGTCGCGCTCGTGCCGCCGCCGGTGCTGCCCGCGGCCTTCGCGACGAAGCCCTTCGGCACCGAGCAGCTGACCCCGCCGAGCACGATGTTCGTCTGGACGTCCTGCACCGCGGCGCCGGCCGCGTCCTTGACGTGGGTGGTGATCTCGACGCGCCAGCCGGCGACGGCGGTGTAGTCGCCACCTCGCCAGCCGTCCTGGCGGATCAGCTGGTCGAACGCGCCGACGCGGGTCAGCTTGAGGTCGGAGAGGGTGGTGTCCTTGCTCGCGTTCGCGATGTCGCCGGGCGGGCCGAGCCGCAGGTTCTTCAGCTCGAGGCCGGCGGTGCCGCCGGGCATCGGGACGATGCCGAGCCCGCCGTCCTGGCGCACCCACAGCCGGGTCACCGACGACGTGCCGGTCAGCTTCGACGGCGCGGTGCAGTCCACCGCCGTCTTGGCGCCTTCGAGCACGAGCACGGTGTTGTCGGCCGCCTTCGCGCCGCCCTGCCAGGTGTCGCGCAGCGCGTAGCTGGTCTCGGCGACGGCGGTGGGCACGGTGGTCGCCTGCAGCGCGGCGACGACGTTGTGGTCGCGGCTCGCGACGCCCGCCGGGTAGGGGTTGCCGTTGGTGTAGCGGCCGAGGTCGATCTGGTAGTGCCCGCCGAAGGTGGCGCGCTCGCCGTCGTCCTTGGGGACCGTGACGCGGTCCGTGCCGAGCTTCGACTGGCCGGGCAGCAGCGGGGAGCGCTGGGTCTCGGTGATCAGGGCGCCGCCGTGCTGGCCTTCGCCGCCGATCCGGACCGACGCGATGTTCGCGAACGAGACCGGCCCGGTCTTCTCGTCGACGGCCTGGCTCTGCGCCCCGGCGACCCCGGCGCCGACCAGCGGGAAGAGGACGGCCGTCAGCGCGGCTGCCTTGCTTGCGAAACGGGTCATGTCTCCCCACTGCGGTCGTTCGGGCGGGTCGCCAGCGTACGAGAAGCGACCAAACGCTCCGCGACAACCTTGCACCGTCGGCCACGACATGCGAAGCCGAAGAGGAATTATCCCACGAACTCACCCGAATGGAGCAATACGACCGGCCGTAGTTCGCAAGGCGAGATGACGGAGTGGGTGCTACCGCGGGGAACACTAGGATGGGCCGTGCCGTTATCGGCAATGACTACGGAATTCATGGTCGCCGGCGGCGATGACGAGCAGCGGGGAGGCGGGAATGGCGACAGTCACCGGAGGTGGCGCCCAGCCGGGCCTCGCGGAGTGCGCACCCGCGGCGGCCGAGGCACCGGCACACCCGCCGTCGTCGGTCCTGACCGACGCGGGCGACCTGCTGCGTGCGCTGGCGGCACCGGTCCGGATCGCGATCGTGCTGCAGCTGCGCGCGGCTGACCGGTGCGTGCACGAGCTGGTGGACGCCCTCGACGTCGCCCAGCCGCTGATCAGCCAGCACCTGCGGGTGCTGAAGACCGCCGGGGTGGTCCAGGGCGAGCGCCGCGGCCGCGAGGTCGTCTACCGGCTCGCCGACGATCACCTGGCGCACATCGTCGTCGACGCCGTCGCCCACGTGCAGGAAGGAAAGTGATGAACACCGTCGCCCCGCGCGGCCAAGCCCCGGTGCCCGGGCGCCGATCGACCCGCCAGCGGGCCGCGGTCGTCGAGCTGCTGAGCACCGTCGACGACTTCCGGTCGGCCCAGGAACTGCACGACGAGCTGCGCAAACGCGGCGACGGCATCGGCCTGACGACGGTGTACCGCACGCTACAGTCCCTGTCGGAGGCCGGCGAGATCGACGTGCTCCGCACGGATTCGGGCGAGGCGATCTACCGGCGCTGCTCGGCGCACCACCACCATCACCTGGTGTGCCGCCTGTGCGGGCGGACGGTGGAGGTCGAGGGGCCGGCGGTGGAGCGCTGGGCGGAGAAGATCGCGGCCGAGCACGGCTTTTCGGAGATCTCGCACACGGTGGAGATCACCGGGACCTGCGCGGAGCACTGAGCCGGCTTCCGGCGCTCGCGCCCTGGGGAAAGGTCTTGAATGAGTCATTCAGGACCTCCCACGCCCTGAATGACTCATTCAAGACACCGCCGCCACGCAGCACGGCTGCCGATGGGCGCCAAGCCCGGGCCTCCGGGGCCAGACCGGCACGCCGCCCCTGGCCACGCGACTTCGCCGACGCCGGGTCGCCGCCCGCGATTGCGGTGGGCTGGGTCGCCGCCGGTCGCCGGCCGGCCTAACGTCATGAACGACTCGTTCGAGCCGGGCGCGCCTGCCGCATCGATCGGCGCCCGGGGCCGGGCTCAGTACTCGTACGGGTCCTTCGGGGCCGGGACCGTCGCCATCGAGGCCAACGTGAAGTCGGGCGTGTAGCTGTTGTCCTTCGTGGCCGTGCCGGGGACGACCTGGCCCGTCACCTGGATCCACGCGTCGCTCGCCAGGTGGTCGGCTTCGCCGCCGCGGAGGTGGACCGTCACCGGGAACGCGTCCGCCGCGCAGCAGCTGATCACCAGGCGGGCCAGCAGTGTGCGGCCGCCGGTGTGCACGATGAATCCGGTCAGGGAGACGGTGCGGTTGTCGAGGGTGCCGGCCGCGTCCCAGCCCGCCCGGCTGACGAACTCGTTCACCGTCAGCGGCACGACGTTCCCGGTGGGCAACGGCGGGAAGGCGGCGGCGTTGGCGGCGGCCGCGCTCGCCGGGACCCGCGCCTCGGTGCGGAGCACGGAGTCCGCGCCCAGTGCGGGCGGTGCGACGAGGAAGACGGCCAGTACCGGCACCAGCAGCAGCCACGCGGGCCGCGCCGAGTGGGAGTGGTCGTGGTCGTCGTGATCCGGCTCGGCGGCTTTGGCTCGCGCGGCCAGGAGATCGCGCACGATGGCGACGGCCCCGAGCAGCACCATGACCGCCCCGCCGGCGATGATCCACGGCTGCTGCGCCGGCTTGACGTACCGCAGGTAGTCGCCGTTGACCGCGATCTTGACCAGCGCGCCGCCGAGCAGGATCAGCAGGATGTTCTGGGTTTCGCGTTTCACGCGGCCTCCAGGGTCGACGAGTGATGGCGCGAGGGACCGAACCCGGCGATCCGCGAGGTGAACGGCGCCCGGCCGCCAACCCGCGCAGCAGGCGGCGACTCGTTGTCTGCCAAGGACTTCCGGCCCACGCCCGCACCTCGAGAGCGGCGCGCCGGCGCTCGCGAACCATCCATCGAATCAGCCGGCATCGTCATGCCACCCCCACCACCAAGCCCGCCACCACGGCGCACACCACCGCCACCACGAACGTCGCCGGGGCGAAGCGCGCCGCGAATGACTTGCCGAACGTGCCTGCCTGCAGGGCGAACAGCTTCACGTCCACCGCCGGCCCCACCACCAGGAACACCAGCTTCGGCAGCATCGGCAACGCCGTCAGCGAAGCCGCCACGAACGCGTCCGCCTCGCTGCACAGCGCCAGTACCACCGCCAGCACCGCCATCACCACGATGCCCAGCACCAGCTGCTCGCCCAGCACCCCGAACCAGCGCGCCGGCACGAGCACGTTCAGCGCCGACGAGATCAGCGCTCCCAGCACCAGGAAACCGCCCGCCTCGACCAGGTCCGTGCGGGCCGTCTCGGCGAACACCCGCCACCGCTGCCCACCCGCCACGTCCGGCAAGCGCCGCAACGCCCGGGCGGTGATCCACTCCAGCTTGCCCCAGCGGGCCCACAGCCAGCCCATCACCATCGCCGTCGCCAGTGAACCCGCGAAGCGCGCCAGCACCATCTCCGGCCGGCCCGGGAACGCCACGGCCGTCGCCACCAGCACCACCGGGTTCACCGCCGGCGCCGCCAGCAGGAACGTCAGCGCCGCCGCCGGTGCCACGCCCTGCCCCATCAGCCGGCGCGCCACCGGCACCGAAGCGCACTCGCAGCCCGGCAGCGCGACCCCGGCCAGCCCCGCGACCCCGACCGCCGCGCCGGCTCGACGGGGCAGCACCTTCTCCAGGACCCGGGCCGGCACGAACGCCGCGATCGCCCCGCTGATCAGCACGCCCAGCACGAGGAACGGCAGGGCCTGCACGCAGACCGCGACGAACACGGTCGAGCCGGTGCGCAGCGCGGGCACGTCGAACGCCCGCTGCAGCCAGCCCTGGGCCAGGATCGCGACCAGCAGGATCGCGCACAGCACCTCGACGGAGCTGATGCGGAACCGGCGGGTGCGCCGGGCCGAGTCGGAAACGATGTTCACGACGGCGATGATGCCAGCACGGTCCGACAGCGAGAGCGCCGCACAGCCGCGAACGGTCGAGAAGTGCCGGATTCCGGCCGGAATTCGCCGTTCGCGGCGAAAACACCGCCCCGAGTGGGTTACTCGCCGGGCACGATTCCCGGCAAATCGGTCCGCAGCTGCGACGCCGTCGACACGACCAGCATCAGCAACGTCCCGAGCGCCGCCGCGTCCAGGCCCGCCGCCGGGAACGCGTACCGCAGGGTCACGTCCACGCCGTTGTCCGAGTGCCCGACACCCAGCGTCCCGAACAGCCCCTGCCCCGCCCGCTCGGCGACGGCGATCGACAGCTCCGGCCCGTCCGCGAGGTCCCAGCCGACCACGCAGGTCAGCGTCAGCACGGTGAGCCCCTCGCCGAGCCGGGTCGCCTGGATCACGCACGGGACGTCGCCGTGGGAGAACGTCAGCGCGCCGTCGTCGTCGACGTGCACCTCGAGGTAGCGCTCGAGGGACTCCTTCGCCTGCGTCAGCAGCTCCGCGGTCTCGGCCGCTTCGGTCGCGCTCATGACGACGACGCCTGGTCGACAGCGGCACCGAAGCGGCGATCCCGCTTCGCGAACTCCAGGCACGCGCGCCACAGGTGCGTCCGGTCGAAGTCCGGGAACAGCGTGTCCTGGTAGACCATCTCGGCGTAGGCCGACTGCCACAGCAGGAAGTTAGACGTCCGCTGCTCACCCGAGGGCCGCAGGAACAGGTCCACGTCCGGCATGTCCGGCTGGTACAGGTACTTGCCGATGGTCTTCTCGTTGACCTTGTCCGGGCTCAGCTTGCCGTCGGCGACGTCGCGGGCGATCCGCTGCATCGCGTCGCCCAGCTCGGCGCGGCCGCCGTAGTTGACGCACATCGTCATGTTCAGCGCCGTGTTGTGCTTGGTCTTCTCCTCGGCCGCCTGCAGCTCCTTGATCACCGACGCCCACAGCTTCGGCCGCCGCCCGGCCCAGCGGATGCGCACGCCGATCGAGCCCAGGTAGTCGACCTGGCGGCGGATCGTGTCGCGGTTGAAGCCCATCAGGAACCGCACCTCTTCGGGGCTGCGCTTCCAGTTCTCCGTCGAGAACGCGTACACCGAGAGCCACTTGACGCCGATCTCGACGGCACCGGCGGCGACGTCGATCATCACCGCTTCGCCGCGCTTGTGGCCTTCGATCCGCGGCAGGCCGCGCTGGTTGGCCCAGCGGCCGTTGCCGTCCATGACCAGCGCGACGTGCTTCGGGACCAGCTCGCGCGGGATTTCCGGCGGCTTCGCGCCGGACGAGTGCGGATCCGGGGCCCGCAGCTCGTACCGCGACGCCTTGTTCTCGCGTCCCCTGCGCAGCACTGCGAGCCTCCCTGGATGGGTGAAACCGATCAGGGCCGACCCTACTGCCCGCGCACCACGGGCTCCCGGGCACGTCGCTCGACCAGGGGAAGGGACCGGAGCTGACGCTCCAGATGCCATTGCAGGTGGGCCGCGACCAGGCCACTCGCGTCGCGGCGGGTGCCCGGCAACGTCGACTCGGCCATCGGCCACTCGCCGTGGAGCAGGGCCGTGAGCAGGTCCAGGACCTCGGGCGCGGGGTGCACGCAGCCGGGTACGCGGCAGTCCTGGCACATCGAGCCGCCGGCCGTGACGCTGAACGCGACGTGCGGCCCGGGCAGGCCGCAGCGAGCGCATTCGGTGAGCGCGGGCGCCCAGCCGGCGTAGGACATCGCGCGGAGGAAGAACGCGTCGAGCACGAGGGACGCGTCACGCTCCCCGGCGGCGAGGGACCGCAGTGCGCCGCAGACGAGGAGGTAGAGCTTGAGCACCGGTTCGCCCTCTTCGGCCGAGAGCCGGTCCGCGGTTTCGGCGATCGCGCTGGCCGCGGTGTAGCGCTGGTAGTCGGCGACCAGCGGCAGCGCGAACGCGTCCACGGTCTCGACCTGGGTGATGACGTCGAGCGTGCGGCCGGTGTAGAACTGCACGTCGACGTGGCCGAACGGCTCCAGCCGGGCCCCGAACCGCGAAGACGTCCGCCGCACGCCCTTCGCGACGGCGCGGACCTTGCCGTGCCGGCGCGTGAGCAGGGTGACGATCCGGTCGGCCTCACCCAGCTTGTGCGTGCGCAACACCACCCCGGTGTCGCGGTAGAGGTTCACCACCCCGACATCGTCCCACTCGCAGGCGATGCCGGGGTGGTGCGCCCCGCGGAATCACAGGATCAGCAGTAGTAGCCGTAGCAGGTGCTGACGGCCACCGCCGAGGCGATGATCACGATGATCGCCACGACACAGCCGATGCTGCCCAGGATGGTGGAGATCAGGCAGAGCGTCTTGGTGGTGCGCGACGCCTGCTCCGCCATCGCGTAGTTGCCCTGCATCTTGTACGTGCCGACCTCGTTTGACTTCATGATCGCGAAGATGCCGAGGATGAGGCCGCCCAGGAAGAGCGAAGCGATCGCCCAGCCCTTGTAGTCCTTGATGGCGTTGATGTCGCCACCGCCGGGCATGCCGTAGCCGGGCGTGCCGAAGCCACCGGACGGGGGCTGGCCGTACGGCGCGGGCTGGCCGTAGGCGGGCATCCCGCCCGACGGCGGCCCGTAGCCGGGCTGTTGCGGCTGCTGGAAACCGCCGGACTGCGGCTGCTGACCGTAGGGCGGCTGCTGCTGGCCGTAGGGATTGGTCATGAACGTCTACCCCAATTACTCGTGAACGTCCGCCGGGTCACTCCGGCGGTGGTGCGGAAAACGGCTTGCCTCAGTGGTGCGGCTGGTCGTTCGGCGGCTGGCCGAACTGACCCGGTTGGAGCTTCTGGGTCGCTTCGGGTTCGCCCTGGCCTTCGGGGCGAAGCATCTGGGTGCGCTCGGCCTGCTCGTCGAACGGAGACGCGCCACCGGGGCGGAGCATCTGGGTCCGTTCGGCCTGCTCGTCGAACGCGGACGACGGCTGCTGCCGGCCGGGCGGCGGCGCCAGCGGCTGCCCGAAGCCACCGGACTGCGGCTGGTCGAACCCGCCCGGCTGCGGCTGCTGCCCGAAGCCACCCGGCGCGGGCTGCTGCGGGAACCCACCCGGCTGAGGCTGGTCGAAGCCGCCGGACGGGGGCTGCTGCGGGAACCCGCCGGGCTGCTGGCCGAACTGGCCGGGCTGCTGCCCCGGCGGCGGGTAGCCACCGGCAAAAGGCTGCTGCTGAGCGAACGGGGCCTGGCCGGGCGTGGCGTCGGCCTGCACCACGACGGAGCCGACGATCTTGTCCGCGAAGGTCTGGCCCTTGTCGTCCCAGAGCGGCCACAGGTAGCCGATGGAGCAAGCCACGCTGTCGGCGGCGTGGCAGAGGTCGCGGAGGAACGCCGTGCCGGCGCCGATCGGCTGCCCGGTGGCCTCGCTGACGAGCTTGATCTTCGCGACGCGCTTGCCGAGTGACTGGCCGGTGTTGCCCTGCTGGATCCAGCGGTTGAAGACCGCCCAGCCGATCCAGGCGAGCGTGCCGAGGATGGCGACGATCTGCAGGATGCCGATCTTCCCCATCACCGCCACGATGATGAAGATCAGGTACAGCAGGGCCAGCGGCCCCATGTCGATGAGCCAGCCCAGCGCGCGCTGGCCCCAGTTCGCGTAGTTCTGCGGTGCACCGAAGGGATTTCCCGGCTGGCCGAACGGCGCCGGCTGCCCGAAGGGCGCGGGCTGCCCGTACGGCGGCGGCGCCTGACCGGGCGGCGGCTGTCCGAACGGCTGCTGGCCGCCGGGCGGCTGCCCGAACGGCTGCTGACCGTAGGGATCGGTCATCTGGGTATCCCCCTCGCTGATCACTCCACCGCACGCTTCGCGCGGAATCCGGTGCGAATGTACGGCACCGGTCCGCGGGAGCGTACTCGGTTCACCTGCGGCCGCGCTGCCCAGGCATCCACTGTCCGGGTGAACCGGACGAGCCTCCGACGCGGTGCGTGGCGAAGCGGTTCCCGTGCGTCGAATTCAGACGCGCAGGCCGGTGAACGGGGCGAACGGGAGGTTGCGAATGACGAACCAGACGACGAACACGACGCCGACGGTCAGCGGGGTCCAGCGCCAGTGCAGCCAGCTGTTCACCCAGCGGCCACGCAGCCGCCCGACCGTCCAGGCGACCGTGCTCCAGACGAAGAGCAGGATGAACACGAGCGACACGGCGTTGTAGTGCAGGGCCGCGGGAAGGTCGCCGTGCATCAGGCTGTACGCCATCCGCATGCCGCCGCAGCCGGGGCAGTCGATGCCGAGCAGCGCCTTGGTCGGGCAGACCGGGAGCCAGCCGCCGGGGGTGGTGGGGTCGCCGATCAGGACCGCCGCGCAGCACACGCCGAGCCCGCCGACGATGGCCATCGGGGCGCCGAGCGCGCGCAGGGTGGCCTTGGCGCCGCGGGCGGGGTATCCCGTGTAGACGGTCGTCATGGCATCAACGACCAGAACGAGACGCCGACGAAGGCGAACATGACCAGGATGAACACCAGGTAGAGCGCGACCAGGATGCCGGAGGAAATCGCCGACCACATCGCCCACTTGCGGGCTTCGTCGGCGGCCCGGTGCGCTTCGGCGTGGAAGCCCTGGAACCACAGTGAGTTGACCTGGCTCGCCTTCACGATGGCGACGATACCCAACGGCAGGCAGCACATCACCGTCGACAGGATCGCCCAGACCAGGTTGTTGTCCGGCGGCGGCCCGTAGTTCGGCACCCAGCCGTGGGGTGGCGGGTACTGCGGGTAGGGCTGGGTCACCGGGGATCGCCTCCTGCTGCCGTCGTCGTCAGTTCGACGCGGCGTCGTCGGTGAGCGTTCCGAAGAGCAGGACGATCGTCACGATCGCCGCGACCCACAGCACGGCGCCGGCGACGGCGGCGACGACCGCCCACCGCCGGGCGTCGCGGGCCGACGCGAGGGCGGCGTCCTGATCGCCCTGGGCCCAGAGCTTTTCGACCTTGGCGGCCTGGTAGATCGACAGGGCGCCGAACGGGAGGCAGCACAGGATCGCGCTGACGATCCCCCAGACCAGGTTGCTCGCGGGTGGCGGCCCGGGGTTGTAGTCGGCGGGCGGGCGCGGGCGCTCGGTCACGTCAGAACCCGAGCCGGCGCAGCTGCCGGGGGTCGCGCTGCCACTCTTTGGCCACCTTGATGTGCAGGTCGAGGTAGACCTTCGAGCCGAGCAGCGCCTCGATGTTCTTGCGGGCGGTGGCGCCGACCTCGCGCAGCCGCTCGCCCTTGTGCCCCAGGATGATGCCCTTCTGGCTGGGGCGCTCGACGTAGAGGAACGCGTGCACGTCGATGAGGTCGTCACGGCCTTCGCGGGGCAGCATCTCTTCGACGGTGACGGCGATCGAGTGCGGCAGCTCGTCGCGGACGCCTTCCAGCGCCGCCTCGCGGATGAGCTCGGCGACCAGTGTCTGCTCGGGTTCGTCGGTGAGCTCGCCGCCCGGGTAGAGCTGCGGGCCCTCGGGGAGCTTCTTGACGAGCAGGTCCGCGAGAGCACCGACCTGGAAGCCGTCCACGGCGGACACCGGGATCAGCTCGGCGAAGTCCATGACGTCCTGCAGCGCGAGCAGCTGCTCGGCGACCTGCTGGGGCTGGACCAGGTCGGTCTTGGTGACGATGCCGATGACCGGCGTCCGCTTGGCGATTTTCTGCAGTTCGGCGGCGATGAACTTGTCGCCGGGGCCGATCTTTTCGTTGGCGGGCACGCAGAGTCCCACGACGTCCACTTCGGACCACGTCGTGTGCACGATGTCGTTGAGCCGCTCGCCGAGCAGGGTGCGGGGGCGGTGCAGGCCGGGGGTGTCGATGAGGACGAGCTGGGCGTCCTCGCGGTGCACGATGCCGCGGATCGCGTGGCGCGTGGTCTGCGGCTTGCTGGAGGTGATCGCGACCTTGGTGCCGACGAGGGCGTTGGTCAGCGTCGACTTGCCGGCGTTGGGACGGCCGACGAAGCAGGCGAAGCCGGAACGGTGTTCGGTCATCGCTCCAGCACCTCGATGACCGCGCCGCTCGGGTCGGCGAGGATGATCGGCGCGTACTTCGCGATGTCGCGGATCGCGTGCCGGGAAGCTTCCTTGAGCAGGCCTTCGCCGGTGACGACGGCGGCCGCTTCGATGCCTTCGGCGCCGCTGGACAGCGCGGCGGCGACGGCGGCCTGCAGCGCGGTGAGCTTGAACGACGGCTGGTCGACCGTGCCCGCCGCGTAGGTGCGGCCGTCGGTGTCGCGGATCGCGGCGCCTTCGGCGGCCTGGATCCGGGCGCGCGAGGACCGGGCGAGGGTGACCAGCTTCTGGTCCTCCGCCTCGAGGTCAGGCATGTTCGACGCTCCTGTCGCGTTCGTCGGGGTGGGGCAGGCGGGTGCGGCGCCGGGTGGTGCGGTCGGCTGGGTCGGTCATCGCCTCGGCGTCGGCCGGGTGCACGACCACCGAGGTGATCCGCATGCGGCCGCGCCGGTCCTTGCCCCCTTCGGCGAACAGCCGAAGGCCGGCGACCTCGGCTTCGGCCCCCGGTAGCGGGACCCTACCCAGTCGTTCCGCGAGCAGCCCGCCCACGGTCTCCACGTCGTGGTCTTCGAGGTCGATGCCGAAGAGCTCGCCCAGGTCGTCGACGCTCATCCGGGACGACACGCGGACGGCGCCGCCGGTGAGCTCCTCGACCTCGGGGCGCTCGTCGGCGTCGGACTCGTCGGTGATCTCGCCGACGATCTCCTCGAGGACGTCTTCGATGGTGAGCAGGCCGGCGGTGCCGCCGTACTCGTCGACGGCGATCGCCATGTGGTGGTGCGAGCGCTGCATCTCCTTGAGGAGCTCGTCGAGCCGTTTCGAGTCGGGGACGAAGGAGGCTTCGTTCATCAGGGTGTCGACGACCGTGCTCGAGCCGTCCGGGTCCATGTACGCCGACATCAGGTCCTTGATGTTGACGACGCCGACGATGTCGTCGACCGAGTCGTCGATCACCGGGAGCCGGGTGAAGCCGGTGCGCAACGCCAGGGCGAGGGCCTGGCGGACGGTCTTGGTGCGCTCGATCCAGACGATCTCGGTGCGCGGCACCATGACCTCGCGCGCGATCGTGTCGCCGAGCTCGAACACCGAGTGGATCATCTCGCGCTCGGAGTCCTCGACGACGCCGCGTTCCTGCGCGAGGTCGACGAGCTCGCGCAGCTCGACCTCGGAGGTGAACGGGCCTTCGCGGAAGCCCTGGCCGGGGGTGATGGCGTTACCGATGAGGATGAGCAGCCGGGACAGCGGGCCGAGGACCGAGCCGAGGACGCGGACGGGCCCGGCGACGTAGCGGCCGATGCGGTAGGGGTGCTGGCGGCCGAGGGTGCGGGGGCCGACGCCGATGAGGACGTAGCTCACGACGATCATCACGACCGCGGTGACCAGCACGGCGATGCCGAGCGGCCGGAGCCGGGTGCCGATGAAGACGGTGACCAGCACCGTGGCGGTGAGCTCGCAGCCGAGGCGCAGCAGGAGCAGCAGGTTGATGTGCCGGCGTCGTTCGACGACGACCGCCGCGAGGTGGCGGGCACCGGGCAGCCCGAGCCGGGCGAGGCCTTCGGCCCGGGCTTGCGACACGGTGCTGATGGCGGCGTCGGCCGCCGCGAACACGCCCGCGAGGAGCACGAGCGCGATCGCGAAGAGGAGCTGGACCATGGCTGGCGCCTAAGGCGTTTCCCCGGTGGGTGGTTCGCCGGCCGGCGCGACGCCCGCGTCGAGCCCGGCGATGCCGAGCACGCGGTCGTCGGTGTTGCGCTGGGCGTCGCGCTTCTGCAGGGCGGCGACGGCGTCCTGGTACTCGCCGAGGATCCGCTTCTGGAGGGCGAACATCTCGCGCTCTTCGGCGGGTTCGGCGTGGTCGTAGCCGAGGAGGTGGAGGCAGCCGTGCACGGTGAGCAGGTGCAGCTCGTCGATCAGGGCGTGGCCCGCGGTCTTGGCCTGGTCCTTGGCGAAGGCCGGGCAGAGCACGATGTCCCCGAGCAGCGCCGGTGACGCGTCGGGCGCGTCCGGGCGGCGGGAGGAGTCGAGCTCGTCCATCGGGAAGGCCATGACGTCGGTGGGACCGGGGAGGTCCATCCAGCGTTCGTGCAGGTCTTCCATGACCTCGAGGGTGACGAGCAGGATGGACAGCTCGGCGAGCGGGCTGACCTCCATCTTGTCGAGGGCGTAGCGGGCGGCCGAGACGATGGACGTCTCGTCGACGTCGACGCCGGACTCGTTGGCGATTTCGATGCTCAACGCCGGTTGCCCTTCCAGCCGTTGCCTTGCTGCTGGTCCTGGGCGTCCTGCACGGCCTGCCACTTCTCGTAGGCGTCGACGATGTCGCCGACGAGCTTGTGCCGGACGACGTCCTGGCTGGTCAGTTCGGAGAAGTGGAGCCCGTCGACGCCGCCCAGGATGTCGCGGACGACGCGGAGGCCGCTGCGCTGCCCGTTGGGCAGGTCGACCTGGGTGACGTCACCGGTGACGACGATCTTGGAGCCTTGGCCGAGGCGGGTGAGGAACATCTTCATCTGCTCGGGCGTGGTGTTCTGCGCCTCGTCGAGGATGATGAAGGCGTCGTTCAGCGTGTTGTGCGTCAGCAGGTGGTCCTCGGTGACGTAGAGCGAGTCTTCCGCCGCGACCTGGATGCACACCGCTTCGGCGCGCCCGGCCGGTTCGATGCTCTCGATGAACCGCATCGGCCGCCCACCGCCACCGGCTGCCCCGTACTTCAGCAGCTTGCGGGTCAGGCGGAACGGCGGGATCTCCGCGGGCAGCCGGATTTCGAGGACGTGGGCGTCGTACCGGTAACCGACGTCGCGTCCCTTCGCTCGGCCTGGCCTGCGGCCGAGAGCGACACGGCGCCGGATGTAGGCGACCCCACCGAGTGACTGCACCAGGCGGATGACGTCGTCCTTCAGCTGCGGGGACGTCGTCGTGTACTGGATGCGGCAGGTGCGGGCGAGCTGGGTCACCGGTCCGCCGTCCGAATCCAGGAGCCCCTGCAGGATCGCGAGCCGGACGTCCGCGGAGTTCTGGAGGTAGACCTCCGGCACGAACTTGGAGTGCGAGCGCGTCCCGATCAGGCCCAGCTCGCGCAGGGCACCGGTGACCGGGTTCTCCAGGGTGATCACGTCACCTGGTTCCCGGACGCGATTCAGGAGGTAGTCGACTCCGCCCTTGTGACGCAGGCGAACTCCGGGTAGCGCATTTTCGAGGGCGATCGCCAGCTCAGGGTCCTCGGGCGCGAAGCTCGGGGTCGTGGAGCCGGTCAGGCAGCCGTCACCGAGCAGAAGGCCCAGCGCGTAGGGGTCCATCGGGACCGCACGCTCGGGGTGGCAGACCGGCGCCTGCAGCATGGGCAGCTCGTACCGTCGCGCGTGAGCGGCTCGGAGCTTGCCGATCATGTCCTTGGTCTCGAGGACACGCCACGGCTTGTTGCGGCGCTTGTCGGCTGCGGTCCGGACCGTCCAGAGGTGCTCGCCGCAGCAGAGCGTCGAAGACCTGTCGCTCGCGGTGACGCGGTAGATGTCCTTCTCGCCCTGCGGATACACGCCCAGGACGAGCGTCGGCTCGCCACTGGAGCCGATGACCAGGTCACCGACTGCCAGCTCGCCGATCGGACGCCAGCCGTCCGGGGTCAGCACCGGCGTGTCGACGGGCTGCGCGCGGCCACGCATGTAGGCCAGCGGCGCGATCTCGATGGTGCCGGCCTGCATGAGCCGCGGGATCGACTCGGGTTCGACCATGTCGTGCAGCGCGTCGTAGAGGGGCCGCAGGTAGGGGTCGATCTTCTCGTTGAGCGTGCCGGGCAGGTAGCCGAGGCGCTCGCCGGCTTCGACGGCCGGGCGGGTCAGCACGATGCGGGTGACCTGCTTGGCCTGGAGGGCCTGGACGGCCTTCGCCATGGCGAGGTAGGTCTTGCCGGTGCCGGCGGGGCCGATGCCGAAGACGACGGTGTGCTTGTCGATGGCGTCGACGTAGCGCTTCTGGTTGAGCGTCTTGGGCCGGATGGTCTTGCCGCGGCGGGAGACGATGTTGAGGCTGAGGACCTCGGCGGGCGAGGCGTCTCCGGTGGAGAGCATGCCGATGGTGCGGCGGACGGTGTCCGGGCCGACCTGCTGCCCGCCGGTGGCGAGGGTGACGAGGTCGGCGAAGACGCGTTCGGCGAAGGCGACGTCGGCGGGTGTGCCGGTCAGGGTGACTTCGTTGCCGCGAACGTGCACGTCGGCGGCCAGGAGTTCCTCGGCGACACGGAGGTTCTCGTCACGGGAGCCGAGCAGGCTGAGCGCGGCGGCGTCGGGGATGGGGAACCGGGATTGCGCGGCCTGGACGGCGGCATCCTCGGTCTTGGCGACGTCCCCCGGGACGTCGGGTCGGGCGGCTCCACCCGGTACGGTTCCGGCCACGTGGCCTCAGGCCTGCTTTCTCGGTGAGGGAGAACGGACCCCACCGATGCTACTGGCACCCACCGACAGAACGCAGACGGGTTTCGCCTAGTCCTGCTCAGGGGCCCCAAAGAGCCCCAGAGGCTCCCCACCCAGAACATGGGCATGAACATGAAAAACAGTCTGCCCGGCATCCCCATCGGTGTTGAACACAACCCGATACCCCGACTCAAGAACCCCTTCAAGCTCAGCAACCCGCCGAGCGCTCAGAGCAACGGCAGCAAGAAGCTGAGGATCAGCCGAGGCAAGCTCCCCCAGGTTCCGGTACCGCTTCTTGGGCACCACAAGCACATGAACCTTCGCTTGAGGCCGAATATCCCGAAAGGCAAAGGTCAGATCATCCTGATAGACAACATCAGCAGGGATCTCACCAGCAATGATCCGCTCGAAGAGAGTCTCATCCTCACTCATGAGAGACACCCTATCGACAGCAAGCCGCCCCACGAGCCAGGCACCGAGCGGCGGTCGCGGGGGTCCGGGGCTTGCCCCGGCTGGGGGTCTGGGGGTTTGACCCCCAGAGAACACAACGAACGCGGAGCGGCCACCGAGTCGAGCGAAGCGAGAGGAAGGGGGCCGCGGAGCGGTAGACCCTGGGGGTCGATCTACCGCCACCGCGGCGGCCGCCGGACCGAGGGGGGAGGTGCCCGGCGGGGTCTGTGCTTTCCCAGTGGCGCGCCGAACCCGGAAACGGTGTGTGGCGCGTTAGTAAACGAGAGTAACGGGTCGGAGTGTGATCGCGCCATAACTGGGCGCAAAATCGGGGGTCTTTTTTCCGGTGATCTTTTCACCGCCAGCGGGTGCTGAGCGCGCCCAGCGCACCGAGGGCGACGGCCGCGGCGGTGGACGTGCGCAGCACCGTCGTGCCCAGCCGGACGGCGCGGGCTCCGGCTTCCCGCAGCGTGCGGAGTTCTTCGTCGGTGATGCCACCTTCGGGTCCCACGACGAGGAGGAGATCTCCGGTGTCGGGGAGGGTGAGGTCGGTGAGGCGGTCGGGGACGTCGGACTCGAGGACGACGGCGAGGGACATGGTGGCGGCGAGGCCGGCGAGCTCGCGGGTGCCGGCGGGTTCGGTGACGTCGGGGACGTGGGCGCGGCGGGCTTGCTTGGCGGCGGCGCGGGCGGCGGCGCGCCAGCGGGCGAGGGCTTTGTCGCCGCGGCCGCCGTCGTCCCACTTGGCGACGCTGCGGGCGGCGCGCCAGGGGACGATCGCGTCGACGCCGGCTTCGGTGGCGAGCTCGACCGCGAGTTCGCCGCGGTCGCCCTTGGCGAGGGCCTGGGCGAGCACGACGCGCAGGGCGGGTGGTTCCTCGGTCCAGCTTTCCTCGACCGACAGCGTCAGAGCGGCGTCGCGGCCGGGCTGGACGGCTTCGACGACGCAGCGCGCCATGGTGCCCGCGCCGTCGGAGAGGACGAGCCGCTCCCCCGTGCGCAGGCGGCGGACCGTGGCCGCGTGCCGGGCTTCCTCGCCGTCGAGGACTGTGCGTCCCGAAGCGGGCACGGAGGTGGCGAGGAAGACCGGCAGGGTGGTGTCGGGCACGGGTCAGCGGTGGTTCTTGGCGCGCAGCTTGGAGAACAGGCCGCCGTGCTTGGCGCCGTTGGACGCCAGCGTGGGGACTTCCTCGCCGCGCTGCTGGGCGAGTTCGACGAGGAGGTCGCGCTGGGCTTCGTCGAGCTTGGTCGGGACCACTACGTCGATGTGGACGTGGAGGTCGCCGCGGCCGTCGACGCGGCCGGAGGACCGCAGCCGGGGCATGCCCTTGCCGGTGAGGACGAGCTCGGCGTTGGGCTGGGTGCCGGGTTCGACGTCGAGTTCGTAGTCGCCGTCGACCAGCGTCGAGATGGGCACCGTGGCGCCGAGGGCGGCGGTGGTCATCGGGATGCGGAAGTTGCAGTGCAGGTCGTGGCCCTGCCGGACGAAGACTTCGTGCGGGGTCTCGTCGATCTCGACGTAGAGGTCGCCGGCCGGACCGCCGCCGGGGCCGACCTCGCCCTGGCCGGACAGGCGGATGCGCATGCCGTCGCCGACGCCCGGCGGGATCTTGGCCGTGACGTTGCGGCGGGCGCGGATGCGGCCGTCGCCGCCGCACTGGCGGCAGGGGTCGGGGATGACCTCGCCGAAGCCGCGGCAGACCGGGCACGGGCGGGCCGTGACGACCTGGCCGAGGAACGACCGCTGGACGGACTGGACCTCGCCGGCGCCGCCGCACGTGTCACAGGTCTTGACGCCGGTGCCTTCGGTGGTGCCGGCGCCGCGGCAGAGGTCGCAGACGATCGCGGTGTCGACGGCGATCTCCTTGTCGACCCCGGTGGCGCAGTCCTCGAGGCTGAGGCCGAGCCGGATCAGCGCGTCGGAGCCGGGCTGGACGCGGCTGCGCGGGCCACGCCCGCGGCCACCGCCACCGCCGCCCGCGGCACCGAAGAAGGCGTCCATGATGTCGCCGAGGCCGCCGAACCCGGCGAACGGGTCGCCGCCGCCCCCGCCGCGCGCGCCGCCGTCCATCGGGTCGCCGCCCAGGTCGACGATCTTGCGCTTCTGCGGGTCGGACAGCACTTCGTAGGCCGTGGTGACCTCGCCGAACTTGTGCTGCGCGTCTTCCGACGGGTTGACGTCGGGGTGCAGCTCCCTGGCCAGCTTCCGGTACGCGCGCTTGATGTCCTGATCGCTCGCGTTCTTGGCCACCCCGAGGATGCCGTAGTAGTCCCTCGCCACCGTCTCTGCTTCTCCTTCTGCTCTGCCCGGCTCAGCGGCCGTGCAGGATCTGCCCCACGTAGTTGGCGACCGCGCGCACCGCGGCGATCGTGCCGGGGTAGTCCATCCGGGTCGGGCCGACCACCCCCATGCCACCGAGCACCATGTCCTGGCCGTATCCGATCGAGACGACCGAGGTGCTGCGCATCTGCTCGTCCTCATTTTCCTCACCGATGCGGACCGTGATCGCACCGGGGTTGCGCGCGGCGGCCAGGAGCTTGAGCACGACCACCTGCTCCTCGAGGGCTTCGAGGACCTGGCGCAGCGAACCCGGGAAGTCGGCGACGTTGCGCGTGAGGTTCGCGGTGCCGCCGAGGACCAGGCGTTCTTCGGGGTGTTCGGCCAGCGACTCGACCAGCACGGTGGTGACGCGGATGAGCGCGTCCCGCAGCTCGCCGGGTGCCTGGTCGGGCAGTTCGGCGACGCGCGCCGCGGCGTCGTTGAGCCGCCGGCCGGACATGGCCGTGTTGAGCACGGACCGCAGCCGCGCCACGTCTTCTTCGGTGACGACGTCGCCGAGGTCGACCGTCCGCTGGTCGACCCGGCCGTTGTCGGCGATCAGCACGAGCATCAGCCGCGCCGGGGTGAGCGGCACCACTTCGAGGTGGCGCACCTTGGCGTTGGTCAGCATCGGGTACTGGACGACGGCGACCTGCCGGGTCAGCTGCGCGAGCAGCCGGACGGAGCGCTTGAGGACGTCGTCGAGGTCGGTGCCGCTGTCGAGGAAGGAGGTGATGGCCCGGCGCTCGGCGGCGCTCAGCGGCTTGATCTCGGAGAGCCGGTCGACGAAGAGGCGGTAGCCCTTGTCCGTCGGCACGCGGCCGGCACTGGTGTGCGGCTGGGTGATGTAGCCCTCTTCCTCGAGGGTGGCCATGTCGTTGCGCACGGTGGCGCTCGACACACCCAGGTTGTGCCGCTCGACGATCGCCTTGGAGCCGACGGGTTCCTGGTTGGAGACGTAGTCGGCCACGATCGCGCGCAGCACGTCGAAGCGGCGCTCGTCCGCGTTGGCCACCGGTTCCTCACCTACTTCGCTCGCTGCTCAGCTTGAGTTTACGGAAGCCTGAGCCGGTCGTGCTCAACCCCGCCCACCGAGGTGGGGTCAGGGCGGCGAGTCTCGCTCCCCGGCCGCGTCGCGGGGGGGGGCTCGACGAGGGTCACGCGGGCCGAGGCGGCGGCTCGAACGTCTTGAATGACTCATTCAGGTCGTCGGACGAGGTGAATGAGTCATTCAAGACGTCGCCGCCACCCCCTCGAACGGCACACCCGGACCCCGCGCACCACCGGAGACCTGGGCCGGCGCCGGTTAAAGAACGCACAAATGAATTCCCATGCGTTGTTCTCCAAAAAATTCTCCGGGTTGTCGGCGGAACCGAAACGGGGTTTGCTGCCTCTGATCCGCATGCCCTTCCCTTACCTCCGAGGTCGCCGTGAACACAGTTGAACCCGCTTCGGCCGGTATGCCCGAAATCGCCCGGCGCGCCGCGGAGGCCAAGGCCCGCCTCCAGCGGATCTCGGCGACCGCGACGAGCGCCGACGGCGCCGTCACGGTGACCGTCAACACCAGCGGTGCGCTGCAGGAACTCACCTTCGGCCCGCGTGCCGACGAGCTGCCGCGCGCCCGGCTCGCGGCGGCCGTCGTGGCCACCGCGAAACGCGCCCAGCTGCAGGCGGCCCAGCAGCTCACGAGCGTGATGGCGCCGGTGATCGGCACCGACAGCGACGCCATGAAATTCCTCCGGGAACAGATTCCGGAGCCCGAATTGCCCGAAGAGGAATCACCTCGGGAATTCACCCGGAAACCGCCGCCGCGGCCGGGTGACGACGAGGACTTCGGCGGCCCGATCCTGCGCCGGGGGCTCTGATGGCCGGCCGGGCGATGAAGGTCGACTTCGACGTCCTCGGCGGCCACGAGGACGAGATCCGCGAGATCGCCGACCGGGTGCAGCAGGCGGTCGAGGCCGCCGGCACCGCCGGTGCGCTCGACTTCGACGCGTTCGGGCTGGTCGGGCAGGTGTTCGCGGTACCGATCCAGGGCTGGGTGGACACCGCCGACAGCTTCTTGAGCGCCGCCGTCGAGGCCGGCCACGAGGTCGCGGACCGGGTGAAGACCGCGCACACGGCGTTCCGCGACCACGAACAGCAGACGAAGTGCCTGATCGAGGGCATCGGCAAGGAGCTTCCGGCATGACCGAGAACGCACTGGTCGCGACGGCCGAGTCGCCGGGCGGCTTCTGGAGCGGCATGGGCGACGGCTCGAAGGGCGAGCTGGACAACCTCAACGCCCAGACCGGCGGCGCGGGCATCTTCAGCGACGCCGCGTCGACGCTCACCGACGCGCGCAACGGCGACTGGGGCAACCTCGCCATGGACGTCGGCACCGACGCCCTCGACCTGCTCGGCGCGGCGATGGACCCGCTCGGCACGCTGGCCGGCGCCGGGGTCGGCTGGCTGATCGAGCACATCAGCTTCCTCAAGGACGGCCTCGACAAGCTCGCCGGCAAGCCCGAAGCCGTCACCGCCAAGGCCGTGACCTGGACGAACATCGCCAAGCAGCTCACCGAAACGGCCGAGAGCTACGAGCGGCAGGCCAAGAAGGTCCAGCAGTCCTTCAGCGACTGCGGCTCCGCCGAGGCCTACCAGCGGACGGCCGAGAGCTACGTCAGCGTCCTGCGCGGCGCGGCGTCGCACGCCGGGGACGCTTCGACCGCGATGAACGTCGGCGCGGCACTGGTCGGCACCGAGCGCGGGCTGATCCGCGACATGATCTCGTCGTTCGTGGGCGAGCTGATCGTCAAGGCACTGGCCGCGCTCGCCGCGTCCTGGTGCACCTTCGGCGGCACGATCGCGGCGTTCATCGCCGACACGGTCGTCGAGGGCGGGGTGCTCGCCGAGAAGATCAGCACGCGCATCGCGAAGATCGTCGAGAAGCTGGAGAGCCTGGCGAAGGGCGCGGGCAAGTCGAAGGCGGCCCTCGAAGGCGCGGCGAACGCGCTGAAGAAGGTGGGCAAGGGCGTCGACAAGCTCGTGGACAAGAGCGTCGACACGGCGGCGGGCATCGAGCGGAAGGCCAACGAGCTGAAGCAAGCCGGCAAAGAGGCCAAATCCGCCGAGGAGACGGCGAAGGGGTGGAGCGACGCCGCCGAGTCGCACGTCCCCGGCCGCGAAAAGGTCGAAGGCCTCGGCGACAAGTACTCGGAGGACGGCCGCAGCGCGCTCAAGCCGGCGGAGTGGCAGAAGGCCGGCGGCTACCCGGGGTGGAGCACCGCGGACACCGTCGGTGTCGTGACCGAGGGCCGCCGTCAGGAGAACGAGCAGATCGACCGCTACCACGAGGGCCAAGAGGCCTACGAGAAGGAACACCCCGAAGGCGAGGCCGAGTGATCGAGCAGGCCGAGGTGGAGCTGGCCAATCGCCACGGCCGGCTCCACCCCTCGCAACGGGGAAAGCTGCTCGACCTCAACTTCTGGGTGGCGGCCGTCCTGGTCGTCGCCGGTCTCGTGGTGGCGGTGCTGCTCGCCGCCGTGGCGGAGACCGCCGCCGAAGTCCTCGGCACCCTCGTCCCGATCCTGGCGATCACCGCCTGGTTCGCGTTCGTCTGCTGGCGCCGGCTGGCGGACGTGCGGAGCGGGCAGCTGGTCGCGACCACGGGCTGGACCCACGACTTCGGCAGGCAGCGACCCGAAGGCGACTACCCGATCGCGCTCTCCACCCGGCTCAGCCAGGGCTACCACGAGCACTACTACCTGAAGGCGGGCGGCCGGATCCGGCCGGTGGAGCGGAAGCTCCGCGAGCGGATCCAGCCGGACCGCACCAACACCGTCTACACCACGCCGCGCAGCAAGCTGCTGATCAACGTCCTGCCGGCGTAGCACCGATCGCGTCGAACTCGGCGTCGGTCAGCTCGATGTCCGCCGCCGCGATGTTGTCCTCGAGGTGCGCGACCGACGAGGTCCCCGGGATCGGCAGCACGACGGGCGACCGCTTGAGCAGCCAGGCGAGCGCGAGCTGCGACGGCGAGGCGTCGTGTTCCTTGGCGAGCGTCGTGAGCGGGCTGTCCGGCCCGGCGAGCGCGCCGGTGGCGAGCGGGAACCACGGGATGAAGGCGATGCCGTGTTCGGTGGCGTGGTCCAGCAGCGGCTCGGCGTCGCGGTTGGCCAGGTTGAACAGGTTCTGCACGGAGACGATCTCCGCGGTCTGCTGCGCTTCCTTCAGCTCGTCCACGCTGATTTCGGACAGGCCGATGTGCCGGATCTTGCCTTCATCCTGGAGTTTCTTCAGCTCACCGACCTGCTCGGCGACCGGCACCTTCGGGTCGATCCGGTGCAGCTGCAGCAGGTCGATCCGGTCGAGGCCGAGGTGCCGCAGGTTCAGCTCCACCTGCTGGCGCAGGTACTCGGGGCGGCCGACCGGGATCCACTGGTTCGGCCCCTGCCGGGTGAAGCCGGCCTTGGTGGCGATGACGAGCTCGTCGGCGTACGGGTGCAGCGCCTTCTTGATCAGCAGGTCGGCGACGAACGGGCCGTACGAGTCGGCGGTGTCGATCAGCGTCACACCGAGCTCGACGGCCCGCCGCAGCACGCGCACGGCTTCCTCGGGGTCCTTCGGGTCGCCCCAGACCCCCGGCCCGGTCAGCTGCATGGCGCCGTACCCGAGACGGGTGACCGGGAGGTCGCCACCGAGGGTGAAGGTGCCGGAGTTCTTGACGCTCATTCGTCTTCCTAACGTCGTCCGCGGATCCCCAGGGGTTGAACCCGGCGGACCCGCGGACGATTCCCGGCGTCAGGAGTTGCGCGGGAAGCCCAGGTTCACCCCGGCGTGCGAGCGGTCCGGCCACCGCGACGTCACGACCTTCGTCCGCGTGAAGAAGTGGAACCCCTCCGGCCCGTAAGCGTGGCTGTCGCCGAACAGGGAGTCCTTCCAGCCGCCGAACGAGTAGTAGCCCACCGGGACCGGGATCGGGACGTTCACCCCGACCATGCCGACCTCGACCTCGTTCTGGAACCGCCGCGCCGACGAACCGTCGCCGGTGAAGATCGCCACCCCGTTGCCGTACGGGTTCGCGTTGATCAGGTCCAGCGCCTCGTCGTAGGAAGCCGTGCGCGCCACCGACAGGACCGGGCCGAAGATCTCGTCCGTGTAGATCGACATCTCCGGGCGAACGTGGTCGAACAGCGTCGGGCCGAGCCAGAAGCCGTCCGGGGAACCGGGCACCTCGATCCCCCGGCCGTCCACCACCAGTGCCGCACCGGCCGACTCCCCGGCGTCCACATAGGACGAAACCCGCGCGTGGTGGGCGGCCGTCACCAGGGGTCCCATTTCGGACGACGGTTCGCGGCCGTCGCCGACGCGCAGCACGGACATCCGCTCGGTGATCTTGCGGACGAGGTCGTCGCCGATCGGGTCGACCGCGACGACCACCGACACCGCCATGCACCGCTCGCCCGCCGAGCCGAACCCGGCCGACACCGCGGCGTCGGCGGCCAGGTCGAGGTCCGCGTCCGGCAGCACCACCATGTGGTTCTTCGCCCCGCCGAGGGCCTGCACGCGCTTGCCGTGCCGGGTGCCGGTTTCGTAGACGTAGCGCGCGATCGGCGTCGACCCGACGAACGAGATCGCCTTGACGTCGGCGTGCTCCAGCAGCCCGTCGACGGCCGCCTTGTCGCCGTGCAGCACGTTCAGCGCGCCCGCGGGCAGCCCGGCCTCGGCGAACAGCTCGGCGATGAACAGCGCCGCCGACGGGTCCTTCTCACTCGGCTTGAGCACGACGGTGTTGCCGCAGGCCAGCGCGTTCGGGACGAACCAGAGCGGCACCATGGCCGGGAAGTTGAACGGCGAGATCACCCCGACCACGCCGAGCGGCTGCGCGATCGAGTAGACGTCGACGCCGGTGGACGCGTTCTCGCTGAACCCGCCCTTGAGCAGCTGCGCGGCGCCGCACGCGTACTCGACGTTCTCGATCGCGCGCGCGACCTCGCCTGCCGCGTCCGACTCGACCTTGCCGTGCTCGCTCGTGACGATCTTCGCCAGCTCGTGCTTGCGGGCGGACAGGAGCTCGCGGAAGGCGAACAGCACCCGCGTCCGGCCGGCCAGCGACGTCCCGCGCCAGCCCGGCAGCGCCGCCTTGGCCGCGGCGACCGCGGCTTCGACCTCGGCGTCGCCGGCGAAGTCGACGTGCGCCCGGACCTGCCCGGTCGCGGGGTCGAACACCTCACCCGAACGCGCGGCGGTCCCGGTGAACGGCTTGCCGTCGATCCAGTGGCTGATGCGGTCGGTCACGGCGATGCGCTCCTTCGCTCGGGGACGTCTCCTGCGAGTCTCCGGGCGGGCGCCACGCCAACGCCATCGACAACGTGTACGGAGTCACCGTCCCGGCCGTACAGTCTGTCCCTGCCCATCAGACCCGAGGAGCCATGTACCCGACCGTCGCCGAGGTGCTCGCGCTGCCGGTGCTGCGCCAGGGCCGTCCGCACGTCGTCGCCGGCGTGGCCGGGCTCGACGCACCGGTGCGCTGGGCGCACGTCGCCGAGGTCGCCGACATCGCGCACCTGCTGCGCGGTGGCGAGCTGGTGCTGACGACCGGCGTCGCGCTGCCCGACGACGGCCCGGCGCTGGCCCGCTACGTCGCCGACCTGGCCGGGGTCGGCGCCGCCGGCCTGGTGATCGAGCTGGTCCGGCACTGGAACGACAAGCTGCCCGCCGCGCTGGTCGAGACGGCCGAGAAGCACGGCCTGCCGCTGGTGACGCTCTCGCGCGAGACCCGGTACGTGAGCGTCACCGAGGCGGTGAACGGCCAGATCGTCGACGCCCAGGTCGCCGAGCTGCGTGCCGCCGAGCGCGTGCACGAGACGTTCACCGCGCTGACGGTCGCGGGCGCCGAACCCGGCGTCGTCCTGGGCGAGGTCGCCCGGCTGACCGAGCAGCCGGTGGTGCTGGAGACGCTGTCGCACGAGGTGCTCGCCTACGACGCGGCCGGGGTGGATCCGGCCGAGCTGCTCACCGGCTGGCCGGCGCGGTCGCGCGTGGTCCAGATCGGCGAGCGGACCGGCTACCACCCCGGCTCGGGCTGGCTGGTGACCGTCGTCGGCGCGCGCGGGCACGACTGGGGACGCCTGGTCGTCGTCTGCGCCGACCAGCCGCCGCACCGCCACCGGGTGGTCGCCGAGCGGGCCGCGTCCGCGCTGGCCGTGCACCGGCTGGTCGCCAAGGACGTCGACGGCCTGGAGCGGCAGGCCCACCGAGCCGTGCTGCACGAACTGCTCGCGTCACCGGCCCCGACGGCGGAGCTGCTGGCGCGGGCCTCGGCGCTGGCCGTGCCGCTGACCGGGCGGCAGCTGGTCGGGCTGGCGGTCCGGCCTCGGTTGGCCGGCACCCGGCCTGCTCTGTCGACCCCGCCGGTGCTGCGCGAACTGGCGGAAGCGACGGTGCTGGCCGCGCGCCGCGCGAAGGTGTCGGCGCTGGTGGCGACGGACGACCTCAGCGTGCGGGCGCTGATCGCGCTGTCGCCGGAGGCGAACGCCGACACCGTGCTGCACCGGCTCGCCACCGACGTCCACGAGGCCCGGGGCAGCGCGCCCGGTGTGCTCGCGGTCGGCACGACGGTGTCGACGCCCGCCGAAGCCGGCCGGACGCTGCTGGAGGCCGGCCAGGTCGCGGCGGCCGCTTTGGGGTCGGGCGGCGAGCGCGTGCTGCACCGGCTGTCGGACGTCCGCCTGCGCGGCCTGCTGCACCTGTTGTCGGGCGACGAGCGCGTGACGGCGTTCGCGGTGCGGGAGCTCGGGCCGCTGCTCCAGCGCGACGCGGCGTCCGGCAGCCGGCTGGTCCAGGCGTTGCGGCACTACTGCGAGCAGGGCGGCAACAAGTCGGCGGCCGCGGCGGCGGCGCACACCTCGCGGACGGCGTACTACCAGCAGCTCGCCCGGATCGAGCAGGTCCTCGGCGTCCGGCTGGAGGACCCGGAGTCGATGCTTTCGCTCTACGTGGCTTTGCTGGCGTGGGACCTCACTCGTTCGAGCGAAGAAGACCCACCCGGACGGGGAGCACAGTGATCGACCTCCGGCTGCCGATGGAACCGATATGGCCCTACTCCCCCTCGCAGCCTGCCTGATGAGCTTGAGCTGTCTCGCCCCGGCGCAGCCGCCGGCGTCGACGTTGCAGCTGACCAGCCACGACACCGCCAACCGCATCGGCTCGGTGGTGCTGACCTGCGACCCGACGGGCGGCACGCACCCCCGGCGCGACAAGGCGTGCGCGGTGCTTTCGAGCGTCGGCGGCGACTTCACGAAGATCAACGCGCGGCACCAGGCGTGCACGCTGATCTACGCCCCGGTGGACGTGACGGTGGTCGGTACCTGGGCGGGAAAGCCGGTGTCGTACCGGACTTCGTACCCGAACCGGTGCGCGGCGGACCGCGACTCGGACGACGTTTTCGCGTTCTGACGCTTTGGCGCGCGGAAGCCGCCGGGCCGCCCCCACGACGGCCCGGTGGCTTCCGCGCAACGCTTTTAACCACGCACAGCCGGCGCTCGTGGTTCAACAACTGCCGAGAGTCACGTCGCGGGCGCTCGAACGGCTGAGGTTCCAAGCGGGCCAGCCGTCGGGGGTGTCGCCGGCGAGGACCTCGCGCAGCACGCACGTCCGGAGCGGTTCCGGCAGCCGGGCCGACACCACGGGGACGACGTCGGTGGAGAATCCCGCCAGGTAGCGGTGGTCCAGGGGTTTCCCGGCGGCCGCGCGGTCGAGGTTGGCGCCGGCGATGAGACGTTCCGGGTCGAGGACGGCGAGCACCAGCAGCGCCGCGGCCGCGGTGCCGATCGCCGCGCGGGGCAGCCACGCCGAGCGGAGCTTGACCAGCGACGCCAGCACCAGCACGAACACCGCGCCGAACCACAGTTCGCAGACCTCGACCAGCAGCCGCAGCACGGTGAAGCCGTAGGCCTCCTGGTACGTCCACATGCGACTCAACGCCGACCCGACGAGCACCAGGCTCAACGCGCTCAAGGCGCCCAGCAGCACGCGCTGGCGCAGCCGGTCGGCCTTCGTGACGTTCGGGGCCCAGCGCAGCGCCGCGGCGACGATGGCCAGCGTCAGCACGGTGACCGCGCACAGTTGCCAGAAGCCGCCGCGTGCGTACTCGGCCGAGGTGAGGTTGCTGGTGCGCAGGACGTACTCGGTGCCACCGAAGAGCACGACCAGCCGGACGACGACGAACACGCTGAACAGCAGGACGAGGACGGTCAGCGGGACCGTCCATTCCAGACCATACTTGGTCCGGTATGGACGTTCCGTGGTAGCACGATGCGCTGGGGCGGCGAGGAAGTAGCACGCTCCGGCGACGAGCAGTGCCGCGACGACGAACACGCAGCACCAGCGCACGAGGACGTCGACGCTGAGGTCGGGGATGACGGCGTTGACGACGGCGGCGAAGGCGGCATCGGCACTGGCGAGCAGCGGCACGAAGACGGCGACGAGCGCGGCGGTGGCCAGCACGGCGAGGCCGATCCGCCGGGCGACACCGTCGCGGCGGGCGGCGAAGCGGCCCACCCCGCGGCCGGCCCAGGGAATGGCGCGAAGGGCTTCCAGGGGGACGGCGAGCATGTCGTAGAGGACGGAGTTGACGGTCCGCTTCCCCACGACGGCGAGCGAACCGGTGACGACGGCACCGAGCACGCAGAGGACGAACAGCCACCCGGACGCCCGCACGGCGCCCATCCCGAGCAGGGCGAGGGTGAGGAAGGCCCACGCGGCGCTGCCCCAGGTGAAGGACCCGGCGCCGTCCGCCGACCGCCGATCGGCGAGGAAGACGGCGAGGGTGACGGCCAGCCCGGCCAGCAGCCACCCGACCCCGGGCCGGTCGACGGGCAGGACGAGGGCAGCGGCCACTCCGGCCAGCCCGGCGGCGGGCAGAACAGCGGGCGGCAGCGGGACGACGGCCGATTTCGGTGGCGGGATCGGCCGCAGGAGGACAGAAGGAGCGGCCACGGCGACCCCGCCGGCCCAGGATCCACCGGATGCGGCTCCAAGCGACGCCGCGCCGGCGCGCGCTCCGCCGCCCGCCGACCCCGGGGCCCCGGCGGGCTCGACCAAGCCGACCCGCCCAACCTCGCCGGTACCCGCCCCATCGCCGACCGGCCCCGCGGCCCCGGTCGTCCTGACCCCTGCAAGGCCGCCGCCCGCCGCCTTCGCGGACCCGACCGGGTCACCCCACCCGACCCCGCCGGCCGGACCCGCGGACCCCGTCGCGGCCGAACCACCCGCAGTCCCCTGGTCCACCTCCCCCGCGGTCCCGCCGGCCACCGCGCCCTCCGCCGGCCCCGGGCCCGCCTGCCGCTTCCCCCGCGGCGCGCGCTTCTCCGTGCCCGGGTTCCCGGGCTCACCCATTCTGTTCTTCGGCATCTCGCCTGCTTTCACGTTCGCTTTTGCGAATCCCCTTGCCCGGTCCCACCGCCGAAGGCCGTGAGGGGCACCCTCATGGACGTAAGAGCCATGAGGGTGCCCCTCATGGCTGCCGAGAACTCAGCCCGTCGGCAGCGTCACCCGGATCCGGCTCCCGACCCCCGCGGAAGGCTCCACCACCCCGATCGTCCCGCCGTGCAGCTCCACCGCCCACCGCGCGATCGCCAAACCCAGCCCCGTCCCCCCGCCGGAGGGCCGCTCCCCCCGCGTGAACCGCTCGAATACCCGCTCGCGGTCGGCCCGGGCGATCCCCGGCCCCTCGTCGCACACGTCGATGCGGATCTCGCCCGGGCGGACCTCGGCCAGCACCTGCACCGACCCGCCCGCCGGGCCGTGGCGGGCCGCGTTCTCCAGCAGGTTCGCCACCACCTGGAACAGCCGGCCGCGGTCGGCCACCACCACCGCGTCCGACGGCGCCACCGACACCGAGAACGTCACCCCGCGCACCAACGCCGCCTCGGAAACCGCCTCCGACAACAAAGAGGACAGCGAGAACGACGTCTTGTGCAGCGGAATCGCCCCCGCGTCGAGGCGTGACAGGTCCAGCAGCTCGTCCACCAGCGTCGCCAGGCGCTCGGTCTGCTGCAACGCCGTCTTCAGCGTCGCCGGGTCGGGGTCCTCGACGCCGTCGACCAGGTTCTCGAGCACCCCGCCCAACGCCGTGATCGGCGTCCGCAGCTCGTGGGACACGTTGGCGATCAGCTCACGGCGCTGCTTGTCCGCGTCGCCGAGATCTCCCGCCATCAGGTTGAACGCCTGCGCCAGCTCGCCCACTTCGTCCCGCGTGGTGGCGCGGACGCGGCGCGTGTAATCGCCCTTCGCCATCGCCCGCACCGCGCCCGTCATCTCACGCAGCGGCCGCGTCATCCCGTGCGCCAGCACCTGCGACAGCAGCAGTGCCAGCACCATCGCCGTGATCGTCGTCTTGGGCGGCAGCCAGCCGATCTGCCAGTTGAAGAACGCGAACGCGACCCCGCCGGACGCGACCATCAGGATCGCCAGCTTCAGCTTGATCGAGCGGACCCCGTCCAGCGGCCGCGGCAGCAGCTCGACCACCCGCACCAGCAGCGCCTTCACGATCCCGCCTCCAGCGCGTACCCGACGCCGTGCACCGTCCGGATGAGGTCGGCGCCGAGCTTGCGCCGCAGCGCCTTGATGTGGCTGTCCACCGCCCGGGTGCCCGCGGACGTGCCGTGGACATCCCAGTCCCACACCTCCGACAGCAGCCGTTCCCGCGGCTGCACCACCCGCGGCCGCCGCGCGAAGTGCACCAGCAGGTCGAACTCGATCGGCGTCAGCTGCGCCGCGACGCCGGCCCGCGCGACGCGCCGCTCGTCGACGTCGATCTCGAGGTCGCCGAGCACGATCCGCGCGTGCGAGTCCGCCCGGGACGAGCGCTCGACCCGCCGCAGCAGCGCGTGCACGCGGGCCGTGAGCACCCGCATCGAGAACGGCTTCGTGAGGTAGTCGTCGGCGCCGACGCCCAGCCCGACCAGCATGTCCGTCTCGTCGGCGCGCGCGGTCAGCATGAGCACCGGCACCGGACGGCGGCCCTGGATCCGGCGGCAGACCTCCAGGCCGTCGAACCCCGGGAGCATCACGTCCAGCACGACCAGGTCCGGCTCCGACGAGGTGTCCGCTTCGACCGCGGCCGGCCCGTCGTGGGCGACGTCCACGCTGAACCCTTCGGCCCGCAGCCGGGCCGCGATCGACGCGGCGATCGTGACGTCGTCCTCGACGACGAGCACCCGCCGCACTCCTGGTTCCATGAAAACGACCTTAGGGATCGGCGGTGGAGAGGGTCCGCGCGAAGTGTGGAGATCCTGTGGAGACGTTTCACCCGCTTTGCCGGTTCGTGACGGCGAGATGTGTGACGCAGGTCATGCACCCCGGCACCGATCGCGCAATCGACAGTCTGCACTCCTGATCAGGGAAGAGTGAACAGTCTGCCGTTGCCCCGGCCGCGACCCGGCGCGCAGGATTCCGCAATGGCGCCGACACCCGCAGACCAGCGCGTGCACGACGACGGCCGGGTCGAACTGGACCCCGCCGACGTCGGGTCTCTCGAAGGCAGCCGGTTCTTCAACGAAGAGCTGGCCCCCGTCCCCGTCGAAAAGCGGACCTGGACCACCTACAACTACTTCGCGCTCTGGATGGGGATGGCCCACAACATCCCCAGCTACGCCCTGGCCGCGTCGCTGATCGCGCTCGGCATGAACTGGGTGCAGGCGCTGATCACGATCACGATCGGCAACCTCGTCGTGCTCGCGCCGATGCTGCTCAACAGCCACGCCGGCACGAAGTACGGCATCCCGTTCCCGGTGTTCGCCCGCGCGTTCTACGGCCTGCGCGGCGCCAACCTGGCCGCGTTGCTGCGCGCGTTCATCGCCTGCGGCTGGTTCGGCATCCAGACGTGGGTCGGCGGCGAGGCCATCTACGTCATCCTCGGGCGGCTGCTCGGCTCGTGGTGGCGGGACGCGCCGGAGATCGCCGGGCAGCACTGGACGCTGTGGCTGTCCTTCGTGGTCTTCTGGATCGGCCAGATGCTGATCATCTGGCGCGGCATGGACGCGGTCCGCCGGTTCGAGAACTGGACGGCGCCGCTGGTGTCGGTCGGCTTCCTGATCATGCTCGGGTACGTGCTGGTCAAGGCGGGCGGGCTCGGCCCGATCCTGTCCGACGGCGGCAAGCTCGGCTGGGGACCGGACTTCTGGAAGGTGTTCGCGCCGTCGCTGATGGCGATGATCGCGTTCTGGTCGACGCTGTCGCTGAACATGCCGGACTTCACGCGCTTCGGCGGCAGCCAGCGCAAGCAGGTCCGCGGCCAGATCCTCGGCCTGCCGACGACGATGACGTTCATCGCGATCGTGGCCATCCTGACCACGTCGGGCGGGCACGTGCTCTACGGCGAGGACATCTGGGACCCGGCGCAGCTGGCCGACAAGTTCACCAGCCCGGTCGTGGTCGTCGTCGCGCTGGTCGCGCTGGTGCTGGCCACGATCTCGGCGAACCTCGCGGCCAACGTCGTCAGCCCGTCCTACGACTTCTCGAACGCCTTCCCGAAGAAGATCACGTTCGCGGTCGGTGGCGGCATCACCGGCGTCATCGGCATCCTCATCCAGCCGTGGCGGCTCTACTCCGACCCGAACATCTACATCTTCGCCTGGCTCGGCTTCTACGGCGGCCTGCTCGGCGCGGTCGCGGGCGTGCTCGTCGCGGGCTACTGGGTGATCGCCCGCACCAAGCTCAAGCTGAAGGACCTCTACACACCCGATGGGGTGTATTGGTTCAGCGGCGGCTGGAACTGGCGCGCGCTGGTCGCGACGCTGGTGGGAGCCGTATTAGCAGTAGGAGGCGCGTACAGTGCCGCCAATACTGGGCCGTTCCCCGCCGACGGGCTCATCCCGTTCCTCAAGCCGCTTTACGACTACAACTGGGTGATCGGCTTCGTCGGCGCGTTCGTCGTCTTCGCCGCCCTGTCCCGTTCGTCAACCAAGGAGGAAGCAAGTGAGCGTCGTCCGAGCCGGATTGATCCAGCAGCGGTGGACGGGTGACAAGGAGTCCATGATCAAGGCGGCGGTCGACCACATCGCCACCGCCGCCTCGCAGGGCGCCCAGGTCGTCTGCCTGCAGGAACTGTTCTACGGCCCCTACTTCTGCCAGGTGCAGGACACCGAGTTCTACTCCTACACCGAGGGCATCCCGGACGGGCCGACGACCAAGCTCATGCAGGAGGTGGCCGAGCGCCACGGCGTCGTGCTGATCGTGCCGATGTACGAGGTCGAGCAGCCCGGCGTGTACTACAACACCGCCGCGGTGATCGACGCGGACGGCACGTACCTCGGCAAGCACCGCAAGAACCACATCCCGCAGGTCAAGGGGTTCTGGGAGAAGTTCTACTTCCGGCCCGGGAACCTGGGCTACCCGGTGTTCGACACCGCCGTGGGCCGCATCGGCGTCTACATCTGCTACGAGCGGCACTTCCCGGAGGGCTGGCGCGCGCTGGGGCTGGCCGGGGCGAAGATCGTGTTCAACCCGTCGGCGACCAGCCGCGGCCTGTCGCAGTACCTGTGGAAGCTGGAGCAGCCGGCGGCCGCGGTGGCGAACGAGTACTTCGTCGGCGCGATCAACCGCGTCGGCGTGGAACCGCTGGGCGAGAACGACTTCTACGGCCAGACGTACTTCGCCGACCCGCGCGGCCAGCTGATCGGCGACGCCGCGTCCGACACCGACGACGAGGTCGTCATCCGCGATCTGGACATGACGCTGCTCGACGAGGTCCGGGACCTGTGGGCGTTCTACCGCGACCGCCGCCCGGACACCTACGGCCCCCTCACGGAGGCCTGATGACCACGCTCATCAAGGGCGGCCAGGTCGTCTCGCCGTCGGGCGCCCTCCTGGCGGACGTCCTCGTCGACGGCGAGACCATCGCCGCCGTCGGGGCACCCGGGACGCTTTCCGGCGACGAGACGATCGACGCCACCGGCAAGTACGTGCTGCCCGGCGGGATCGACGCGCACACGCACATGGAGATGCCGTTCGGCGGCACGCATTCGGTCGACACGTTCTCGACCGGCACCACCGCGGCCGCGTGGGGCGGCACGACGACGATCATCGACTTCGCCGTGCAGGCCAAGGGCACGTCGCTGCTGTCCACGATGGACAAGTGGCACGCGAAAGCCGACGGCAACTGCGCGATCGACTACGGCTTCCACATGATCGTCAGCGACGTCAACGACCAGTCGCTGAAGGAGATGGAAGCCTGCGTCGACGCCGGGGTCGGCAGCTTCAAGATGTTCATGGCCTACCCGGGCGTGTTCTACTCGACCGACGGCGAAATCCTGCTGGCCATGCAGAAGGCGCGCGAGATCGGCGCCACGATCATGATGCACGCGGAGAACGGCATCGCGATCGACCAGCTGGCCGCGCAGGCCGTGGCCGCCGGGAACACCGACCCGGTGCAGCACGGCCTGACCCGGCCGCCGGAGCTGGAGGGCGAGGCGACGTCACGGGCGATCCAGCTCGCGAAGGTCACCGGCTCGCCGCTCTACATCGTGCACCTGTCGGCGTCGCAAGCCCTTGCGGCGGTGGCGGAAGCACGCAACGACGGTCAGAACGTGTTCGCCGAGACGTGCCCGCAGTACCTCTACCTGTCCATTGAGGACTTGGCGAAGCCGGACTTCGAGGGCGCGAAGTACGTCGCGTCGCCGCCGCTGCGGGAGAAGTCGCACCAGGCCGACCTGTGGCGCGGGCTGCGCACCAACGACCTGTCCGTGGTGTCGACCGATCACTGCCCGTTCTGCTTCAAGGACCAGAAGGAACTGGGCCGCGGCGACTTCCGGGCGATCCCGAACGGCATGCCGGGTGTCGAGCACCGGATGGACCTGCTGCACCAGGGCGTCGTCGCGGGCCGGCTGACGCTCGGGCGGTGGGTCGAGACGTGCTCGGCGACGCCGGCGCGGATGTTCGGGCTGTACCCGCGCAAGGGCGTCATCGCGGCGGGTTCGGACGCCGACATCGTCGTCTACGACCCCACCGCGAAGCAGACGCTGTCCGCCGAGACGCACCACATGAACGTGGACTACTCGGCGTACGAAGGGTTCGAGCTGACCGGTCGCGTGCACACGGTCCTGTCCCGAGGGCGTGTGGTCGTGTCGCCGGACGGGTTCACGGGATCGACGTCGCACGGCAAGTTCCTGTCCCGCTCGCTGAACCAGTACCTGAACTGAGGAGCGGCCGATGGACTTCGGGATCGTGCTGCAGACGGACCCGCCCGCGCGGGACGTCGTGCGGCTGATGAAGAACGCCGAGGACGCCGGGTTCCGGTACGGCTGGACGTTCGACTCCTGCGTGCTGTGGCAGGAACCGTTCGTCATCTACTCGGCGATCCTCGCGGCGACGTCTTCGATGGTCGTGGGGCCGATGGTGACCAGCCCCGGCACGCGCGACTGGTCGGTGATGGCGTCGACCTTCGCCACGCTGAACGACATGTACGGCAACCGGACGGTCTGCGGCATCGGCCGCGGCGACTCGGCGCACCGCGTCGTCGGGAAACCACCGTCCACTTTGGCCACCGTCCGCGACTGCATGCGCGTGGTGAAGGACCTCGCCGAAGGCCGAGCGGTGACGATGAACGAGACGACCGTGCAGATCCCCTGGATCCGCAACGGCCGGCTCGAGATGTGGATGGCCGGGTACGGGCCGAAGGCGCTGAAGACGGTCGGCGAGCACGCCGACGGCTTCATCCTCCAGTGCGCGGACCCGGCGATCGCCCGCTGGACGATCGGCGCGGTGCGCGACGCCGCGCGGGCGGCCGGCCGCGACCCGGGCGGCATCACGATCTGCGTCGCGGCCCCGGCATACGTCGGGGACGACCTGGCGCACCAGCGCGAGCAGCTGCGCTGGTTCGGCGGGATGGTCGGCAACCACGTCGCGGACCTGGTGGCGCGCTACGGATCTTCCGGTGCGGTGCCGAAGGAGCTGACGGACTACATCCGCGAGCGCGAGGGCTACGACTACAGCCACCACGGCAAGGCGGGCAACCCGTCGACGGAGTTCGTCCCGGACGAGATCGTCGACCGCTTCTGCCTGCTGGGCCCGGCGTCGGCCCACGTCGAACGGTTGCAGGAGCTGGCCGAGCTGGGCGTGGACCAGTTCTCGCTGTACCTGATGCACGACGACCGCGAGGCGACGCTGGCGTCCTACGGGTCGCAGATCATCCCGAAGCTCACCGCGTAGGGCCCGCCCTACCCCGGTTCCGGGGGTGCGCACCAGCGCGCCCCCGGTCCCGGTGACGGGACGATCAGGGCCATGAATTCTCCGAAACTCCGTGCTGCGCTGGCTCTGGGGGCCGTCGCGAGCGCAGTCGCCTTGAGTGCGCCCGCGGCCGCGGCGAGCCCCGCCGGAATCGTCTGGGAAGACACCTGTCAGGCCGGCTACCAGTGCGGCCACCTCGACGTCCCGATGTCCTACCAGGATCCCGCCGCCGGCACCGTGTCCATCGCCGTCGGCCGGTTGCCCGCCACCGATCAGGCCCACAAGCTGGGCACCATCTTCTACAACCCCGGCGGCCCCGGCTCGTCCGGCCGCTTCGCCCCCGCGTTGACGCCGGAGCTGCACCGGCGCTTCGACATCGTCGGGTTCGACCCGCGCGGCGTCGGCGCGAGCTCGAAGATCCACTGCTTCACCGATCCGTCGCAGCTCGAAGTGCTCCAGCGGGCGCTCGGCACGTTCCCGCTGACCCGCGAAGCCGAACAGCGGCAGATCGCCGACACGAAGACCGTCACCGACCTCTGCGAACAGAACGCCGGCCCGCTGGCGAACCACCTCTCGACCGGCACGGTCGCCCGTGACCTCGACCGGCTGCGGGCGGCGTTCGGCGAGCCGAAGCTGCGGTACTACGGGAAGTCGTACGGCACTTACCTCGGCGAGACGTACGCGAACCTGTTCCCCGGCCGCGTCGGCTCGCTCGCGCTCGACGCCGTCGACGACCCGATGCGCTGGGCGACCGGTGCCGGCCCGATGAGCTACCGGCTGCAAGGCTACGAAGACGGGCCTCGCGCTCTTCAGTCCTTTTTGGACGCTTGCGCGTCGCGCTGCGCCTTCGACTACTCAGCCATTCTCGACCGCCTCGCGGCCGGCCCGATCACCGTGACGGACACGGCCGGGAAGCAGATCGCCGTCACCTACCAGAGCGCGATCGCCACGATCCACAACTACCTGACCGACGCCCAGGCGGCACCGCAGCTGGCGGCGTTCCTCCAGGCGCTGGCGGACCCGGCGTCCCGCGCTCCGGCCTCGGCGGGCGGCCCGCCGGACGTCGACTCGATGCTCGGCGGCGGCGCGACGCTCTGCTCGGACGCGGCCAACCCCCGTGATCCCGCCGTGTGGTGGGACTACGCGCGGAAGGCCGACCTGGTGGGACGCGGCTTCGGGCCCTACGACGTCTACAAGACGCTGCCGTGCGCCACGTGGGACGTCTCGGACACCGGCCGCTACGCCGGTCCGTGGAACCGGCCGACGGCGCCGATCCTGCTCCTCGCCAACCGCCAGGGCGACCTGGAGACGCCGTACGCCGGGGCCCAGCGGACCGAAAGGCTGCTGGCCAACGCCCATCTGCTGAGCCTCGACACGTACGGCCACGGTTCGCGCGGCAAGAGCGCTTGTGTCGACGCCTCCCTCGACCGCTACTTCGTCGCCGCTTCGGTGCCCGGCCGGGGCGCGGTCTGCACTCCGGACCGGGGCCCCTTCGGCTGAGGGCAGACCGTGGTGGCCGGGGAGACCCGGCCACCCTCCGGTCAGTCGCCCGTGGCCTCTTCGGGCTTCTTCTCCGCCGGCGCCTCCTCGGCGGTCGCCAGATGGTCGACCTCGATGGTCCATTCCTTGGCCAGCGCGGCGATCGCGCCGACCGCGGTGACCACCGGGGCGGCGATCGCGGCCACCACACCCGCCGTGACCGGGATCTCCAGCACCGTGTGGCCTTCGTCGTTCTTGACCCGGATCCGCCGTACGTTGCCCTGGTGGATGAGCTCCTTGACCCGCGCGACCAGCGCCTGGCCACGGAACCGCTCGGCCCGCTTCGTCGTCGGGCTGTCGACCGTCATGTTCGTTCCTCCTCGGGATGGGCTTGCACCCCGACTCTGCCTGGGCCGGCAGTGGCGGGTGAAGAGCTGATCGTCCTCGCTCGCGGGCCTAAAGTCACCGGAGGTACGCCATCGCCGCTTCGGGATCACCCAGCCAGCCTTCGTAGTCGGCCGGGTTCTCGAAGAGGTGCGCGAACCGGTGCGCCACTTCGGGAACGCGTTGCGCGGTGTCCAAAGTGGCCAGAACGTGCGGCGGCGGCGGGGCCAGGAGGTCGTTGTTGAAGCGCGTCGCGTGCCGCGCGTGCTGCCAGTAGCGGGCGAAGGCGTCGTGCATGAACTCCTCGTCGAACGGCCGGTCGGCGCGTTCGACGATCGCTTCCTGGTACGCCCGCGCTGCGCGGGCGGCCATGTTGGCGCCCTGCCCGCCGACCGGGTCGTTGGTCACCGCGGTGTCGCCCATCGCGAGGACCTTCGCCCCGGACGGCAGGGTGCCGACCGGGTGCCGCACGATCGGCGTGATCCGGCCGTGCAGCATCTCGGTCGGCGCCACGGGACGCGCGTCGTCGAGAAGCTTCGCCTGCCAGGGGTAGTGCGTGCGCAGCAGGTTCCGCGCGGTCTCGTAGTGCTGGTCGACGTCGGCGACGCCGTCCCAGACGTCCATCGGGCCGCCGGGCAGGCCGAAGAAGCCGATGCCGTGCACGGGGCCGTGGACCGAAAGCACGGGGAGCAGGAAGAACTCGCCGACCGGCGCCATGCCGAAGGTGAGCCCGGGTACGGCGTCGAGCGTGCCGGCGACGTAGCTGATGCCGATCGCGCGCTGGGGCTCGCGGTAGGGCGAGCGTGCGTCGTCGCGCGGGAAGAGCGCGTCGAACTGCGGCCCGCGCCCGGCGGCGACGATGAGCAGGTCGAACTCGCGGGCGCAGTCGTCGAGGTCGGCCGGGGTGACGCGGCGCAGGCGGAGGTCGCCGCCGAGGCGGGCGAACTCGGTCATCCAGCCGGCCACCTTGACGCGCTGATCGACCGACTGCGCCGGCCGGTCGAGCCCGGCGCGCCAGGAGATGGCGGGCTCGGCGCCTGGACCGGCGGCGGCGAAGGCGACTTCGCGGATGGGCGGGGCTTCCCAGAAGTCGATGCCGAGCGCGCGTTCCCGTTCGAGGGCGGGGTGGAAGAGGCACTGGTTGGAGACGAGCCGCCCGGCGCGCACGTCTTCGGCGGCGCGTTCGGCGAACACCGTGACGTCGTAACCCTGGTGCCGCAGCCCGAGGGCGAGGACGAGTCCCGCTTGCCCCGCTCCGACGATCCCGATCCGCCGCATGGCCGCCCTTTCCCCCGGAAACCCTTTACTGGCAACGTACTCGTTTTTCGTGAACTTCTCCCCGCCCGATCGGGCGGCCGCTAGGGTGGCCCGGTGACGCAGCCGCCCCCGGGATTCGACCGCACGCTCCTCCTCCGCGACGGCCGCCGGGTATGGGTCCGGCCGCTGACCCCGCAGGACGCGCCGGAGCTGGGCGAAGCCATCCGCAACGCGGACCCGGAGACGCTGCGCAGACGCTTTTGCGGTTCGGCGCCCCGGGTGACGCCCCAGTTGCTGGAGCGGCTGACGGTCCTGGACTACGAGCGCCGGTTCGCCCTGGTGGCGCGGTGTTCGGAGGGCCCGGGGGTGGCGGTGGCCCGCTACGAGGCGACGGGCAGGCGGATGGCGGAGGTGGCGATAGCGGTGGCCCCGGGATGGCGTCGGGTGGGGCTGGCATCGGCGCTGCTGCACATGCTGGGGTTGGCGGCGTTGGAGCGCGGGTTCGAGCGGTTCACTGCGGTGTATTCGGCGGACAACCGTCCGGTGGCGGAGCTGTTGGACTATGCGCGGGGGCGTCGGGTGATCGCTGAGGGGGTTGCCGAGGCTGAGGTTCGGCTTCGTGACCATCCCGAAGCTCCGCCCGATGCCGCCCCGGTTTCAAGACCGGGGCGGCGTGCGGGTTTCTCGTTCTTCGAGCGGAGTTCGTAGCCCGTTCAGTCCAGCAGCGCCTGGTAAACCAGCTGCCGCAGCTGGGACCGCAGCCGATAGGTACTCGACGGCAACAGCTGCGTATAAAACCCGACCGTCAAGTCCTCATCCGGATCCACCCAGAAAGCCGTCGAAGCCGCCCCGCCCCACGCGAACTCCCCCGCCGACGACAAAGTCCGCGCCTTGACCGGGTCCTCCAGTACCGAGAACCCCAGCCCGAACCCGTGCCCGTCGAACGGCATCTCCGCGAACAGCGGGCGTCCGTACTCCTCCAGGTCCACGTGGCCCGGCAGGTGGTTGCTCGCCATCAGGGACACCGTTCGCGGCGACAGCAACCGGACGCCGTCGAACGCTCCGCCGCCCAGCAGCATCTCCGTGAAACGCCAATAGTCCGATGCCGACGACACCAGACCGCCGCCGCCGGACAGGCAGTCCGGGCGGGACTTCCCGAGCGCACCGAACGCGTCGTTGCGCGTCGCGCGGCCGGTAGCAGGGTCAGGTACGTAAAGCGCAGCCAAGCGAGCAGGAGAAGACGCCACGAACCCCGTGTCCGTCATGCCCAGCGGCGTGAAGATCCGCGACGAGAAGAACTCGTCCAGCGAAAGCCCCGAAACCACCTCGACGAGCCGCCCCAGGACGTCCGTCGCGATCGAGTAGTTCCACTCCGCACCCGGCTGGAACAGCAGCGGCAGCGACGCCCACTGCTCCGAACACGCCGCCAGGTCCAGGCCCGGCGGCGTCCCCCACTCGAACCCCGCCGCCCGGTAGATCGCGTCCACCGGGTGGCCGTGGTGGAAGCCGTACGTCAGGCCCGCCGTGTGGGTCAGCAGGTGCCACACGCGGATCGGCGAGCGAGCCGGCTCGGTCAACGGCTTCAAAGCCGATCCCTTGACGAACACCCGCGGCGACGCGAACTCCGGCAGCCACCGCGAGATCGGGTCGTCCAGCTCCAGCAGGCCGTCCTCGACGAGCATCATCGCCGCGACCGACGTGATCGGCTTGGTCATCGAGAAGATCCGCCACAGCGTGTCGGTCTCCACCGGCGTGCCCGCTTCGACGTCGCTGCACCCGCCGCTGCCGACGTGCACGATCCGGCCGTGCCTGCTCACCACCGCGAGCCAGCCCGGCAACCGTCCATCCTCGACATACCGGTCGAAATGGGTGTCCAGCCGGGAAAGCCTGCCCGCGTCGAACCCGGCTTCGGCCGGCTCGACGTCCACCTTGAGGTTCGCCATCCCGCGAGGTTACTGCGCCGTTGGCATCAATCCGGCCACAGCCACGGCCGAAAGACTTCGCGGCAACGGTTACCAGCCGTGCGGGGTCGGCCTGCTTTTGGCCGGATTGCTACCTCTCGCGGGCCCGTTCGGCCGCTTTCTCCTCGCGCCAGGCTTCGTCGTCCTTGCCGACGCGCCAGTACCCCGAGATCGACAGCAGCTCGCGCCGCACGCCGCGCTCGTCGAGCAGGTAGCGCCGCAGCTCGCGGACGAACCCCGCCTCGCCGTGCACGAACGCCTGGACGACGCCCTCGCGCCACGGCAGCTCCCGCACCGCCGCGGCGACGTCGCCCCCGGACTCGCAGTGCAGCCACGTGATCTGCGCGTCGGCCTTCGTGGCCAGCGGCTGCTGCTCCTCGGCGTTCTCGACCAGGATCACGACCTGCGCCGCGACGCCGGCCGGGAGCGCTTCGAGCGACGCCGCGATGGCAGGCAGCGCGCTTTCGTCGCCGGCCAGCAGGTGCCAGTCCGCTTCGGATCCCGGCGCGTACGCACCGCCGGGGCCGGACAGCAGCAGCTCGTCGCCCGGCTGGGCCGCGGCCGCCCACGGGCCGGCGATGCCCTCGTCGCCGTGGTGGACGAAGTCGAAGGTCAGCTCGCCGGCCTGCGGGTCGAACGCCCGGACGGTGTAGGAGCGCATGCGCGGCCAGTGTTCCCGCGGCAGCGTGGCCCGGCACTCCTGGACGTCGAACGGCTCCGGGTACTCGACGCCCGGAACCTTGAACAGCACCTTCACGTAGGCGTCGGTGAACTCGTTGGGCGTGAAATCGGCGATCCCGTCGCCGCCCGCGACGATCCGGATCATGTGCGGGGTCAGCCGCTCGGTGCGCAGCACCCGTAGCCGCACCGCGGGACGCCCGGACCGCCGGGGTGTTTCAGCCATTCGACAACTCCCACCAGAGTTCAAGTACTAAGGGTTACCTAACTCACCCTACGCGCCGGAACTGCCTGCCGCCTACCCGGATAGGGCCACTTCCTCGAGCATCCGGGCAAAACCGGCAGCCGTCTTCGCGCGGAACCCGACGAAGAACCGGTTGGCCAACGGGACTCCCCACCGTCCCCAGGTGGCCGCGTTGACCACCCGGTGCTCGACGCGCGCACCCGCCGGATCGGCCGTGACGCGGTACTCCCCGCGGTACCACCAGCCACCCTGCACCGCGAGGAACCCCCGTTCGGCGTCGACTTCCGTCCGCATCGCGTAACCACCCCCGGTCACCCGGCGCCGCACCTCCTCGAACACCTCGGCCGGCGGCCGCGCGACGACCCCCGACGCCTCCGCAAGCGCTTTCACCCGCGCGGATCCGAGACGCGCGTGTTCTGGAACGCCGTGATCAGCCACTCGCCGTCCTCTTGGACGAGCACAAAGCTGACAGTCGACTCGCGGCCTTCGTCGGCGGTGTCGGCACCACTGACCGAGGAACCGCCGCCCACGACGACCACAGCGACGTCCGGACGGACGAACCGCACCTTCGCCGACGCGCCGAGCTGCCCGGTCAGCTTGGAGCCCTTCAGCGGTCCCTCGAAGAGCGCGCGGTGCGAACTCTCGATCGCCTCCCGGCCGGGGAAGTTGAGCCCGAAGAACGTCACGTAGTCCGCGTCCTCGGTGAAGAGCCGGCCGTACGCGGCGGCATCGGCGGAGTTCCAGGCCTCGGTGAGGCGGCCGAGCACGGCGCGGACGTCGGCTTCGGCGGTGGTGGTGGTCATGAGATCCCCTTACGAACGTTGTTCGTTTGACGAACACAGTTCTACTTACGAACAGCGTTCGCGTCAAGTACAGTGTTCGCGTGACCGTTCCCCCACCGCCGTGGCGCAGCGCCCCGCGCCGCCGCGCCACGAAACCCGCGCTCTCCCAGGAGCTGATCGTGAAGACGGCGCTGGAGATCCTGGCCAAGGAGGGCCTCGACGCGGTGACCATGCGGCGCGTCGCGCAGGAGCTGGAAACGGGACCCGCGTCGCTCTACGCGCACGTGGCCAACAAGGACGAGCTGGCGGAGCTGATGCTCGACGCGGTGCTCGCCGAAGCGCCGATCCCCGACCCGGACCCGGCGCGCTGGGACGAACAGGTTAAGGACCTGGTCCGCGGCCAGATCCGGGTGATGGTCGCCCACCCCGGCATCGCGCGGGTGGCGTGGGACATCGCCGTGCCGGTCACGCCGAGCTCGCTGCGCCAAGGCGAGGCGATGCTCGCCCTGCTGCGCGCGGGCGGCCTGACGCTCAAGCAGGCGACGTTCGCGGGCGACGCCCTGGCGCTCTACGCCAAGGCGTACGCCTACGAAGCGAGCGGCTGGACCTGGGGCGACATCGACGAAGCCGAGACGGCGAAACGCGGCGAGCAGATGGTGGCGTACATGCGGTCACTGCCCCCCGAGGCGTTCCCGAACATGCTGCACATCGGCGAGTTCTTCTCGGCCGAGACCGCTACCGAACGTCTGGAGTTCGCTCTCGACGTCTACCTGGCCGGCCTGAAGGTCGTGGCGGCGAAGAACTAGGGCCGCAGGACGATCTTGCCGCGTGTGTGCCGCTGCTCGAGTTCGCGGTAGGCGTCGCGCACCTCGTCCAGCGGGTAGACGCGCGCGACCGGCACGTCGAGGAGCCCCTTGCCCACCAGCAGGCTCAGCTCGCGCAGCACCTCGGCCGACGCTCCCGCCATGTTGCCTTCGGTCTTCACGTTGTACTTCGCGGCCGCCTCGTAATCGATGATCGTGTCGATCCGCCCGGGGTGTATGCCCAGGTGCAGGGCCAGTTCCACGTAACCGGAGCCGAAGGTGTCGACGAACGCGTGCACGCCGTCGGGCGCGGCTTCCTTGATGCGCTCGAGGACGCCGTCGCCGTAGGACACCGGGATGACGTCCAGCTCGCGCAGCCACGCGTGGTTCGCTTCCCCGGCCAGGCCGATCACCGTGGCGCCGGCCAGCTTCGCGAGCTGGACGGCCAGCGACCCGACACCTCCGGCGGCACCCGAGACGACGACCGTGTCGCCCTCACGCGGGCACACCGCGGCCGTCGCGGCGTAGGCGGTGGTGCCGGCGACGAACAGCGCGCCCGCGGCCTCCCACGAAACGCCGTCCGGCCGCGGCGTGAGGTCCGCAGCCTCCGCCACGACGTAGTCCGCATGGCTGGAGCGCGTGTGCACGAAGCCGATCACCTCGTCGCCGACCGCGATCTCCTCGACGCCGTCGCCGAGTTCCGCGACGACGCCGGCGAAGTCGCTGCCCTGCCCGGACGGGAACGTCGCCGGCCAGCGTCCGTGCAGGAACCCGCGCCGGATGGCAGCCTCACCCGGGTTGATCCCGGCGGCCCGGACCTCGACGAGCACCTGCCCCCGTCCCGGTGCCGGCCGCTCGACGTCCTCGACCCGGAGGACGTCCACGTCGCCGTACTCGTCGAACCTGATCGCGCGCGCCATGGGGCCTCCAAAGAAGTCGTTGCTCGATACAAGCAACGACCGGGTCCCCAGTTTTAATCCCGCGAGCTAATTCCCGTCAGCCCGCGAGGCGCCGGACCACGCCGTCGGCCAGCAGCCTCCCGCGGTCGGTGAGCACCGCGCGGCCCCGGGAGTCCAAAGCGGACGCGTCGAGCAGGCCCTCGGCCGCCGCCGCCCGGGCCTCCGCGAGCCCCGGTTCGTCCAGCACGTCGAGCGGAAGTCCTTCGGCGACGCGCAGTTCGAGCATGATCCGCTCGAGGTGCTGGTCGTCGTCGGTGAGCACTTCGCGCCCGCCCGCGGGCGAGTCGCCGGCGGCGAGCAGCGCCGTGTAGCGCGCCGGGTGCTTGACGTTCCACCAGCGCACGCCGCCGACGTGGCTGTGCGCGCCGGGCCCGGCGCCCCACCAGTCGTCGCCGCGCCAGTAGCCGAGGTTGTGGCGGCAGCGGGCGGCGTCGGAAGCCGCCCAGTTCGACACCTCGTACCAGCGCAGTCCCGCCGCCGACAGCGTCGCGTCGATCATTTCGTAGTCCGCGGCCAGCACGTCGTCGTCCGGCGCGGGCAGCTCACCGCGGCGCACGCGGCGGGCCAGCGCCGTGCCCTCCTCGACGATCAGCGCGTACGCCGACACGTGGTCGACGCCCGCGGAAAGCACGGCGTCGAGCGTCGCGAGGAGGTCGTCCGGGCGCTCGCCGGGCGTGCCGTAGATCACGTCGAGGTTCACGTGCTCGAACCCGGCCGCGCGGGCTTCGGCGGCGGCCTGGCCCGGCCGGCCCGGGGTGTGCACGCGGTCGAGGATCTTCAGCACGTGCCGCGCGGCCGACTGCATGCCGAGCGAGACCCGCGTGTAGCCGGCTTCGCGGATCCCCGCGAAGAACTCCGGCGACGTCGACTCCGGGTTCGACTCCGTCGTGACCTCGGCGCCGGGAGCGAGCCCGAAGACGTCGCGGACGGCGTCGAGCACCGAGGCGAGACCGTCGGCGCCGAGCAGCGACGGCGTGCCGCCACCGACGAACACCGTGTCGGCGGCGGGCGGCACGACCAGGACCTTCGCGGCGAGCTCCAGCTCGCGCCGCAGTCCTTCGAGCCAGGACTGCGGCGACGAGCCCGAGTCGAGCTCACCCGCGGTGTAGGTGTTGAAGTCGCAGTAGCCGCAACGCGTCGCACAGAACGGGACGTGCACGTAGACCCCGAACGTTCTGCTGCCGAGCCCCTTCAGCGCGCTGTCGGGCAACGCCGGGTCGATGGGGGTGGCGGGGTCGGGACGCAGCACGGGCACCCCCTGATTGTCCCTTACGACGCCGGGAGGTTCGCCGCCGCCCAGTCCGGGTCGGGCGCGATCATCTCGATGACGTCGAGCAGCACGCCGTCCGGATCCGCGACGTAGAAGTGCCGCTGCCCGTAGAGCTCGTCGACGACCGGCGTGACGAGCTCCACACCGGCGTCCACCAGCCGTTTCGCCTCGGCCGCGGCGTCCTCGACGACGAGCCCGAACATCAGCCCGGACGTCTCCTGTGCCCGGTAGGCCGGCGGGACCGACTCGTGCCCGCGCTGCACGAAGCTGATTTCGTAGCCGGGTGCGCCGGCGTTGACGCTGGCGAACCAGTCCAGCTCGACCGTGACCGGCAGCCCGACCACGTCCCGGTAGAAGCGGGTGGTCGCGGCGACGTCGTCGACCAGGTACCCCGCCCCGAACCCCTTGACCTGCATTCCCGGTTCCTCTCGTTCAAACCACTATGTCTGTAGTACTCTAATCACAGTGGTTTGAATCGGGCAAGGAGGATTCGTGCGGCAGAACACCGAACGGCGGACGGCCCTGACGGACGCGGCCATCGAGGTCCTCGCCCGCGACGGCGCGCGCGGGCTCACCTACCGCGCCGTGGACACCGAGGCCGGCGTTCCGCCGGGGACGACGTCGAACTACTTCCGCGACCGCGACCGGCTGCTGGCCGAGGCCGGGGAACGCGTGCACGTCCGGCTGTCCGCACCGGACGAGGTGATGGCCGATCCGCGCGCCGAAGAGCCCTCGACCGGGCGGGTCGCCGCGCTGCTCGGCGACCTGATGACGCGGCTGACCACCCGCCGCAGCTCCTACCTCGCCCTGCTCGAACTCCGCCTGGAGGCGAACCGCCGTCCGGAGCTGGCGGCGGCGCTGACCGCGACTGTGCGCGAGAGCTTCGAGCTGAGCGTGGGCTTCCACGAAGCTGCCGGCCTGCCCGGCGGGCGGGACGAGGTCCTGCTGCTCTATCTGGCCCTGACCGGCCTGACCGTCGAGCGGTTGACATTGCCCGAGGCGTTCGCCGGGTACTCGGACGCGCAGGTCGTGGGCCTGCTGGTCGACCGCATTCTCCCAGGCGAGTGACCCTTCTCCCACCATCCGGGCACCGCTGGACCACATTGTGGACGCGTGGCACGCTGACGCCGTGACTCATGCCGGTGTTCTCCTCGTGGCCCGCCGCCACGTCGACCTCCTGCGAGTCGCCAGCGCCCTCTGCGTACCCGTTCGCTGACTGCCCGTCGCCACCACCTGCCACGAATTCTGGACAGCCGGCGCCGGAGGACACCCGCGAGCCGGTCGTTCCTCCGCCGCCACGAAAAGCCTCTCGGAGGACGCCGCCATGGCCACGCCCCAGACCCCCGCCCGCCCCGCGCGCGTCAAGCAGAAGCGCGGCGAAGGGCAGTGGGCGCTCGGTTACCGGGAGCCGCTGAACCCGAACGAGCGGTCGAAGAAGGACGACCACCCGCTCAACGTGCGGGCCCGGATCGAGAACATCTACGCCCACCGCGGGTTCGACGCGATCGACCCGGGCGACCTGCGCGGCCGCTTCCGCTGGTTCGGCCTCTACACCCAGCGCAAGCCGGGCATCGACGGCGGCCGCACCGCGACGCTGGAGCCCGAAGAGCTCGACGACCGCTACTTCATGCTGCGGGTCCGGCTCGACGGCGGCGTGCTGAGCACCGGCCAGCTCACCGTGCTCGGCGAGATCTCGCAGGCGTACGCACGCGACACCGCCGACATCACGGACCGGCAGAACATCCAGTACCACTGGATCCGGATCGAGGATGTCCCGAAGATCTGGGCGCAGCTCGAGAACGCCGGCATGACCACGATGGAGGCCTGCGGCGACAGCCCGCGCGTCATCCTCGGCTCGCCGGTCGCGGGCATCGCGGCGGACGAGGTCATCGACGGCACCCCGGCCATCGAGGAGATCAAGCGCCGCTACATCGGCAAGCCGGAGTACGCGAACCTGCCGCGCAAGTTCAAGACCGCGATCTCGGGCCAGCCCGACGTCGCCCACGAGATCCACGACATCGCCTTCGTCGGCGTGAACCACCCGGAGCACGGGCCCGGCTTCGACCTCTGGGTCGGCGGCGGCCTGTCCACCAACCCGATGCTCGGGCAGCGCCTCGGCGCCTGGGTGCCGCGTGACGAGGTGCCGGACGTCTGGGAAGGCGTCATCTCGATCTTCCGCGACTACGGCTACCGCCGGCTGCGCTCGCGGGCCCGGATCAAGTTCCTGGTCAAGGACTGGGGCGCGGAGAAGTTCCGCCAGGTGCTGCAGGACGAATACCTCAAGCGGGAGCTGATCGACGGCCCGCCGCCGGTCGACCCGGCTGTGCCGATCGACCACATCGGCGTGCACCCGCAGATCGACGGCAAGTTCTACGTCGGCGCGGCACCGATCGCCGGCCGCGTCTCCGGCGGCACGCTGGTCGCGGTGGCCAAGGCCGCCGAGCGGGCCGGCTCCGGCCGGGTCCGGCTCACCCCGCAGCAGAAGCTCGTCGTGCTGGACGTCCCGGAAGCGCAGGTCGCCCCGCTCCAGGCGGAGCTGGCCGAGCTGGGGCTGGAGACGAAGCCGTCGCCGTGGCGGCGCAGCGTGATGGCCTGCACCGGGTTGGAGTTCTGCAAGCTCGCCATCGTCGAGACGAAGGCCCGCGCGCAGCAGCTCGTCGCGGACCTGGAGAAGTCCCTCGCGGACATCCAGGACGGCCTCGACACGCCGGTCAGCGTGCACCTCAACGGCTGCCCCAACTCCTGCGCGCGGATCCAGACCGCGGACATCGGGCTCAAGGGCCAGATCGTCACCGACGCCGACGGCAACCAGGTCGAAGGCTTCCAGGTGCACCTCGGCGGCGGGCTCGGCCTCGACGCCGGGTTCGGCCGGAAGCTGCGCGGCCACAAGGTGACCGCGTCGGAGCTGACCGGGTACGTCGAGCGCGTCGTGCGCAACTACGTCACCGGACGCGAAGCCGGCGAGCGGTTCGCGCAGTGGGCCGGGCGCGCCGAGGAAAGCGCCCTCCAGTGACCTCGACCGAACGCGCCGTGCCGTACTACTGCCCGTATTGCGGCGACGAGGACCTCCGGCCGGAAGACCCTCAAACAACACCGCGGCGCGAAGCGCCTCCGCTGAGGGCGGTGGTGGGCGAGGGGCTGGCAGGCTGGCTGTGTTCCGGTTGTCGCCGGGTTTTCTCGGTCAAGTTCCTCGGCCTGTCCCTTCCGGAGGTTTCCCGATGACCGCCACCGCCGACTACAAGACCCTCGCCGAGCGCGCTTCGAAGGAGCTCGCCGAAGCCACCGCCGACGAAGCGATCCGCTGGACCGTCGAGACGTTCGGCGACGACTTCATCGTCGCGTCCAACATGCAGGACGCCGTCCTCGTCGACCTCACCGCGAAGGTGAAGTCCGATGTGGACATCCTCTTCCTGGAGACCGGCTACCACTTCCCCGAGACGATCGGCACCCGGGACGCGGTGCAGGCCGTCTACCCGAACGTCAAGATCGTCAACGCGCAGGCCGAGCAGAGCGTCGCCGAACAGGACGCGGAATACGGCGAAAAGCTGCACGACCGCGACCCGACGCTGTGCTGCAACCTGCGCAAAGTCGTGCCGCTGCGCAAGACCCTGGCGAACTACTCGGCGTGGATCACCGGCGTCCGCCGGGTCGACGCGCCGACCCGCGCGAACACCCCGATCGTCACCTGGGACGACCGCAACGGCCTGGTGAAGATCAACCCGATCGCGGCGTGGACCGACGACGAGTTCGCCGGCTACATCCGCGAGCACGGGATCCTGGAGAACCCGCTGGTGTCGATCGGCTACCTCTCGATCGGCTGCGCGCCGTGCACCGCTCGCGTGGAGCCGGGCCAGGACCCCCGCAGCGGCCGGTGGGCGGGCCAGTCGAAGACCGAGTGCGGACTGCACGGCTGAGGAAGGGACGCATGACGACCTTGGAGCCCGCGACCGATGCGGCACAGGACAACTTGGCCGCGCTCGAATCCGAGGCCATCCACATCTTCCGGGAGGTGGCGGGCGAGTTCGACCGGCCGGTGATCCTCTTCTCCGGCGGCAAGGACTCGACGCTGCTGCTGCACCTGGCGATCAAGGCGTTCTGGCCGGCGCCGGTCCCGTTCCCGTTGCTGCACGTGGACACCGGGCACAACTTCGACGAGGTCATCGAGTTCCGCGACCGCGTCGTCGAGCGGCACGGCCTGCGGCTGGTCGTCGCGAAGGTCCAGGACTGGATCGACGACGGGCGCCTGGAAGAACGCGCCGACGGCATGCGCAACCCGTTGCAGACCACGCCGTTGCTCGACACCATCTCGGAGAACAAGTTCGACGCCGTGTTCGGCGGCGGCCGCCGTGACGAGGAGCGCGCCCGGGCGAAGGAGCGGATCTTCAGCCTCCGCAACGCCTTCGGCCAGTGGGAGCCGCGCCGGCAGCGGCCCGAGCTGTGGAACCTCTACAACGGCAGGCACCGCCCGGGCGAGCAGGTCCGCGTCTTCCCGCTGTCCAACTGGACCGAGGCCGACGTCTGGAACTACATCGCCCGCGAGAAGGTCGAGCTGCCGTCGATCTACTACGCGCACCAGCGCGAGGTGTACCTGCGCGACGGCATGTGGCTCGCCGAAGGCCCGTGGGGCGGCCCGCGGCCCGGTGAAGAGGTCCGCGAGCGGACCGTCCGCTACCGGACCGTCGGCGACGGCTCGTGCACCGGGGCGATCGAGTCCACCGCGACCACCGTCGAAGACGTCATCGCCGAGGTGTCGGCGTCCCGGCTCACCGAACGCGGCGCCACCCGCGCCGACGACCGGATGTCCGAGGCGGCCATGGAAGACCGCAAGCGTGAGGGGTACTTCTGATGAGCTCGCTTCTTCGCCTGGCCACGGCCGGGAGCGTCGACGACGGCAAGTCCACTTTGGTCGGCCGGCTGCTCTACGACACCAAGTCGGTGCTCGCCGACCAGCTCGACGCCGTCACGCGCGCGTCCGTCGACAAGGGACTGTCCACTCCGGACCTGTCCCTGCTCGTCGACGGCCTGCGCTCGGAGCGCGAGCAGGGCATCACCATCGACGTCGCCTACCGCTACTTCGCCACGCCCAAGCGGTCGTTCGTGCTGGCCGACACCCCCGGGCACGTGCAGTACACGCGCAACACGGTGACCGGCGCGTCCACCGCGCAGCTGGCCGTGCTGCTGGTCGACGCGCGCAAGGGCGTCATCGAGCAGACCCGGCGGCACGCGGCCGTGCTGGCCCTGCTCGGCGTGCCACAGCTGGTGCTCGCGGTGAACAAGATCGACCTGGTCGCCTACGACGAGGCAACGTTCACGGTGATCGCCGAAGAGTTCGCCGCGCACGCCGAATCCCTCGGCTACGCGCGGGGTTCGGTGCTCGCGATCCCGGTCTCGGCGCTGGAGGGCGACAACGTCGCGTCACGCTCTTCGCGCACGCCGTGGTACAGCGGTCCCAGCCTGCTGGAGCACCTCGAGGACGTGCCGGTCGCGCCCGACCCGCACGACTCGGCACTGCGCTTCCCGGTGCAGTACGTGATCCGGCCGCGCACGCCGGAATACCCGGACTACCGCGGCTACGCGGGCCAGATCGCCGCGGGCACGGTCCGCCCGGGCGACGAGATCGTCGTGCTGCCGCAAGGCATCCGCAGCCGCATCGAGCGCATCGACACCGCCGACGGCCCGCTGGCCGAAGCCGGCGCCGGGACGTCGGTGACGCTGCTGCTCACCGACGACATCGACATCTCCCGCGGCGACCTGATCGCCGCGGCGGACGCGCCGCCGCGGATCACCGACGAGATCACCGGCACGCTGTGCTGGCTGTCGTCGAAACCGCTCAAGCCGGGCGCGCGCGTGCTCGTCAAGCACGGCGCCCGCACGGTGCAAGCACTGGCCGGCGAGCTGCACGCGCGGTTCGACGAGCAGAAGCTGTCCAGTGTGGACGCACCAGCCTCGTTGGAGCTCAACGACATCGGGCTGGTCACCTTGACGCTGGCCGAGGAGCTGGGCGTCGACGACTACGGCGTCAGCCCGCGCACCGGCGCGTTCCTGGTGATCGACCCGAAGGACGGCGACACCCTCGCCGCGGGCCTGGTGGGTGAGCGCTTCTCGTGACGCCACCCCTGGTCGCCGTCGCGCACGGCAGTCGTGATCCCCGCTCGGCCGCGACCGTGCGGGCACTCGTCGACGTCGTGCGCGCGCAGGCGCCGGGTCTTTCGGTGCACGAGTCCTTCCTGGACCTTTCCACGCCGAACGTGACGGACGTGCTGCGCTCGTTGTACGCGGCCGGCCACCGGACGGCCGTCGTGGTGCCGCTGCTGCTCGGCAGCGCGTTCCACGCGCGCGTCGACCTGCCGGCGCTGGTCGACCAGGTCGTTTCCGAGTGCCCGGGCTTCCGCGTGGAGGTGTCGGACGTCCTGGGCGCGGACCGGGCCCTGGAGGCGGTGGCCCTGGACCGGCTGGCGTCCGCGCCCAACCGGCGCGGGACGGGCGTGCTGCTCAGCGCGGTCGGCTCGTCCAACGCGTCGGCGAACGCCGTCGTCGCCTCGCTGGCGGCGCGGTGGGAAGAGCGGCTGGGTGTCCCGGTGAGCGAGGCATTCGCTTCCGCTGCCCAGCCGGACATCCCCGCGGCCGCCGCCCGGTTGCGGGCCCGCGGCGTCCGGCACCTGGTGGTGGCGTCGTGGTTCCTCGCACCGGGCCTGCTGCCGGACCGCATCGAGCGGCTGGCCCGCGAGGCCGACCCGCGAGCGTTCGTCGCGGCGCCGCTCGCCGACGACCCGCGCGTCGCCGACGTCGTCATCAGCCGGTATGCCACCGCGGTGAGCGGGCTGCTCCGCCAGTACGCCTGACCGGCGGATGCGGGCCGTCGCACACACGGGCCGAGTACGAGGCCGCCGCGCAGTCCGCGGCCGCGCGGGCGAACCGCGAGATCGACGACCGGTGGGCCGCGACCCCGCTCGCGCGGCTGGGCCACGAGCTCCCCGGCGGCCAGTGGACCGAGGCCCGCGTTCGTGAAGTGTGCCGAGTTGGTGCCCGCCATCACCTACACCGTCGCGCCGCCCGCCGCCGGGACCACGGGGTGCAGCTCGCCCGGCTACCTGCGCGAGACTTCGGTGGAGCGACCCTCCGGCCGCGACAACAGCGCCCGAACTGCTGCGCGCCCACCGGTTCGTCCCTGACGTTCGGCCTCCTGAGCCAGTGCAGCGTCCCCGTGGGCTGAACCACTCTCGGTAGCGCGGGGCGATCGCGCGAGAATCACCACCGCCAAAAGGCGAGTCTTATTCACATTTCTGGTAACACACCGTGCCTGGGAACGGTAAATCCTTGACGCTCTACTTAACTTGCCGGTAACTATCTAAGCGCTGCGCAGCTCTCCTCCCCTCCAAAACCGCAGGTAGGTGGATACAGATGAAAGCGCTTCACTTTTCCCGGCTGGCTGCCCTGACCGCGGCCGCGGCCCTTCCGATCGCCCTCGCCGCCCCGGCTTCGGCGGCCACCACCATCGCCTTCGACTGTCAGGCCGACGCTCCGATCATCGGGCCGCAGCAGGTGTCGCTCAACCAGGACGCCGACGTCACCGCGCCCGCCACCGTCGCGCCCGGCGGCGCCTTCGACGTCGTCATCGACCCGGCACCCAACGAGGTGCCGGGCGAGGTCAGCGGGAACACCGTCAAGAACATCAACACGTTCGCGCTGAAGTTCCCGATCCCGGCCAACTCCACCTACGTGAGCGCGGACCTGGCCGGCGGCTCCGGCCTCGGCTCGACTGCGCCGACCATCGCGGTCGCGAACGGCGTCGCGACCCTGAGCTTCCCCGGCCCGATCGCCGGGGGCGCCACCTTCGAGCTGCCGACCATCACCGCCCACCTGACCGCCGGCCAGTCGGGCACCATCGAGACGAAGCTGTCCGGCACCAGCTACAGCGATCCCGGCCTGACCTTCAAGGCCGTGGCGGGCACCATCATCGGGGACATCACCGCCCCGACCGCCTGCTTCCCCAACCCCAGCCCGGTCTTCACCACGACGACCATCGGCTGACCGCGAGCCACCCTGCGGGCGGGGTTCCGCCCGTAGGGTGGCCGCATGGGGTACGAACTCGCGGAAGTCAACATCGCCCGGATGAAAGCACCGATCGACGACCCGTCCTTCAAGGGTTTCGTCGACGCGCTCGAGCCCGTCAACGCCCTCGCCGACGCCGCGCCCGGCTTCGTCTGGCGCCTGCAGACCGAGGACGACAACGCGCTCTCGATCCGTGCCTTCGCATGGGACGTGCGCGGCACGTCCGGCCTCCTGATCAACATGTCCGTCTGGACGTCGGTGGACACCCTCGCCGCCTTCACGTTCTCCGGTGAGCACCTCGCGATCCTCAAGCGCCGCCGCGAGTGGTTCCACCGCGTGAAGGACGTGATGACCGCGCTCTGGTGGGTGCCCGCCGGGTACCGGCCCACGCCCGCCGACGCCGAAGAGAAGATCAAGCACCTGCGCGTCCACGGGCCGACGCCCGAGGCGTTCACGCTGAAGCAGCACTTCCCGGCCCCGGACGCGGCCGTCGTCGAAGCCCGCGAGGGTGACCCCGATTGGCTGTGCCCGGCGTAACACCGGGCCGGCGGGGCAAGTGTGTAAAGGTGTCGGTCATGGCTGACGAACTGGTGCACTACGACGTGGTGGGCGGCACCGCCACGATCACCCTGGACTCCCCGCACAACCGCAACGCGCTGTCGGCGCAGCTGCGCCGCGAACTGTCGGCCGCGCTGACCACCGCGACGGCCGACGACGCCGTCCGCGTGATCGTGCTGACCCACACGGGCCCGGTGTTCTGCGCGGGGATGGACCTCAAGGAGGCCCGCGGCGCCGGCGCGGGCGACCAGGGCGTGAACGAGTTCCCGAAGATCCTCGAGCAGCTGTGGACCAGCCCGAAGCCGGTGGTCGCCCGCCTGGCCGGCCCCGCCCGCGCCGGCGGCATCGGCATGGTGGCGGCGTGCGACATCGCGGTCGCGGTGCCGGAAGCCACGTTCGCCTTCTCGGAGGTCCGCATCGGCGTGGTCCCGGCGGTGATCTCCCTGACGGTCCTGCCGCGGCTGAACCCCCGCGCGGCGCACGAGCTGTTCCTGACGGGCGACACGTTCGACACGCGCCGGGCGGTGGAGATCGGCCTGCTGAACTCGGCGGTCCCGGCGGCCGAGCTGGACACGGAGGTGGCCCGCTTCGTGAAGGCACTGGCGGCGGGCGGGCCGACGGCACTGGCCGAGACGAAGGCGCTGCTGAGCCGCCCCCGCCCGGCGACGCCGTCGGAGGGGTTCGAGGAGATGCTCGGGCTGTCGGCGAAGTTCTTCGCGAGCGAGGAAGGCCAGGAAGGCATCCTGGCCTTCGCCCAGAAGCGCAAGCCGAACTGGGTCCCGCAGGACTGAGCGGGACGGGTGCCGGACGCCGCTCAGGCGTCCGGCAGCACGACCGTGAGCCGCCACGAACCGGCGCTGCGGCCGCTCGGCCCGAGTGCTCGCTGCGCGTCCGAAAGCACGCTGCGGATCGCCAGGTACGTCTTGGGTTCGGTCTTGCGCAGCGCCTCCGAGCCGGGCCAGATCAGCACGTGCTCCCCCGGCGGCAGCCAGGACAGGTCGGTCAGGCAGTCGTACAGCGCGTCGAGGTTGTGGCCGAAGTAGTCCGGAAAGGACAGTGCGTCGGCGAACGCGCTCAGCGTGCTGGCCTTGTCCACAGTGGGCCGCGAGTTGACCAGGTGCGGGTACGCGCCCCGCGCGAAAGCCTCTTCCGCGGCGGCCTTCGCCTGCTCCGAGGCGCTCATCGGGCCGGGTCCACGACGACGAACGACCCGTAGTGGTCGCCGGTGTAGTACAGCTCGTGCGCCTGCCCCGTGATCAGCCGCCGCGCGCCGCGGTCGGCGCTGCCCGGGGTCTTCACGGTGTACTCGTGGTAGTAGCCGGACTTCTTGCCCGGCAACCGCTTCTCGCGGTTTTCGAACACGACGTCGTCGTTGCGCGGGTACGGGTACGGCCCGCCCTTTTCGATCAGCTTCCACGTGTCGCCGGCCTGCGACGGCAAGGTCGACAGCGCCTTGACCGGCAGCCCGGAGTCCGTGCCCGGGACGGCCGCGGAGCCCTTCGGGGGCGCGCTCGCCGAACTGCCCGGCGTGGGGGACACGGGCGAGTCGCCGCCGACGGCGTCCTTGACCAGCCAGCCCCCGAGAACCAGTACGAGGAGCCCGATCAGGGCGGCGGTGATCCGCCTTCGGTTGAACATGGTGCGCCAGCCTAGGACGGGGTGTCGGAGCGGTCGTCGTCACGCCCCGGAGCGAGCTTGCGGGCGAACAGCCCGACGAGCTTGTCGAGCACCCACGCGGCGGCCAGGCACAGCGGCACGACGACCACCATGACCAGCACGAACTGGACCGGGAACCAGGCCTGGGCGAGCCAGAGCTCAACCCCGTCCCACCAGTCGGCAAGCCCGTTGAACACGGTGTGAGCCTACGCGCGCCCTGCTGCCCCCGCGTGTCAGGGGCGGTACGTTGCCAAGCATGTTCGCCGTGTACGCGCAGGAACCCAACGCCGAAAGCCCCTTGGACTCGCTCGTCGTCGGCGAGCGTCCCGAACCCGACGTGCCGGACGGCTGGGTCCGGGTGCACGTCAAGGCGGCCAGCCTCAACATGCACGACCTCTGGACGCTGCGCGGGGTCGGGATCAAGCCCGAGCAGTTCCCGATGATCCTCGGCTGCGACGGCGCCGGGACCCTCGACGACGGCTCCGAGGTCGTGCTCCACTCCGTGATCAACGCGCCGGGCTGGCAGGGTGACGACACCCTCGACCCGAAGCGGACGCTGCTCACCGAGAAGCACCAGGGCACCTTCGCCGACCAGGTGGTCGTGCCGGCCCGCAACGTCGTCCCGAAGCCCGCCGCGCTCAGCTTCGCCGAGGCCGCCACCATGGGCACGGCCTGGCTGACCGCCTACCGGATGCTCTTCGTGAAGTCGGGGCTGCGGCCCGGCCAGACGATGCTCGTGCAGGGCGCCTCCGGCGGTGTCTCGACGGCGCTGGTCCAGCTCGGCCGCGCGGCCGGGTTCCGGGTCTGGGTGACCGGCCGCACCGAGGAGAAGCGTGCGCTCGCGTCGAGCCTCGGCGCGCACCAGACGTTCGAGTCGGGCGCGCGGCTGCCCGAGCGCGTCGACGCCGTGTTCGAGACCGTCGGCAAGGCGACCTGGTCGCATTCGGTCAAATCGCTCAAGCCGGGCGGGATCATCGTGGTCTCCGGCTCGACCAGCGGCCCGGACGCGAACGCGGAGCTGCAGCGCGTCTTCTTCCTCCAGCTGCGGGTCGCCGGGTCGACCATGGGCACCCGCGACGAGCTCGCGGACCTGCTCGCCTACCTCGACCTGACCGGGGTACGGCCCCAGATCGGCGCCGAACTGCCCTTCGCCGAGGCCCCTAAGGGGTTCCGGGCGATGCTCGACGGCGACACCGCCGGCAAGATCGTCTTCACCCGCTAGACCGCCGCTGAGCTGGGCGGATCTTCTCGTTCCGCCCGGCTCGGCATTCGGTGAATCTCTAACGTACTCAGTTCGAGATCTGGTCGTTAGCACCTAAGTTCGACCAAAACCCAATAGTCGCAAGGTATTCTGTAGTCATGACCGCGACGAAGCGGCCCGACTCGGCTGGACCGGGCGGCCGGCCCAGCAGCGACCCGGACCCGATCCGGGTCTCCTTCCGGCGCTACGCCGGTGTCCGCACCCGTGTCCTGGAGGTCGGCGAAGCCGCCCCGGACCCCGAGCTCCCCCGCCGCTCGCTGCGGCGCAGGGCGGCCACCCCGCACGTCCGGCCGAGCGCACCGCGCCTGGTGCTGCTGCACGGCTACTGCGACAGCGCCGACACGTGGCGTCCCGCCCTGGAACAGCTCGCCGCCGCCGGGATCCCGGCGATCGCGGTCGATCTGCCCGGGTTCGGGGACGCGCAGCCGCTGCGGCCCGGCCCGATGCTGCCGCAGCTCGACGCGTTCACCACCGCCGTCGTCCGCGAGCAGGCCGTGCTCGGCTCGGTCGTGCTGGCCGGCAACTCCCTCGGCGGCACGATGAGCCTGCGCGCGGCCCAGAACAGCCGCCTGCCGATCTCCGGCGTCGTGTCGATCGCCGCGCCCGGGTTCGTCGACTCGTGGCTGATCCGGACCGTGGCGCGCTACCCGCTGCCGCTGCGGCTGTACTCGTCCCTGCCGGTCCCGGTGCCGGGCTTCCTCGTGCGCAAGGTCGCCGAGCAGGTCGTCCCGCGGCTGCTCTACGCGAACTCGGGCGCGGCCGACGCGACCCAGGTACAGCGCTTCACGGCGCTCTTCCCGGACTACCGCGCGACCAAGAGCCGGCTCGAGCAGGCCCGGCAGCTCGTCGCGGAGCTCGCCGACGCCTACCGCCTCGACTCGGTGAAGGTGCCGCTGCTGGTCGTCGCGTGCGGCAAGGACAAGCTCGTCACCGCGGCGTCCGGGCGGCAGCTGCACACGCTGGTGCCGCACAGCCGCCTGCTCGTCCGGGAGGACTGGGGGCACTGCCCGCAGCTGGACGACCCGGTCGAGATCGCGGAGCTGCTCTCCTACTTCGCGGCGGGCGCGGTCCGGACCACTCAGGCCAAGCGCGCCGTGGCGACGGCGGCGGAGGCCGTGAGCGAAGACACCGCGGCGGGCTGAACGGCTCACACTGTCTTCACGCGGAGTTGGCGGTAGGTTCCGGCGTTGGGTCCGTGATCCGGGCCCTCCACCGCGACGTTCGGGAGACGATGATGTCCGCTCCAGGAGGCTTGGGTTCCAGTTCCGGCTCCGGCATCTTCCGGCGCAAGCCGATCGACCAGATCCAGGACACCAGCGAAGCCGGTGGCCTGAAACGCACCCTGGGCCTGTGGCAGCTGACCGCCATCGGCATCGGCGGCATCATCGGCGCCGGGATCTTCGCCCTCGCCGGCAGCGTCGCGCACGGCGACGACTCGGCGGGCATCCCCGGTGTCGGCCCGGCCGTGCTGATCTCGTTCCTCATCGCCGGCATCGCGAGCGCCGCGGCCGCGTTCTCCTACGCCGAGTTCGCGGGCCTGATCCCGAAGGCCGGTTCGGCCTACACCTACGGCTACGCGGTGCTCGGCGAAGTCGTCGGCTGGTTCATCGGCTGGGACCTGCTGCTGGAGTACACCGCGATCGTGGCGGTGGTGGCGATCGGCATCTCCGGCTACTTCAGTTTCCTGCTCGGCCAGCTCGGGCTCGACCTGCCCGCCTGGATGCTCGGCGCGCCCGGCACCGGACCCGGCCACAAGGTCGACCTGTTCGCCATGCTGCTGTGCCTGCTGATCGCCTACCTGCTCAACCGCGGCATCCGCAGCGCCGCCCGGTTCGAGACCGTGATGGTCGGGATCAAGGTCCTGATCGTGCTGGTGGTCATCCTGGTCGGCTTCTTCTACGTCAAGACCGGCAACTACACGCCGTTCGCCCCGGCCGGCTTCGGTGGCGCGGTGACCGGCGCGGCGACGGTCTTCTTCGCCGTCTTCGGCTACGACGCCATGAGCACCGCCGCGGAGGAGTCCAAGGACGCGACGCGGCACATGCCGAAGGCGATCATCTACTCGCTGGCCATCTCGATGGTGCTGTACGTGCTGGCCTGCCTGGTGCTGACCGGCATGCAGAAGTACACCGAGATCGACCCGAAGAGCGGCTTCTCGACGGCGTTCAAGTCGGTCGGCCTCTCTGGGCTGGCCACGGTGATCGCGATCGGCGCCATCATCGGCATCCTCACCGTGCTGTTCACGTTCCTGATGGGCGCCACCCGCGTCGGCTACTCGATGAGCCGCGACGGCCTGCTCCCGGCGTGGTTCGGGAAGACGAACGCGAAGCGCCAGGTGCCGAGCCGGATGACGTGGATCCTCGGGGGCGCGTCCGCGATCATCGCCGGGGTGCTGCCGATCGGCGAAGCCGCGGAGCTGACGAACATCGGCATCCTGCTCGCGTTCGTCGTCGTCTGCGTCGCGGTGATCGTGCTGCGCTACAAGCAGCCGGACCTGCCGCGGACGTTCAAGACACCGGGCATGCCGGTGGTCCCGGCGATCGGCATCGTGTTCTCGATCTGGCTGATCACGTTCCTGCAGCCGGCGACCTGGATCCGGTTCGCGATCTGGTTCGCCATCGGCATGGTCATCTACTTCCTCTACAGCCGGCGGCACTCGCTGCTGAACCGCACTGACGGTCCTGCCGAAAAGAGCAGCTAGCGGATCCGGTCGAGGCGGGCGGCGGCGTCGCGCGCCTCGACCTTCAGCCGTTCGAGGATGACGGCGGCCGACGCGTTGTAGGCGAGCGGGTAGGTCTGGCCGGCCCAGAGCGAGATCGCTTCAGGGTCGCCGGCCTTCGCCGCCGCCTTGCGCACCGGCCCGGCGAGGCTGTTCAGCTGCGGGTAGGCCGCCGGTGCGCCCTCGGACAGCGCGTCCATGAACTTGTTGACCAGCCCGCGCGCCGGGCGGCCGCTGAAGGCACGCGTGAAGGCCGTCTCGCGCTCGGCCAGCGCCAGGGCCTTGCGGTGGGCCTCGGACGTCCCGGCTTCGTCGGCGCGCAGGAAGACCGTGCCCAGCTGGGCGGCGACGGCTCCCGCGGCGAGCACGGCGGCGACGTCCGCGCCGTGCACCAGGCCTCCGGCCGCAACCAGCGGCAGGTCGACGTGGGCGGCGACGAGCCGCAGCAGGGCAAGGACCCCGTATTCGGCGCCGCCGCCGGGCCGGCTCGCGTCGTCGGTGAACAGGGACCGGTGCCCGCCCGCTTCGAAACCCTGCAGGACGAGCGCGTCGGCGCCGAGGTCCGCGGCCCGCTGTGCAGCTTCCGGGGTGGTCACGGTGACGACCACCGCGCAGCCGGCCTCCTTGAGCCTGACGATGTCCGAAGGCGACGGCGGCCCGAACGTGAACGAGACGACGGGGATCCGCTTCTCGAGCACGACGTCCAGCTTCGCGGGGTACGCGTCGTCGTCCCACTTCGGTTCGCCGAGCTCGACGTCGTACTCGCGGGCGAAAGCCTGAAGCCGCTCGCGGTGCGCGGAGACGTCGGCGCCGGTGTCGAGCTGCGGGACGAAGAGGTTGACCCCGAACTCGCCGCCGGTCAGCTCCCGCGTGCGGCCGATCTGCGCGGCGAGCGCCGCGGGGGTGAGCATGCCCGCCGAGAGGAAGCCGAAGCCGCCGGCTTCGGTGACCGCCGCGACCAGCTCGGGCGTGGTCGGCCCGCCCGCCATCGGGGCGGCGATGACCGGGAACGTCAGCTCGTCGAACATGCCCCCGACCCTAATCGGCTCAGTCCGGCAGCAGCATGGTGTAGAGCTTCTTGATGCGCCCGTCTTCGACGAGGGCGACATCGATCCCCCGCACGACCGGCGGCGCGCCTTCCGGGCCGAAAGCCCAGGCCAGGTGCCCCAGGTCGTGGTTGACCAGCACCGGACCGGCCGCGGCGAACACGAACCCCGGCGACTGGTCCAGCAGGCCCTTGGCCTTGGCGGCCAGTTCGCCGTGCCCGGTCGCCACCCCTTCGGGATCGGCGAACGTGACGTCGGCGGCGTACGTCGCGGCGATCGCCTTCGCGCGCCGCTCGTCGTCACGTTCGTTGAAGACCTGGAGCAGGTTGGCTTCCATCAGCTCGGCCACCGTCGCCATCGCGCACCCCTTTTCTCGAGCGGACCGAACGCCACATTACGTGAAACATCACGCAACTGGGATCAGGGGTGGTCCGCCGGCCGGGGCAGGCTGCCGTGCTCGACGAGCGCGTCGTAGACCTGCTCGAGCGAGGTCGCCAGCCGCGCCCGCTCATCGGGCTCGAGCGCGTCCAGGAAAGCCTTGCGCACGAACTCGACGTGCTCCGGCGTGGCCTGGCGCAGCGTCTCCCAGCCGACCTCGGACAGCTCCACGTCGACGGCCCGGCGGTCCTCGGGATGGGCGCCGGTTTCCACCAGACCGCGCTCGCGCATCCGCTTCAGGTGGTGCGAGAGCCGGCTGCGCTCCCAGCCGATGCGGATCGCGAGGTCGGTGACCCGCATCCGACCACCGGGCTCGCTCGTCAGGGCGACCAGCACGTGGTAGTCGGCCAGCGAGATGCCGCTGTCCGCCCGCAGCTGCCGGTTCAGCTCGTACTCCAGGCGCAGGTGCACCTTCATGTACGCGTACCAGACGGCCGTCTCGCCGCCGGAAAGCAGCGCGAACGGCGATCCCGGCTCGAAGTCCCGCTGCACCACGCGAGCCTAACCACCCTATCTGGTCTAGACCATCGTCGGTAGAAATGCGACGATCCGGGCAGGTGCGACGGCGATGTCGCGCCCTTCCCGCCAGGAGGTCCCCGGTGAAGACTCCCTTCGCGCGGCGTCTCGCCCGCGCGCTCGCCGTACTGGCGCTGGTCGGCGCCAGTACGACCGCCGCCCAGCTGGCACCGGCCGCGGCGGCCACGCCGGCACTGCAGTCGATCGTGCCCGTGCCGGCCTCGGTGACCCCGGCGGCCGGGGTCACCTTCCCGCTCGTCTCGACGACGAAGATCGTCACCGAAGCCGGCTCGGCGCCCGCGAAGCAGGTCGGCGACTACCTGGCCGGCGTGCTGCGGCCGTCGACCGGCTTCGCGCTGCCGGTGTCCGACGCGCCGGCGTCCGTGCCGTCCGACAGCATCGCGCTGCTGCTGAGCGGCGCGCCCGCGTCCGTCGGCACGCAGGGCTACCAGCTCGTGTCGACGGCGTCCTCGGTCACCCTGCGCGCCCAGACGGCCGACGGGCTCTTCGCGGGCGTCCAGACGCTGCGGCAGATGCTGCCGGGCCGCGTCGAAAGCCCCTCTCTCCAGACGGGCCCGTGGAGCGTCCCGGGCGCGACGATCGTCGACTACCCGCGGTTCGGCTACCGCGGCGCGATGCTCGACGTCGCCCGGCACTTCCACCCGGTGGCGACGGTCAAGCGGTACATCGACCAGCTCGCCCAGTACAAGATCAACAACCTGCACCTGCACCTGGCCGACGACCAGGGCTGGCGCATCCAGATCGACAGCTGGCCCCGACTGGCGACGTACGGCGGCAGCACGCAGGTCGGCGGCGGCGCGGGCGGCTACTACACGAAGGCGCAGTACACGGACATCGTGACCTACGCGGCCTCGCGGCACATCACGGTGATCCCGGAGATCGACATGCCGGGGCACGTGAACGCGGCGCTGGCGTCGTACGCGGAGCTGAACTGCAACGGGGTGGCGCCTGCTTTGCGCACCGACACCGCGGTCGGCTACAGCTCGCTGTGCATCTCGAAGGACATCACATACACGTTCATCGCCGACGTCCTGCGCGAACTGGCGGCGTTGACGCCGGGCCCGTACCTCCACATCGGCGGCGACGAAGCCCAATCGACGTCGGCGGCGGACTACGTGACGTTCGTGAACAAGGTGCTCCCCCTGGTGGCGGCGACGGGCAAGTCGGTGGTGGGCTGGCACGACATCGCGAAGGCCACGCTGCCGGCTTCGGCGTCGCCGCAGTTCTGGGGAACGTCCACATCGGACGCGGGCGTGTCGGCGGCGGTCTCCCGCGGCAGCAAGGTGATCATGTCGCCGGCGAACAAGGCGTACCTGGACATGAAGTACAACAGCTCGACGCCGATCGGCCTGTCGTGGGCGGGCTACATCGAGGTCCAGGACGCGTACGGCTGGAACCCGGGCGCGTACCTGTCGGGCGTGGGCGAGGCCGCTGTCCGCGGGGTGGAGTCGCCGCTGTGGGCGGAAACGGTGGTGACGCCTTCGGACATCGACTACCTGGCGTTCCCGCGGTTGGCGGCGCACGCCGAGCTGGGCTGGTCGCCGTGGTCGACGCACGACTGGACGGCGTTCCGGACCCGGCTGGGCGCGCAGGCCCCGCGCTGGGTGGCGCAGTCGATCAACTTCTACCGGTCGTCGCAGGTTTCGTGGGACACGGGAGGGACCACGAACCCGGGCACGTGCGCGGACCCGGCGTGGAGCGCTTCGCAGGTGTACACGGGCGGGAACGTCGTGTCGCACAACGCCCACAAGTGGACGGCGAAGTGGTGGACGCAGGGCGAGGAGCCGGGCACGACGGGCCAGTGGGGAGTGTGGACCGACAACGGCGCCTGCTGACCTACTGCTCCGGGTCCCAGTCGATGAGCTGGTCGAAGAGCCGCCGGCTGCCGCCGAGCTCGAGGGAGTCCAGCGGGATACGGCCGTACAAGGCGAGAACCAGCTCGTTGGCCGTCCCCCGGGCGGACGCGGTGGCCGCGTCCCCCTCGGCAGGGGGCGCGATCACGCGGGCGGCCCGGGAGCCGTCGGCGGAAAGCCAGTTGCGCCAGGAGCGGCCCTCGGTGGCGTGGTAGTCGGCGGCCGCGGGCTCGTGCGGCCACGCGACCGTCGTCGTGCAGAAGGTGAGCAGGAACTCCTCGACGCCGTCGAGGGCCACCTCGGCCGGCACCGGCTCGGGCACGCCCGCGGCGACCTGGGCGTCATAGGTGTGCACCGCCATCTCGTGGAGCTGACGCCGGGCGACACCAGCGCAGGTCAGCGGCGTCTGCGACTTGCCCCACCACGCCCAGCACCGGCGATCCGGGCCCGCCTCCCGCAACGCGTCCAGCAGCTCCCGCGTCGCCGCGGCCAACCAGTCCAGCAGGGCTTCGCGCTCCTGAGGCGCGGTCTTCGGTGGTGCGGCCTTGGCCGTGGCGTCCGGCCCGGCGGCGATGGTGGCCGCCCAGGCCCGGCGCCCCTCGCCCAGGTGCCGGACGAGGTCGGCCAGCGTCCACTCGGGGCAGGTCGGCACCGGCACGTCGAGGCTGGGCGCGGCGGCGACCGCGGCGCGGAAGGCGGCGCCGCGCCGGTCGATCAGCCGCAGCAGGTCGGGGAAGTCCAGGGTGTCGTGCACTCCGGCTGTCTAGCACTGTGCTCCGGCGATCGGACAGCGATTTTCCCGGTCGGGTGCGGACGGTCAGCACCGCACTTCACCCGGTGAAACCGGAACACGGGGTTCGCCCGGCGGGTTAGGTTGGGGCATGAGCGTTGATCTCGAGCAGGTTCGCACCCTGTCGCTGCGGGAGAACGGCCTGGCCACCGTGTCCACCACGCGCGCCGATGGCACCGTTCACTCCTCCATCGTCAACGCCGGTGTCTTCGATGACCCGGTGACCGGTGCGCCCGGTGTCGCGTACGTCGCCGTCGGGCGGGCGCACAAGCTCGCGCTGCTGCGGCGGGCCGGGCACGCCACCGTGACCTTCCGGCGCGGCTGGAACTGGGTCTCCGTCACCGGCGCCACCCACCTCGTCGGGCCGGACGACCCCGATCCCGCCTTCGACCCCGCGGGCCTGCCGAAGCTCCTGCGCGACGTCTTCGTCGCCGCCACCGGCACCCACGACAACTGGGACGAGTACGACCGCGTGATGGCCGAAGAGCGGCGGGTCGCGGTGTTCGTGACCGCCGACCGGATCATCGGCAACCCCTGACCCACCCGGCCCCAGGAGTCGACCCGTTGTCCGAGTCCCCTTCCCGCGTCACCACGCCGGTCAAGATGCTGATCGGCGTGCTCCTCGTCGCCGACGCCGGTTTCGGCGCGGCGCTCGTCGCCGGTCTGGTGCGCGGCCTCTCGCCGTGGCTGATCGGCGGCGCCTACGCGGCGACCGTGCTCATTGCTGTCGTGGCCTTCCGCCTCTCGCGCGCCCGCATGCTCAAGCGCGGCTTGGCGGGCCTGCGCGACCTCACCTTCGGCGACGAGGGCCTCCGCGTGCCGGCGGGCACGCTCAGCACGCGAGTGATCCCGTGGTCGCAGATCGCCGACGTCTCGACGCGCCGTTCGGCCCGGTTCGGAGACGGCTACCTGCGCGACGCCCTCTGGGTCGACCTGGTCACCGGCGAAGGCGTCGAGAGCTCCGTGCAGCGCTATGCACCCCGCGGCCGTCTCGCACCGGCACCACCGCAGCGACGGCAGTTCGACCAGACGGCGATCCTCGACCCGGCCCTGTTCGACGCGGTGATCGACCGGGTGCGGAAGGAACTGCGCCACCGGCAGCTGCACGCCCAGCTCCGCGGCACGCCCCGCATCCGCTGAGTCGCGGTCAGCCGAGCCGGCCCAGCAGTTCTTTCGGCACGATCCGTATCGGGAACGGCCGCTCGGCCTCGAAGATCTCGTCGCCCGCGGCCTTGGCCACCTGCTGGTAGTGACCGTCCTCGTCCAGCTCGAACACCGTCAGCGCGGGCTCCTCCGGATCGATCACCCAGTAGCTGGCTGTGCCGAGCCGTTCGTAAACCGCCTTCTTGGTGTTGAGGTCGTGGATCGCGGTGCTCGGCGACAGCACCTCGACCGCCAGTACCGGTGGCGCCGGCAGATCGTCCTCGGTGAAGTCTTCGATCCGGCCGACCAAGACATCCGGTTGCAGTTCGAGCTGGTCGGACAACCGGATCGAGAACGGCGCGGCAACCACGTCGAACCGTCCTGCTTCAGTTCCTCCACGCACCGGATGTCGTTCATCGTGCTCTCCTTTCGTTGCCCTGACCAGAGCACACCAGAAGGCACCGACACAAATGGCGGCCGCGGGGAGTCCCGCGGCCGCCATTCACTCGAAAGCGTTACTTCTTGTTCTTGCCCGAGTCCTCAGTGGACAGTGCGGCGACGAAGGCCTCCTGCGGGACCTCCACCCGGCCCACGGTCTTCATCCGCTTCTTGCCTTCCTTCTGCTTCTCCAGCAGTTTCCGCTTCCGCGAGATGTCACCGCCGTAGCACTTGGCCAGAACGTCCTTGCGGATCGCGCGAATCGTTTCGCGGGCGATGATCCGCGCACCGATCGCCGCCTGGATCGGCACCTCGAAGTTCTGCCGCGGGATCAGCTCGCGGAGCCGGTTCACCATGCGGTTGCCGTAGTTGTAGGCGTCTTCCTTGTGCACGATCGCGGAGAACGCGTCCACGCCCTCGCCCTGCAGCAGGATGTCCACCTTGACCAGGTCCGCCGCCTGCGTGCCGGCCTCTTCGTAGTCCAGTGACGCGTAGCCGCGCGTACGCGACTTCAGCGTGTCGAAGAAGTCGAAGATGATTTCGCCCAGCGGCATGTTGTAGCGCAGCTCGACGCGGTCCTCGGACAGGTAGTCCATGCCGAGCAGCTGGCCGCGCTTGTTCTGGCACAGCTCCATGATCGTGCCGATGAACTCCGACGGCGCCAGGATGCTGACCTTGCTGACCGGCTCCAGCACCTTGTCGATCTTGCTGCCGGTCGGCCAGTCCGACGGGTTGGTGACGTGGATTTCCTTGCCGTCGTCCAGGACCACGTCGTAGACCACGTTCGGCGCCGTCGAGATCAGGTCGAGGCCGAACTCGCGCTCGAGACGGTCACGTGTGATCTCCAGGTGCAGCAGGCCGAGGAAGCCGCAGCGGAAGCCGAAGCCCAGCGCCACCGACGTCTCCGGCTCGTAGTCGAGCGCGGCGTCGTTGAGCTGGAGCTTGTCCAGCGCCTCGCGCAGCTCCGGGTAGTCGGAACCGTCCACCGGATACAGTCCGGAGTAGACCATCGGCTTCGGTTCGCGGTAGCCCGCCAGCGCTTCCTTGGCGCCGTGGCGCTCGGACGTCACGGTGTCGCCGACCTTCGACTGGCGGACGTCCTTCACGCCGGTGATCAGGTAGCCGACCTCGCCGACGCCGAGTCCCTTGCTGGCCTTCGGTTCCGGCGAGATGATGCCGACTTCCAGGAGCTCGTGGGTGGCGCCGGTGGACATCATCTTGATGCGCTCGCGCGGGGTGATCTTGCCGTCGACGACCCGGATGTAGGTGACGACGCCGCGGTAGGTGTCGTACACCGAGTCGAAGATCATCGCGCGGGCCGGCGCGTCCGCGTCGCCCTGCGGCGCCGGAACCATTTTCACGACCTCGTCGAGCAGCGCGCCGACGCCCATGCCGGTCTTGGCCGAGACCCGCAGGACGTCGTCGGGCTCGCAGCCGATGATGTGGGCCAGCTCACCGGCGTACTTGTCGGGGTCGGCCGAGGGCAGGTCGATCTTGTTGAGCACCGGGATGATCTGGAGGTTGTTCTCCAGCGCGAGGTACAGGTTGGCCAGCGTCTGGGCCTCGATCCCCTGCGCGGCGTCGACCAGCAGGACAGCGCCTTCGCACGCCTCCAGCGCCCGGGAGACCTCGTAGGTGAAGTCGACGTGGCCCGGGGTGTCGATCATGTGCAGGACGTGGTCCTGCCCGTCGACCTGCCAGGGCAGCCGGACGTTCTGCGCCTTGATCGTGATCCCGCGCTCGCGCTCGATGTCCATCCGGTCGAGGTACTGCGCGCGCATGGCCCGCTCTTCCACGACGCCGGTGAGCTGCAGCATGCGGTCGGCCAGGGTGGACTTGCCGTGGTCGATGTGCGCGATGATGCAGAAGTTCCGGATGAGCTCCGGAGGCGTGAAGGTGGTGTCGGCGAACGTCGTCACTCGAATGAGTCCTCGGAAAGTCGGGGATGGCCACCTCTATGCTCCCATGGCGCTCCGGGTGCGGGTGGGGGTCATCCCCGATGCGAGGCCAGCTGATCCGTGGTGCCCTCGAAGTATGAGCACATCGCACCAGCCGGCACCACCTCCCCAGCCGGATCCAGGCGGCTTCGCCCGCGTCCTCGACCGTGTCTTCGGTCACCCCTCCGGAGCGCTCGGCCGCCTCGGCGGCTGGGTGATGGCGCGGGGCAACGCCGCCACCGAGCAGCGCATCGTCGACCTCGCCCGGATCGAGCCGGACGAGACCGTCCTGGTCGTCGGCCCCGGCCCCGGCGTCGGCCTGGACGCCGCCGCGCGGCTGGCCGGGCGCACCATCGGCGTCGACCCCTCCCCCGAGATGCTCGGGCTCTGCCAGGAGCGCTGCGGCGACCGCGTCGAGCTGCGCGAAGGGTCGGCGGCGCACACCGGCGAACCCGAGGGGTCCGTCGACGTCGTGCTGACCGTCAACAACGTCATGCTCTGGGACGACCGCGCGGCCGGGTTCGCCGAGCTGGTCCGGGTGCTGCGCCCCGGCGGACGGCTGCTGCTGTCCGCGCACGAGAAGTGGCTGCCCGTGAGCAGGCACGTCCTGGCCGACGAAGCCGCCGAAGCGGGCTTCGCCGACCTGCAGACCTGGACCTGGGAGCCGCCCGGCTTCGCGGCGCTGGCCGCGCAGCTGCGCGCCGTCAAGCCCGCCTAGCGGGTGTCCGTGCGGATCGGGTGGCCTTCGGGCACCTCGACCAGCACGATCCGCGTGCCGTCCGGGTCGGCGATCCAGGCCTCGTCGAGGCCCCAGGGCTCGCGCTGGGCGTCCCGCACCGGCTCCAGGCCCTTCGCCTTCAGGCCGGCCATGGTGCCGGCCAGGTCCCGGACCTGCACCCAGAGCACCAGATCGGGCGACGAGCCCGTCTCGCCCCGGCCGGAGACCTCCAGGGAGCCGTGGCCGAGGAAGAACACCGTGCCGCCGGGGAACTCACGCTCCACGGCCAGGCCGAGGGTGTCGCGGTAGAACGCCGTGGCGGCGGCCACGTCGCGCGGGCGGATCAGCAGCCGGCTCTTCAGGACTTCCATCCGACCATCCCTACCGGACGCGCTCAGGCGGCCGCAATCGCGGCGATCCCGGACAGCACGATCACCGACCCGGCGAGCCGCCGCGCGGCGTCGCGTTCGCCCAGCACCAGCCAGGCGGCGAGGCCGCCGAGCACGATGCTCAGCTCCCGGGCGGGCGCGACCAGGCTGACCGGCGCCATCGTGAGCGCGAACAGCACGAGGATGTAGGCCAGCGGCGACAGCAGCGCGACGATCAGCACTTCACGACGCTGTTCACGCCAGATCCGGGCCACCTCGTCGCGGCCGGCCAGCGCGCCGGGCACGAGCATGACGCTCTGGAGCACCGAGCCGAGGCCGAAGTAGACGACCGGCGGCATGCCGATGCCGGTCACCGAGTGCGCGTCCCAGAGCGTGTAGCCGGCGATCGTGGCGCCGGTCAGGAGGCCGTACAGGATCCCCGCGCGCCGTGCCTTCGCGGCGGCCGGGTCGTGCGCACCGGCGCCGCGGCCGGTGCTGATCACCAGCACCCCGGTGATCACCAGGAACGCGCCGAGCAGCCCGAGCCAGCCGGGCCGTTCGCCGAGCACCAGGACGGCCGCCAGCACCGACAGCAGCGGCCCGGTGCCCCGCGCGACGGGGTAGACGACGGAGAGGTCGCCGACGCGGTAGCCGCGTTGCAGGACGATGCCGTAGGCGACGTGCAGCACCGACGTGCCCACGGCGGCCAGCAGCCAGCTCCACTGTGGACGTTGCGGCTCGACGACCAGCAGCACGACCGTCACGGGCAGCAGGACGACGGCGGAAACCGTGTAGTAGAGCCAGACGAACTGCGTGCCGCCGGAGGAGATCCGCTTGGCGGCGAGGTTCCACGCGGCGTGCACGACGGCGGCGATGAGGACGAAGGACAAGGCGGTGGTGTTCACGGGACCCCTTACGGGTTTTCGCGCGCGCGAAAACCGGGTCCTCCAGGCTTTTGCCCCGTCAGATGAACGACCGGCCGTCCGGGCCCGCCGATGGTGCCGCTCGGACCAGACTCGCCGGGTCCTGGTTGTGTGGTGCGGAGCGCGCGGACCGGCGACGGAACCCTAGGCACTGACCGTCGTCCACCGTACTCCTGGTGATCGGGGTCTTGCCGGACGCGGTCGCGGGCCGTCCGAGCTGGGCTGTTAAAGTTGTCGCTCGCTGCCCGTGCGGCATTCCGTCATGGAGGAAACCTGCTCTTGCGAGCGGGGCCACTTCAGCGCGGCGGCGAATCTCACCGAGTGAAACAGGAGTTGCCCTATGGCCAACATCAAGTCGCAGATCAAGCGCATCACGACGAACGAGAAGGCGCGTCAGCGCAACCAGGCGATCCGGTCCTCGGTGAAGACCGCGATCCGCAAGGTCCGCGAAGCCGCCGACGCCGGCGACAAGGCGAAGGCCGCCGAGCTGCAGCGCGACGCCGCCCAGAAGCTGGACAAGGCCGTCTCGAAGGGCGTCATCCACGCCAACCAGGCCGCCAACAAGAAGTCGGCGCTGGCGAAGCGCGTCAACGCGCTCTGAGCTGGTTGATTTCTGGGAAAGCCCCGGCTTCGGCCGGGGCTTTCTTCATGCCCGGGGGCGGCTTCGCGCGGTGGAGGGCGGTGCTGCGAGCACCGGACCTGAGGCCGTCGGCGCAGCTGCGGGCGTAGGAGACCTGAGGCTGTCGGCGCAGCTGCGGGCGCGGGAGAATGGCGGCGTCGTCGATCATCCAGTGGCCGTAGCGCGCGTGGCGTAGGCGGCCCCGCCGGCGGGCGCTTGCGAGCGCGGACCGGCACTCGCGCGATTCCGAGCCGGAAGAGCGGTCAGCGGTCGCCCTTGGCGGCCGCCACCTGGAGGACCGCGCGTTCCAGCGCGTAGCCCGGGTCCGCCGCCACGCCCTTGACCTCGGCGTTCAGCCTCGCCACCACGCGCATCGCCGTCGCCAGGCCGTCCTGGTTCCAGCCGCGGACCTGGCCCTGCGCCTTGCGGATCTTCCACGGCGGCATGCCCAGCTCGCCGGCCAGCTGGTTCGGGTTGCCCCGGCCCGCGCCCGAGACCCGGGCGATCGTGCGGACCGCGTCGGCCAGTGCGTCCGCGACCAGGACGTGCGGGACACCCAGCTGCATCGCCCAGCGCAGTGACTCCAGGGCCGCCGAACGGTCGCCGCTCACGGCCTTCTCCGCGACCGCGAACCCGGTCACGTCCGCGCGGCCGCGGTGGTAGCGGTGGACCGCGTCCGCGTCGACGGACCCACCCGCGTCCGCGACGAGCTGCATCGCGGCCGAGGAGAGTTCCCGCAGGTCGGAGCCCACGGCCTCGATCAGCGCGGCGACTCCGGCCGGGTCGATCTTGCCGCCCGCCCGGCGCACCTCGTGCCGCACGAACTGCTCGCGCTCGGCCGGCTTGGTGAGCTTCGGGCACTCCGTGACCTCGGCGCCGGCCTTCTTCAATGCTGCCGGGAGCGTCTTGCCCGCCTTGCTGCGGCCGCCGCCGGTGTGCACGACGACCAGCACGACGCCGTCCGCCGGGTCCTTCAGGTAGGACGCCATCGCGTCGGCCAGCTCCTGCGAGATGTCCTGCGCCGACTCCAGGACGATCACGCGGCCCTCGCTGAACAGCGACGGGCTGACGAGTTCGGCCAGCTCGGGGGCTGTGAGATCGGACACCCGGACCCGGGTCAGCTCGGCCGTGGCGTCGATCGCGCGGGCCGCGGCGAGCGTCTCGCGGACGGCGCGCTCGATCAGCAGTTCTTCCTCACCCAGGACCAGGTGCAGCGGGGCCGGGGCGGTGGCTTGCGCGGTCACGGGTGAATCCTCTCACTTGCGCTGCCGTGCGCCCGCTCCGGTGATGTCGAGCGGCCGGCATGGCACAGCGTGAGCGCCATGTCGTACGGTGTCCTGGAGGCGGCGCGCTCGTTGGCGCGCACCGACAACCGAATACCGCTCATCCAGAGGGGCAGAGGGAACGGCCCGACGAAGCCCCGGCAACCGGCGTACAGCCTGTCATCCCGCGATCGCGGGGTAGCTGACGACCACGGTGCCAATTCCGGCCCGCTTCGGCGGGGCAGATGAGGAAAGGAACCTCGCGATGACCGCAACCCTCGGCACGACCTCCACCACGAAGACCCCGGATCTCGGTCCGGCCGTCGAACTGGTGTCGAAGGAAGAGGGCCACCGGCAGCCGCTCGCCCCGGAGTTCGTCTCCGCCGAGGATTTCTCGCCGCTCGAGGTCGCCTACGACTTCGGCCGCGTCCGCCGCGAAGACATCGAGGCCGGCCCCAAGAACATCTGGCGCTACAAGAAGCTCCTCCCGGTTCCGTCCAACGTCGAAGAGATCCCGAACACCGAGCCCGGCGCGACCCGGCTCATCCGCGCCGACCGCCTCGCCAAGGAGCTCGGCCTCAAGCGCCTCTGGGTCAAGGACGACACCGGCAACCCGACGCACTCGTTCAAGGACCGCGTCGTCGCCGTCGCGCTGGCCGCGGCCCGCGAGTTCGGGTTCGAGGTGCTCGCCTGTCCGTCGACCGGCAACCTGGCCAACGCGACGGCCGCCGCCGCGGCCCGCGCGGGCTGGCGGTCGGTCGTGCTGATCCCGAAGACCCTCGAGCGCGCCAAGATCCTCACCACCGCGGTCTACGACGGTGATCTGATCGCCGTCGACGGCAACTACGACGACGTCAACCGCCTCGCCACCGAGCTCGCCGGTGAGCACCCGAAGTGGGCGTTCGTGAACGTGAACGTCCGGCCGTACTACTCGGAAGGCTCGAAGACGCTGGCCTTCGAGGTCGCCGAGCAGCTCGGCTGGCGCATCCCGCCGCAGATCGTCGTGCCGATCGCCTCCGGTTCGCAGCTGACCAAGGTGGACAAGGGTTTCCGCGAGCTGGGCCAGCTCGGTCTCGTGGACGCCAGCCCGTACAAGGTGTTCGGCGCGCAGGCCACCGGCTGCTCGCCGGTGTCGGCCGCGTTCCGCGCAGGCCAGGACGTGGTCCAGCCGGTGAAGCCGGACACGATCGCCCGCTCGCTGGCGATCGGCAACCCGGCCGACGGCCCGTACGTGCTCGACATCGTCAACCGCACCGGCGGCTCGATCGAGGACGTCAGCGACGAAGAGGTCGTCGAAGGCATCCGGCTGCTGGCCCGCACCGAAGGCATCTTCACCGAGACCGCGGGCGGGGTCACCGTGGCGACGGCGAAGAAGCTGATCGAGACGGGCAAGCTCGACCCGGACGCCGAGACGGTGCTGCTGATCACCGGCGACGGCCTCAAGACCCTCGACGCGATCGAGAACCACGTCGGCCCGAAGGCGACCGTGCCGCCGTCGGCCAAGGCCGTGAACGAGGCGCTCGGCTACTGACGGGCTCCGCCGTCCCCGCCCCGGTTTCAGCGCCGGGGCGGGCCACGCGGCTCGCCCCGGCGCGAGACCGCCGGACCCGCCGGGTCGCCGACCACCGCGGTGTCGCCGTCCAGGTCGGTCCGGGTGACCAGGGCACCCAGCGCCGTCAGTGTGTCCATTGTGGACTTGTTCGGATGCCCGTAGGTGTTGCCCGCGCCGACGCTGACCAACGCCACCCGCGGCGCCACCGCCGCGAGGAAAGCCGGCAGCGAATAACGCGACCCGTGATGCGGCACCTTCAACACCTCCGCCTTCAGATTTCCGATGTCCGCCAAGAGATCCGCCTGCGCCGCCAGTTCGACGTCGCCGGTCAGGAGCATCCGGCCGGCCGCGGACTGCGCCCGCAGGACGACCGAGCTGTTGTTGATCGTCGTGCCGTCCTGCTGCCCGGCCGAGCGCTCCGGCACGTAGCGCGGGCCGAGGACGTCGAGCGACAGCCCAGGCCACGCCAGCCGCTCCCCCGGGTTCAGCTCCACCAGCGGCACGTCCCACCGGCGCGCCTCCGCGGCGACCTGCCGCCACGCCCACTCCGGCGCCCGCCCCGGGCCGACGGCGACCGCGCCGACCGCCCGGCCGTCGAAGACCGACGCCAGCCCGCCGATGTGGTCGGCGTGCAGGTGGCTCAGCACCAGTAGCGGGATCCGGTCGACCGCCAGCCGGTGCAGGCACTCGTCCACCGGCCCCGGCTCGGGTCCGGTGTCCACGACGACCGCGCGTCCCGGCTCGGCGGTCGCCAGCACGACCGCGTCACCCTGCCCGACGTCGCACTCGACCATCGCCCAGTTCCGCGGTGGCCACGCCGGCGCGAGCACCCGGACCGGCACGAACACCAGCAGCGCGCCGACGACCAGCACCGCCATCGCCAGCCGCACGCGCCGGTGCCGGGCGGCCAGCACCAGCACCACCAGCGCGGCGGCGGCGAGCAGCCCGCCCGCCCAGCCGCCGGGCCACGCGACGACCGCGCCGGGAGCCCGCGCGCCGTGGCGCGCCACGGTGATCAGCCACCGGGCCTCCGGGTCGGCCAGGTGCACCAGGACCTTCCCGGCGCCCGGCCACCAGGGGCCGAGCACCGTCGCCAGCACGCCGAGCACCGTCGCCGGGGCCACGACGGGCGCGGCGAGGACGTTGGTCAGCACCGAAACCAGGCTCACCGTGCCCGCCATCCCCGCGAGAACCGGCGCCGTCACGAGGAAGGCGGCCAGCGGGATCGCCAGTCCTTCGGCGAACCCCGGCGGGACGCCGCGACGAGCCAGCGTGGCGGCCCAGCGGGGCGCGATGAGGACCAGCCCGGCCGTGGCGAACACCGAGAGCGCGAACCCGAAGTCCGTCGCCATCGCCGGATCCGTCACCACCAGCACGCACACCGCGAGCGCCAGCGCGGGCAACGCCGAGCCTCGCCTGCCCAGCGCCAGAGCCAGCAACGCGACCGCCGCCATCACCCCGGCCCGCAGCACACTCGGCTCCGGCCCGACCAGGACGAGGAACCCCGCCAGACAGGTGCCGGCCGCCACCGCCGACAGCCGAGGCCCGAGCCGCAGCAAGCGCAGCAGGAGCAGGACCGCGCCACACACCACGGCGAGATTTCCCCCGCTGACGGCGGTCAGATGGGCGAGCCCGGCGGTGACGAACTCCTGCTCGACGCGCGGCGACAACCCGCTCGTGTCGCCCAGGACCAGCCCCGGCAGCAGGCCGGCCGGTTCGTCCGGCAGAACCTGGCACAGGTCGTGGAGCCCGGCACGCAGCCCGGCCGCGGTCCGCTGCCACCACGGCGCCGGCCCGAGGTCGCCCGGCGGGCCGCGCACGGACAGCACCGCGACGGTCAGGTCCGAGCCGCGCGGCGGCATCAGCAGGCCGCTCGCCGTCACGTCCTGGCCCGGCAGCAGCGAAGCCCACTGCGCGACCGGTGCCAGCAGCAGGACGCGTCCGGACGACCTCACCGGCCGGCCGTCGACCGATGCCGTGCGGACGTCGGCAGTCAGCACGACCGACCGGGCACCGGCCTGCTGGTCGGCGTAACCCGCACTGCGCACGGGCTTCGGTCGCTCGGCGACGACGACCCGCACCGACGCGGGGAGCCCGTCCGCCGCAGCCGCGCGGAGGTCGTCGTGCTGCGCGTCCCGGATCCGCCAGGCGACCGGCCCCGCCGCGACGAGTCCCAGCACCAGCAGGGCCGCCGCCGCGCCGAGCGCGCGGGGACGTCCCCGCGCCCGCCAGAGCACCAGCCCGGCCAGCACCGCCGAGGCGAGGCCGACGGCGACAGCCGTCCACCAGCCCAGCAGCAGGCCGTCGAGTGCGGCGAGCCAGCACGCCAGCGCCGCCGGGACGAGCCGCATGTCCTGCCGGGTGTCGGTCGCAGGCAGCGAGCTCATCCGACCATCACCTGCTCGCGCAGCTTTTCGAACTTGCTTTCCCCGATGCCGCCGACATCGCGCAGTTGCTCGACCTTCGTGAAGCCGCCGTGCTCGGTGCGCCACTGGACGATCCGCTGAGCCGTCACCTCGCCGACCCCGGGCAGTGTGTCCAGCTGGTCCGCGCTCGCCGCGTTCAGGTCGACCCTGGCGCCGGCCGGAGCACCGGCGGCCACGGCGGCCGGCGCCGGGATCCCGACCGCGAGCTGTTCCCCGTCGGTCACCCGGCGGGCGAGGTTGAGCGCGCTCAGGTCCGCGCCGGGCTCGGCGCCGCCCGCGGCCCGCAGCACGTCCGCGACGCGGGCGCCCTGGACCACGGTGACGAGGCCGGGCGACCGGACGCGGCCGATCACGCTGACGACCAGACCGACCTGCGGGGCGGCCCGGGCCGACGCCTCGCTCGCCGGCTTCGCGCTGGGCAGCGCGGGTGGTGGCTCGGGTGCCGGCGGGCCGCCGAAGAGCGCGACCGAACCGAGGACGATCACCACGACCGACACGAGGACACCGGCGAACGCCCACCGCCGGCGGCCGGCACCGGCCGGTCCGCCCGGCAGCCAGCGCCGGACCAGCCGGCCGCCGGGCCCGACCGTGCTCTCGTCGGGCGAGAGCTGGTCGGCCAGCCAGGTGAGCCGGTCGTTGACGGGTGGGCCCGGATCCCGGGCGGGCTGCTCGAACACACGATCGACGTTAGGGCTCGCGGGACGGCGTCCGACAGGGGTGCCGCCGCGTCCTGTGGACAACCGGGGTGATGTGGACGGATCCACCCCGCCCGGGCCGGGACCGGCCGTTTCCGTCGTACCCGGGTGGCATCCTGGAGGGTTCGGCGCGCCGTCGGCCGGTGCGGTGGCCGGAACCGCCGGCCGCCCGGGTGCCTGAAGGGAACGTTCCTACGGTGCACCTGCCGGTTCACGGCCGGCGCACTAGCCGCGCGAGGGAACCGTCCGCTGAACGACCACCCCGAGCACGCCGGGCCCGGTGTGGGCCCCGATCACCGCTCCCAGCTCGGAAACCACGCAGCCCGCCGAGCGCGGCACGGCCTCTTCCAGCCGGTTCGCCAGCTCGACCGCCCGCTCCGGCGAAGCGAGGTGGTGAACGGCCAGTTCGACGTCGTCGTCCCGCGCAGCCTGGGCGGCGAGCTCGACCAGCCGCGCGAGCGCCCGGTTCATGGTGCGGACCTTCTCCAGCGGCAGGATCCGGCCTTCGGACATGTGCAGCACCGGCTTCACCGCCAGTGCCGTGCCGAGCAGCGCGGCCGCCGGGCCGATCCGGCCGCCGCGGCGCAGGTGGTCGAGGGTTTCCACGACGAACAACGTCGACGAGCACCCGGCCGCGGTCACGGCCGCGGCCTCGACTTCCGCCGCCGAAGCCCCTTCCGCAGCAGCCGAAGCGGCGTGCAGCGCGGCGAACCCGAGCCCCATCGCGGTGGTGCGGGAGTCGACCACGCGCACCCGGTCCGGCCCGACCTCCTGCGCCGCCAGCACCGCCGCTTCCCAGGTGCCCGACAGCTCGCGCGAGAGGTGCACCGAAACGATCGAGTCCGCGCCGTCGGCCAGTGCCGCGCGGTACTCCTTCACGAACTCCGTGGGCGTCGGCCGGGACGTCGTGACGATCTTGCGCTGGCTCATCGCCTCGGCGACCGCCGCCGGGCCGGTCTCGACGCCGTCGAGGGAGACCACGCCGTCGACCAGGACGTGCAGCGGCACCACCCGGACCGCGTGCCGTTCGGCGAAGCCCTCCGGCAGGTGGGCGGTGGAATCCGTGACTACGGCGACCGACACGCCGTCAGCCTACGTGGCCGGGGGCCAGCACCGGCGCCATCAACACGGACATCGCGTCGCCCACGGAAGCGTGTCCCTTCCAGCCCCAGTGCATGCCGTCCGGGTTGCCTTCGCCGCTCAGGACGTGCTCTCCGACAACGGCTTCGAGGTCCAGCAACGGGACTCCCGCTCGCGCGCCCCAGGCCGTCATCGCGGCGGTGGCGCCCGGCCGCGCGGTGTGCACGCCCCCGTAGGCGGCCGCGCGGTGCACCGAGGGCAGCATGCTGAAGATCGGCAGTTCGGGACGCAGGACGCGCAGCGCACCCACCGCCGTGTCGAGGTACTGGACGGTGAGCTTGGCCGGCAGCACCACGGGACGGCCGCGGAACGCGACCGAAAGCCGGGGCTGCGCGGCCAGGTAAGCCTTGCGCACCACCCGCCGCACGGGGTCGGGACGCAGGTACTTCAGCCCCGTGCGCAGGTAGGTCGGCAACGGCGAAGGCAGCGTGTCCATGCTGCCGACCGCCAGCACGACCGCGTCGACGTGGTGCAGATCGGCCCAGACCCGCGGATCGCCGGTGAGCGACCACCAGGCGTCCCGGGCGGTCCAGCCGATCCCGGCGACCAGGTCGGCGGTGCCGCCCAGCGCGGCAGCGGCGACGTTGGGCCACAGCCGCGGCTCGTCCGCGGCGCAGGGTCCTTCGGGACCGTGAAAGCTCAGCGAATCGCCGAACACGAGCAGGCGCGGCCCCATCGGCTAGCCGTGCATCCCCGCGTTGTAGGCGTGCAGCCGCCACTTCCCGTCGCGCGCGCCCAGCTCGACCCAGTGGCAGTTCGAGATCCCGCCCAGCGACGGCCAGACCTCGACCGGCAGGTTCAGCAGCCGCGCGGTGAGCGCGGTGATCAGCCCGCCGTGCGCGGCCAGCAGCACGGTGTCGCCCACCGAGGAGTTGGCCTGCTGCAAGTCGGTGACCACTTCGCCCGCGCGGTCGGCGACGTCGAGGCGGTTCTCGCCGCCGGGAGGCGCCCAGGTCGCGTCCTTGCGCCAGCGGTCGCGCTCACCGGGGTAGGCCGCGTCGACCTCCGCGCCGGTGAGGCCCTGCCAGTCGCCGAGGTGCGTCTCGCGCAGGCGCTTGTCGATCCGCAGCGGGACGCCGATCGCGTCGGTGAGCACGGTGGCCGTGTCGGTGGCGCGGCGCAGGTCGGACGCGATGACGAGGTCCGGGGAGAACCGGGCCAGCGCGGGGACCGCGAACCGGGCCTGGTTCCAGCCGACCGGCGTCAGCGCCGAGTCGAGGTGACCCTGCATCCGCCCGGCGGCGTTGTAGTCCGTCTCGCCGTGGCGCCAGAGCACGAGCCGCCGCGGGCTCACGGGACGTCCGGGTCCTCGTCGGCGGGCAGCTCCTCGAGACCGGCCACCTCGATGCGCGGGCAGTCCTTCCACAGCCGCTCGAGGCCGTAGAACGTGCGCTCCTCGACGTGCTGGACGTGCACGACGACGTCGACGTAGTCCAGCAGGACCCAGCGGCCCTCGCGAGCGCCTTCGCGGCGGACCGGCTTGTGCCCGCTCTCGCGGAGCTTCTCCTCGACGTTGTCGACGATCGCGCCGACCAGGCGCTCGTTGGACGCGGAGGCGATGACGAAGGCGTCGGTGATGACGAGCTGCTCGGACACGTCCAGCACGACTACGTCGCTGGCCTTCTTGTCCGCCGCCGCGTGTGCGGCCGCTACGGCCAGCTCTCGTGCCTCGGACGTGGCTGCCACGGTGCTCCTTCACAGATCGGGTTCGCCCGAGAAGAGTACCCGCCGCGACCAGCGGCGCTTCAGTCGCTCTTCCGGTAGAGATCCTTCTTGGTGATGTAGCGGACCACGCCGTCGGGAACGAGGTACCAGACCGGCTCCCCGCGTTCGACGCGGTCGCGGCAGCCGGTCGACGAGATCGCCATCGCGGTGACCTCGACGAGGCTCACCTTGCCGCTGGGCAGGTGGTGCGAGTTGAGCCGGTAGCCGGGCCGGGTGACGCCGATGAAGTGCGCGAAGTCGAACAGCTCGTCGGCTTTGTGCCAGGTCAGGATCTGCTCGAGGGCGTCGGCGCCGGTGATGAAGAAGAGCTGGTCCTCGGGGTACTCGGCGTGGAGGTCGCGCAGGGTGTCGACGGTGTAGGTCTGGCCGGCGCGGTCGATGTCGACGCGGCTGACCGAGAAGACCGGGTTGGACGCGGTCGCGATGACCGTCATCAGGTAGCGGTCCTCGGCCTTGGTCACCTGGCGGCTGGTCTTCTGCCAGGGCTGCCCGGTGGGGACGAAGATCACTTCGTCGAGCCCGAACCGGGACTGGACCTCGCTGGCCGCGACGAGGTGGCCGTGGTGCACGGGGTCGAACGTGCCGCCCATGACCCCGATCCGCCGTGGTGACATGACCCGGGAGCCTATACATCGCGCGCGCGAGACGCCGGGTGCTGTGCACCACCTCGCCCGACCGGGCAGTGAATGTGATTCAGGTCACATAACCACCCGTATTCGACACGAACGGTCCGTTCGCGACGCCGCCGATTCCCGGTTCGTCGGTGCCATGGGGTAGACGTGGGGACGTGGACACGACCAGCACCACCCCAGCCCTCCGCGACCGCGCCGAGACCCTCCTCCGGGCCCTGGCCGGCGACTCGGCGAAGCTGCGCGAAGACCAGTGGACGGCCATCGAGGCCCTCGTCGCGCAGCGGCGTCGCGCGCTGGTCGTGCAGCGCACCGGCTGGGGCAAGTCGGCGGTGTACTTCCTGGCCACGGCGCTGCTGCGGGAACAGGGCAGCGGGCCGACGGTCATCGTCTCGCCCCTGCTCGCCCTGATGCGCAACCAGATCTCGGCGGCGGCCCGTGCCGGGATCCACGCGGCGACCATGAACTCCGCGAACCCCCAGGAGTGGGAGCAGGTCCAGGCCTCGGTCGCGGCCGGCGAGGTGGACGTCCTCCTGGTCAGCCCCGAACGACTGAACAACCCGGACTTCCGCGACAACGTCCTGCCGAAGCTGACCGCGAGCACCGGGCTGCTGGTGGTCGACGAGGCGCACTGCATCTCCGACTGGGGGCACGACTTCCGGCCGGACTACCGGCGCCTGCGCACGTTGCTGGGCGACCTGCCCGACGGCGTGCCGGTGCTGGCGACCACGGCGACGGCGAACGACCGCGTCGTCACCGATGTCGCCGAGCAGCTGGGCCTCGGCACGGGCACCGACACGCTGGTCCTGCGCGGCAGCCTCGACCGCGAGAGCCTGCGGTTGTCGGTGTGCCGGCTGCCGACGTCGCAGGCGCGCCTGGCCTGGCTGGCCGAGCACCTGGCCGAGCTGCCCGGGTCGGGGATCATCTACACGCTGACCGTGGCGGCGGCGCACGACGTCGCGTCGCTGCTGAAGGACCGCGGCTACCCGGTGGCGGCCTACACCGGCAAGACCGACCCGGCCGACCGGCAGGCCGCCGAGGACGACCTGCTCGGCAACCGGGTCAAGGCGCTGGTCGCGACGTCCGCGCTGGGCATGGGGTTCGACAAGCCGGACCTCGGGTTCGTCGTGCACCTCGGGGCGCCGTCGTCGCCGATCGCGTACTACCAGCAGGTCGGCCGCGCCGGGCGTGGCGTGGAGCGCGCCGAGGTCGTGCTGCTGCCCGGTGAGGAGGACAAGGCGATCTGGGCGTACTTCGGGTCGCTCGCCTTCCCGGACGAGCTGCGGGTGACCCAGGTGCTGAACACGCTCTCCTACGCCGACCGTCCTCTTTCGACGGCCGCGCTCGAGCCGTCGGTGGAGCTTTCCCGGTCACGGCTGGAAATGGTGCTCAAGGTCCTGGACGTCGACGGCGCGGTGCGGCGCGTCAAGGGCGGCTGGACGAGCACGGGCGAGAACTGGGAGTACGACAGCGGGCGCTACAAGCGCGTTGCGGAGGCCCGCAACCGCGAGCAGGACGCGATGGTCGGCTACCTGGCGACTGACGGCTGCCGGATGGAGTACCTGCGGCGCCAGCTCGACGACCCCGAGGCGGCGCCGTGCGGGCGGTGCGACAACTGCACCGGCCAGCACTGGGACACGACGGTGGCCGACGACGTCGCCGAAGCGACCCGGGAGCGGCTGCAGCGTCCCGGCGTCGAGGTCGCACCGCGGAAGCAGTGGCCCACCGGAATGTCCTCTTTGGACGTTCCGGTGTCCGGCCGGATCAGCGCCGACGACCAAGCCGAGCCGGGCCAGGTGCTCGGGCGGCTCACCGACGTCGGGTGGGGCAACCGGCTGCGGGAACTGGTGGGTCCCCAGGCGAAGGACACCGAGGTGCCGGACTCGGTGTTCAAGGCCTGCGTCCAGGTGCTCGCCGGGTGGCAGTGGTCGGAGCGGCCGGTCGCGGTGGTGGCGGTGCCGTCGGAAACGCGGCCACAGCTCGTCTACAGCCTCGCTACGCGGCTGGCCGAGATCGGCAAGCTGGACTTCCTCGGCGCGCTCGACGCCGAAGGGCCACCCCCGCGGCAGGCGAACAGCGCGCAGCGGCTCGCCGACCTGTGGCGGCGGATGAGCATGCCGGCCGACCTCGCCGGAGTCCTCCCCAGCGGGCCGGTCCTGCTGGTCGACGACGTCATCGACACCGGCTGGACGATGACGCTGGCCACGCGCCTGCTGCGGAAGGCCGGGGCACCCGCGGTCCTGCCGTTCGCGCTGGCGAGCACCGCCTAGGAGGAAGAACCGGGATTCCGGACGGTGGGAACCTTTCGGACCGCGGACGTATGTGGCAAAGTCCCGTTGCACCTTCGGGGGTGACGTGGAGGCCGCCATGACCGAGTCCACCGTGCAGGCATCCCGGCGGCACCGGCTGCCGGTGCGCAAGCTGTTCGCGGCGAGCGCGGGCAATGCGCTGGAGTGGTTCGACTGGACGATCTACGCGACGTTCAGCATCTACTTCGCCAGCGCGTTCTTCCCGGCCGGGAACGACACGCTTGCGCTGATCAACACGTTCGCCACCTACGCGCTCGCGTTCTTCTTCCGCCCGCTCGGCGGCGTGCTGCTCGGGCGCTTCGCGGACACGCGCGGCCGCAAGCCCGCCATGATCCTCACCATCGTGCTGATGGCCGGCGGCTCGGTCGCGATCGGCCTGCTGCCGACGTTCTCGCAGGTCGGCTGGCTGGCGCCGATCCTGCTGCTGCTCGCCCGCATCGCGCAGGGGCTGTCGCTCGGCGGTGAGGTGTCGAACGCGTCGGCCTACCTGGGCGAGATCGCGCCGCCGGAGCGTCGCGGGCGGTACTCGGCGTTCTTCTACATCTCGACCGGGACGGCCGTGCTGATCGCGACCGTCCTCGGGTTCGTCCTGGCCCGGGCGCTGGACAAGGCGCAGCTCGCGTCGTGGGGCTGGCGGCTGCCGTTCCTGCTGGGCGGTGTCTTCGGCCTGGTCGGCCTGTGGCTGCGCCGCAGCCTCGCCGAGACCGAGCTGTTCGAGCAGACGAAGGCCAAGGCGCGGAAGCTCGAACGGCCGTTGCTGACGACGCTGACGCACCACCCCAAGGCCGTCGGCAGGCTCGTCGGCTTCACGATGCTCTCGACCCTTTGCTACTACACGTTCTTCAGCGCGCTCACGTCCTTCGCGGTGAAGAACCGGCACGCCGACGCGGACGCCGTGTTCCTCGCACTTTCCGTCGGCACGGCCCTGTTCATCGCCCTGCAGTACCCGATGGGCGCGCTGGCGGACCGGGTCGGGCGGAAGCCGCAGCTGCTCGTCTGGTCCGGGGTGACCGCGGTCGTCGTCGTGCCGCTGTCCACGTTGATCGGCCCGAACATCGGCGGCCTGCTCGTGGTGTTCTGCGTCGGGCTCGGGCTGTACACGGCGATGACGTCGATCGCGCCGGCCATCATGAGCGAGCTGTTCCCCACCGAACTGCGCGGGCTCGGGATCGGCGCGTGGTACAACCTGACCGTCGCGATCTTCGGCGGCACCGCGCCGCTGCTCATCACCGTCTTCGGCGCGGTCTCGCCGACGCTCTACTTCTGGTACGTCGCGGCCGGCGCGGCGATCGCGTTCGCCGTCATCCTCACGCTGCCCGAAACGAAGGGCAGCGAGCTGCGGTAAACCCTTCGTCACCGGCCGGTCACGCTCGCTACGCTGCGTGCTCCAAGACCGAGCCGAAGGAGGGACACCGTGCAGACCGCCGACGTTACCGAGGAGCTGGCGCGCCGCGTGGTGGCCGCCGCCGGCAAGGCACTGGACGTCGAGCTGACGCCGGAGCAGGCGCTGATCCAGGCGTCGCCGCGCGAAGGCGTCGACTACCAGGGCAACCTCGCGATGAGCCTGGGCAAACGGCTCGGCCGCTCGCCGCGCGAAGTCGCGACGCTGATCGCCGGTGCCCTCGAGCTCGACGGGATAGCCGACCCGCCCGAAGTCGCCGGGCCGGGGTTCCTGAACTTCGTGCTGCGCAAGGAATGGCTGGAGACGCGCACCGCCGCGCTGCTCGGCGATCCGCGCCTGGGCGTGCCGGAAACCACGTCGCCACGGCGGATCGCGCTGGACTACAGCAGCCCGAACGTCGCGAAGGAGATGCACGTCGGGCACCTGCGCACGACGGTGATCGGCGACACGCTCGCGCGCCTGCTGCGGTTCGCTGGGCACGAGTTGCTGCCGCACAACCACCTCGGCGACTGGGGCACGCCGTTCGGCATGCTCATCGAGCACCTCCTCGACGTACCGGCCGGGCAACGCGCCATCGCCGACCTCGACGCGTTCTACCGCGAAGCGCGGCGGAAGTTCGACGGCGACGAAGCGTTCGCGACCCGCGCACGCGACCGCGTCGTGCAGCTGCAGAGTGGCGACGAAGAAACCCTGGCCGTCTGGCGGGAGCTCGTCGCCGAATCGACCCGGCACTTCGACGAGGTCTACGCGCTGCTCGGAATCTCGTTGACGGACCAGGACATCTACGGCGAGAGCTTCTACAACCCGTACCTCGCGACGGTGGTCGACGACCTCGAGACGGCCGGGCTGACCGAGATCAGCGACGGCGCGGTCTGCGTGTTCCCCGAGGGGTTCCGCAACCGCGAAGGCGACCGGCTGCCGCTGATCGTCCGCAAGCGCGACGGCGGCTACGGGTACGCCGCGACCGACCTGGCGACCGTCCGGTACTGGACGGCCGAACGCGGCGCGACCGACCTCCTCTACGTCGTCGGGACGCCGCAGGCGCAGCACTTCGCGATGGTGTTCGCCGTCTGCCGCGCCGCCGGCTGGCTGACCGGGCACGCCGAGCACATCGGCTTCGGCACGGTGCTGGGCGCGGACGGCAAGACCATGCGGACCCGCTCCGGCGACACGGTCAAGCTGGCCGACCTGCTCACCGAGGCCGTGACGCAGGCCGCGGCGGTCGTCGCCGAACGCAGTGAGCTGGACGCCGCGGGGCAGGCCGAGGTCGCCCGGGCGGTCGGCATCGGCGCGGTCAAGTACGCCGACCTGTCCGGCGACCGCGAGCGCGACTACCTCTTCGCCTGGGACCGGATGCTCGCCAAGGAGGGCAACACCTCGGTCTACCTGCAGTACGCGCACGCGCGGACGCGGTCGATCCTGCGGAAGGCGGGCGGAGTGCCGGACGGTACCGCGGTCCTCTTGGAGGCTCCGGCCGAACGGGCTCTCGCGCTGAAGCTGCTCAGGTTCGGCGAAGCGCTGAAGACCGCGACAGACGGCTACGCGCCGCACAAGCTCTGTACGTACCTCTACGAGACAGCGGTCGCGTTTTCCCGGTTCTTCGAGGAATGTCCGGTCTTGAAAGCGTCTTCGCCGTCACTGCGCGCGTCCCGGCTGAGGTTGACTACGCTGACGTCGCACACGCTCGCGCTCGGGCTCTCCCTGCTCGGCATCGAAGCGCCCGACCAGCTCTAGCGGGAGACCACTGTGGAACTGCCCGGCGATCTGCTCGCTCTGCTGCGCGAGCCCAGCCTCTGCTTCCTGTCGACCTTGATGCCGGACGGCTCTCCGCAACTCACCCAGACCTGGGTGGACACCGATGGGACGCACATCCTCGTCAACACCGTGCTGGGCCACCAGAAGCAGCGCAACATCGAGCGTGACCCGCGGGTGGCGCTCAACGTCGCCGACCGCGAACGGCCGTCGCGCTACTACGCGATCCGCGGGCGCGTGCAGGAGATGACCGAGGACGGCGCGGTCGAGCACATCGAGAAACTCTCGCAGCGCTACCTCGGCGGCCCGTACCCGTGGTGGGGCGGCCGGGACCAGACGCGGCTGCTGCTCACGATCAAGCCGGACCGGATCAACCCGACATGATCATCGTCGCCGGCTGGCTCGCCGTCGCTCCCGAAAGCCGTGATGCCTACCTCGACGACTGTCGCGAGGCGGTGCGGCTGGCGCGGGAAGCTCGTGGGTGCCTCGAATACTCGCTGGGCGCCGACCTGCTCGATCCCGGCCGGATCACCGTGTACGAACGCTGGGAGTCCGACGAGGACCTCGAGCGCTTCCGCGGGTCCGGGCCGTCGGACGAGCAGGCCGTGCAGATCCTCGACGCGTCGGTGGCGCGCTACCGGATTTCGGCGGTCGAGGCGCCGTGATCGGCCAGTAGCGCCACCAGTTCACCGGCCAGGCCGCGGCCGATCGGCTCCCGCGTCGCGAGGAGCCGGTACCAGAGCGTGCCGAAGACGACGTCGATCACCGTGCCGGAGTCGACTCCCTCGGGCAGTTCGCCGCGCTCGCGGGCGCGGTCGACGATGACGCCGAGCGCGTCGCGGCGGCGGTTGAGGAAGTCTTCGCGGAACCGCTTGCCGAAGTCCGGGTCGATCTGCGCCTGCGCCATCAGCGCGCGCAGCGTGTCCGCCACCTGGGCTTTCCCGCCCAGCTCGAACGTGCTGTCCAGGAAGCCGGCGAGGTCGGCGCGGAACGTCCCCTCGTCGGGGATCGGCACGTAGAGGTCCGCCTTCGTCGCGAGCGCGTCGAGCAGGACGTCGGCCTTCGACGGCCACCAGCGGTAGATCGTCTGCTTGCCGACGCCGGAGCGCGCGGCGATGCCCTCGACGGTCAGCGTGCCGTAGCCCGCTTCCGCGACCAGGTCGAGCGTGGCGGCGAGGATCGCCAGCCGGCTCTGTTCGCTGCGCTTGCGGCCGGGACGGGACTGGTCGGTCATGGGATCCGATGGTAGCGTCGATTTCGAAACGAGACGTACCGGTTCGAAATGGGGAACGAGCATGAGCATCGCACTTGTCGCCGGCGGCACTTCGGGCATCGGCCTGGCGACCGCGCGGCGGCTGAGCGAGCGGGGTTACGACGTCCACGTCACCGGGCGCGGCAAGGAGCGCCTCGACGACGTCGCGGCGAGCGACCCGCGGCTGACGGGACACCAGGCCGACGGCGGCGACGCCACCGCGATGGCCGCGCTGGCGGAGTCACTCGGGACGGTCGACGTGCTGGTGGTGAGCCTGTCCGGCGCCGAAGGGATGGGGCCGATCGCGTCGCTGGATCTCGAGATGCTGCGGCGGGCGTTCGACGCGAAGTTCTGGGCGCACCTGACCACGATCCAGGCGGTGCTGCCGCGCCTGGCCGAGGACGGGTCGATCACGCTGCTGGGCGCGATCAGCGCACACGCGGCCATGCCGGGGACGGCGGGCATCGGCGCGCTCAACGCGGCGGTGGAGGCGCTGGTCAAGCCGCTGGCGGTCGAGCTGGCGCCGCGGCGGGTGAACGCGGTTTCGCCGGGGGTCGTGGACACGGCGTGGTGGAACGGCTTCCCGGCGGAGATGCGGGAAGGGTTCTTCGCCCAGACGGCGGCTTCGATCCCATCCCGCCGCGTGGCGACGGCGGACGACGTGGCCGAGGTGGTGGCACTGGCGGCGACGAACCGCAACCTGAGCGGCACGGTCTTGGAAGCCGACGGCGGTGCCCGATTGGTCTCAATGGGCTGAGCCGGCCGGGGCATCACGCGTGATTGGAGAGGCATCTCGCGTGATCAGAGGGGCATCACGTGTGATTGGAGGGACGACACGGCGGGCCCGGCCAATCGGGCGAGATGCCCGCCGGATCACGCGAGATACCCGCCCAGTCACGGGTGATGCCCGCTGGATCACGCGAGATGCCCCGCCAATCACGGTGATGCCGCCGGATCGCGGGGATGCGGCGCCGGGTGCGGGTGGTGGTGCCAGGGTTAGCGGCGGAGGGGGACCAGGTCGTCGGCGTGGACTACCTCGCGGCGCTGCTCGGCCGGGAGCTCGTGGCTGGATCGGCCGATCAGGTCCGGGAGCTCAGTCGCGTCGAACGCCACCACTCCGCGGGCCACCGGGCGGTCCTTCGCGTCCACCAAATCGACCACGTCGCCCGCCTGGAACTCGCCCTCCACGCCCGTGATCCCGGCCGCCAGCAACGACCTGCGGCGGCGGACCACCGCCGTCACCGCGCCGTCGTCCAGGCGGAGCTTGCCGGTCGTGTCCGCCGCGTAGCCCAGCCAGAAGCGGCGGGCCGACAGGCGCGTGTCCGCCGGGGCGAACGCCGTTCCCGGAGACGCCGTCGTCAGGGCCGCGGAGGCCTCCGATGCCGCCGCCAGCAGGACCGGGATGCCCGCGCCCGCCGCCGTGCGGGCCGCAGCCAGCTTCGACACCATGCCGCCCGTGCCGAGGCCGGAGCTGGACATGCCGACCGAGATTCCGTCCACATCGGACTCCGAGAGGACCTCGGTGAGCTTGCGGGTGGCGCCGTCGCGGGGGTCGCCGTCGTAGAGACCGTCCACATCGGACAGCAGGACCAGCGCGTCCGCGCCGATCAGGTGGGCCACCAGGGCCGCCAGGCGGTCGTTGTCGCCGAAGCGGATCTCTTCCGTGGCCACCGTGTCGTTCTCGTTGACCACCGGGACCGCGCCGAGCGCCAGCAACCTCGAGAACGTCCGCTGCGCGTTGCGGTAGTGCGACCGGCGGACGACGTCGTCAGAGGTCAGCAGGACCTGGCCGACCGTCAGCGAAAACCGGCCGAACGACTCCGCGTACGCGTGCGCCAGGGCCAGCTGGCCGACGCTCGCCGCCGCCTGCTGGGTCGCGAGGTCGTGGGGACGCTTGCCGAGCGAAAGCGGGGCCAGCCCGGCCCCGATCGCGCCCGAAGACACCAGGACGATCTGCGCGTCCCGGGAGACGCGCTCCGCGATCGCGTCGACCAGCGCGTCCAGCCGGGCCGCGTCGAGCCCGCTGCCCGCCGTGGTCAGCGCCGACGAGCCGACCTTGACCACCAGACGCCGGGCGGCCGCGATGGCTTCCCGCGTGCCGCTCACGCGTCGAGGTCCAGGTCGTCGCCTTCCAGCTCGTCCGAGCCGTCCCGCCGGATCCGGCGGGCTTCCTTGCGCTCGGCCGCGCCGATGCGGTCGTGGTTCTCGAGGCGGACGTCCGTGCCGCGCCCGGAAAGGTGCATCGCGACGCTCGGCGTCGACGGCTCCCACTCGAACTGGACGTCGCCGATCGTGACCGGGCTGCCCGGCCGCGCGCCGAGCTTCGCCAGCTTGTCCTCGACGCCGAGGCGGTTGAGCCGGTCGCCCAGGTAGCCGACGGCCTCGTCGTTGCCGAAGTTGGTCTGGCGGATCCACCGCTCCGGCCGGACGCCGCGCACGATGAACGCGCCCTCTTCTTCGGGGTCGACCTCGACGGTGAACCCGGTGTCGTCGACGGCGAGCGGCCGCAGGACGATCTTCTCCGGCTCCAGCACCGGCTGCATCTCGCGGTACTGCTCGACCACCTTGGCGAGTGCGAAGGTCAACTCCCGCAGGCCCTTGCGCGACGCCGTGGAAACCTCGAACACCTGCAGGCCACGGGCTTCGAACTCCGGCCGGACGAACTCGGCGAGCTCGGCGGCCTCCGGGACGTCGATCTTGTTGAGCACGACCACGCGCGGGCGCTCCTCGAGCTTCCCGCCGAGACCCGGCGTGTACTTGGCGAGCTCCTCTTCCAGAGCGTCCACATCGGACACCGGGTCGCGGCCGGGCTCGAGGGTCGCGCAGTCGACGACGTGCACCAGCACCGCGCAGCGCTCGATGTGGCGCAGGAAGTCGAGGCCGAGGCCCTTGCCCTCGGACGCGCCGGGGATCAGGCCGGGCACGTCGGCCATCGTGAACACCGTCTCGCCGCCGGTGATGACGCCGAGGTTCGGCACCAGCGTGGTGAACGGGTAGTCGGCGATCTTCGGCTTGGCCGCGGACAGCACCGAGATCAGCGACGACTTGCCGGCGGACGGGAAGCCGAGCAGGCCGACGTCGGCGACCGAGCGCAGCTCCAGCACCAGGTTGCGGGTCTCGCCGGGCTCGCCCAGCAGCGCGAACCCGGGGGCCTTGCGAGCCTTCGACGACAGCGACGCGTTGCCGAGGCCACCGCGGCCGCCCTGCGCCGCGACGAACGTGGTGCCCGGGCCGATGAGGTCGGCGACCATCTCGCCGTCTTCGGTGAACACGACGGTGCCGGACGGGACCTTCATCACCAGGGTCTCCCCCGCCGCGCCCGCGCGGTTGCCGCCCTGGCCCATCTTTCCGCTGCCCGCCTTGGCGTGCGGGCGGAAGTGGAAGTCGAGCAGGGTGTGCACGTTCGGGTCGACGACCAGCAGGACGTCGCCGCCGTTGCCGCCGTTGCCGCCGTCCGGGCCGCCGAGGGGTTTGAACTTCTCGCGGTGCACCGAGGCGCAGCCGTTGCCCCCGTCGCCGGCGGTCAGGTGGATGACCGCTCGGTCCACGAACCGGGACGCCATGACTTGCCTCTATTCACTCGCGAAAAAAGAACCCGTACAAAACAAACGAGGGGTGGCACCGGATATTCCGGCCCCACCCCTCGTCAGAGGTCTAACTCGAAGCCGAAACTCAGACTTCGACCGGCACGACGATGTTGACCGTCTTGCGGCCACGCTTCTCGCCGAACTGAACCGCGCCGGTGGCCAGCGCGAACAGCGTGTCGTCGCCGCCACGGCCGACGTTCACGCCCGGGTGGAACTTGGTGCCACGCTGGCGGATCAGGATCTCGCCGGCGTTGACCTGCTGGCCGCCGAAGCGCTTGACGCCGAGGCGCTGGGCGTTCGAATCGCGACCGTTGCGGGAGCTGGACGCACCCTTCTTGTGAGCCATAGCTCAGTCCTCTTTCAGTCTTACGAAGATCCGGAGAAGTTCTTTACAGGGAGATGGCGGTGACCTCGACGCGGGTCAGCTTCTGCCGGTGACCCTGACGCTTGTGGTAGCCCGTCTTGTTCTTGAACTTGTGGATCCGGATCTTCGGACCCTTGGTCTGCTCGACGACCTTGCCGGTGACCGAGACCTTCGCCAGCGCGTCGGCGTCCGTGGTGACATCGCCACCGTCGACGTACAAAACGGCGGGGAGAATGTGCTCGGTGCCCGGCTCGCCCTCGAGCTTCTCGACCTCGACCACGTCGCCGACGGCAACCTTGTACTGCTTGCCGCCGGTCTTGACGATCGCGTACGCCGACACGGAAGTCTCCTGCATTACTCGACAATGGGTGGGGGCTTGCGCAACCGGCCCACCTGATGGAACGGGTGGTCCAGGACTCGCGCAGGCGACCTGCTCTGGTGGCAGGCCGTACTACAGGTTACGTGGGGTGCCCCGGTGCGTTACCACCGGGGTCCCCTAGTCGTTCACTGGCTCTGGTCGGACGCGTGCACCGGCGGACCCGCCGGACGCGACGCGGCCCGGCGCGACCGGCGCCGGGTGGGGCGCGTGGCCGGTTCAGGCACGTTGATGTCCGCGTCGACGGGTTCCGAAGACTCCGAAGACTCCACAGCCTCCACAGCCGCCGTCACCGGCTCTTCCACCGGCTCCGGCGCCGAGGTCCGCTCGACCGCCGGCTCCTCCTGCGGCACCGGGGTCTCGTCCGCCTCGGTGGTCACCGGGACGTCCGCGACCTCGGTGGCCGGCTCGGCGACGGCCTCCTGACGCGTCTCTTCGGCGGCCTCGGCCGCCTCCGGGACGTGCCCGTTGCCGTTCAGCGCGCCGTGGTCGTGGTCCTTGGCCGCCTTCGAGGCGTTGGCCATGGCCGCCACCGCCGAGGCGACCGACGCGCGCTGCTCCGGCGGCGGAACCGCGTGGACCTCGGCCTTGGCGGCCTCGGCCTGCTCCTTGGCGGCCTCTTCGCCCTTGCCGCGGCCCCGCGACCGGCGGGAGCTCTTCTCCCCGCCACCGCCGCCGTTGCCGCCGCCAGTGTTGCCGCCGCCATTGCCGTTGCCGCCGTGGGACTGCGAGCCGCCGCCCGTGCGCTGCACCTCGGTCGAGACGAGCACGCCCCGGCCCTTGCAGTGCTCACACGGCGTCGAGAACGCCTCCAGCAGGCCCGTGCCGATCTTCTTGCGGGTCATCTGCACCAGGCCGAGCGAGGTGACCTCGGCGACCTGGTGGCGCGTGCGGTCGCGGCCGAGGCACTCGGTCAGGCGGCGCAGCACCAGCTCGCGGTTGGACTCGAGCACCATGTCGATGAAGTCGATCACGATGATGCCGCCGATGTCCCGCAGCCGGAGCTGGCGGACGATCTCCTCCGCCGACTCCAGGTTGTTGCGGGTCACCGTCTCCTCGAGGTTGCCGCCCGAACCGGTGAACTTGCCGGTGTTGACGTCGATGACCGTCATCGCCTCGGTGCGGTCGATGACCAGGTAACCGCCGGACGGCAGCCAGACCTTCCGGTCGAGCGCCTTGGTGATCTGCTCGTCGATCCGGTGGTCGGAGAACGCGTCGCCGGTGCCGATGTAGCGCTTGAGGCGCTCGGCGAGCTCCGGCGCGACGTGGCTGACGTAGCCGTTGATGGTCTCCCAGGAGCGGTTGCCCTGGATCTCCAGCTTGGTGAAGTCCTCGGTGAAGAGGTCACGCACGACCTTGACCAGCAGGTCGGGCTCCTCGTAGAGCATGGTCGGCGCGCCGCCCTTCTTGCCGGAACCGGCGGCGGCCTTCTCCTTGATGACGTCCCACTGCGCCTTCAGGCGGTCGACGTCGCGGCCCAGCTCCTCCTCGCCGATGCCCTCGGAGGCGGTGCGGATGATGACGCCCGCGTCCTCCGGGACGATCCGCTTGAGAATGTCCTTGAGCCGGCGGCGCTCGTTCTCCGGCAGCTTGCGGGAGATGCCGGTGGCGCCGCCCGCGGGCACGTACACCAGGAAGCGGCCGGGCAGCGAGATCTGCGTGGTCAGCCGGGCGCCCTTGTGCCCGACCGGGTCCTTGGTGACCTGGACCAGCACGGAGTCGCCGGTGGACAGCGCCTGCTCGATCTTGCGGGCCTTGCCCTCGAGACCGGCGGCGTCCCAGTCGACCTCACCGGCGTAGAGCACGGCGTTGCGGCCGCGGCCGATGTCGATGAACGCGGCTTCCATGCTCGGCAGCACGTTCTGGACGCGGCCGAGGTAGACGTTGCCGACGATCGAGCCGGAGCCCGACTGCGTCACGAAGTGCTCGACCAGCACGCCGTCCTCGAGCACGGCGATCTGCGTCGCGTCGCCCTTCTCGAGGACGACCATCGTGCGCTCGACCGACTCCCGGCGGGCCAGGAACTCGGCCTCGGACAGGATCGGGGCGCGGCGGCGGCCGGCCTCGCGGCCGTCGCGGCGGCGCTGGCGCTTGGCTTCCAGCCGCGTCGAGCCGCGGACGCTGCGCACCTCGTCGCGCGCCGGGCGTTCGCGCTCGGCCTGCTCGGCCTTGGCCTGGCGGACGTGGGTGACGGTGTTGGGCGGGTCGTCGGTGGTTTCGGCGTCTTCGCCGTCCGAGCCCTTGCGACGACGGCGGCGGCGACGGCGCTTGCTGCCACCCTCGCCCTCGTCGCTGTCGTTGTCGTTGTCCGAGTCGGAAGAAGACTCGGCGGTCTCCTCGCTCTCCTCGGTGTCCGCTTCGGCCTTTTCGTCCCCGTTGCGGCCCTTGCGGCGCGGCTCCTCGGGCTTCTCGTCCTCGTTGTCGCCGGCCTCGTCGCTGCCGTCGGCGCCCTTGCCCCGGCCACGGCCGCGACGGCCCCGGCGGCGACGGCGGCGGCTGCCGGCGTCGTCACCGTCGTCGTCGCCCGCGTCGAGGGCCGAGGTGGTGTCTTCGGTCTCGTCCTCGGCGGCCTCGGGCTCGGGCTGCGGTTCGGGCCGGGACCGCGGACGGGCTTCCGGCTCCGCGAACGGGTCGGCGGGCTTGCGGGCCGGCTTGGCGGCGGGCTCCGGCGGCAGGAAGACCGGCGACGGCGCGGCGAACACCGGCAGGTGCGCGCGGGTCTTCTGCCGCGGGCGCGGCTTCTCGGCCTCGGCGACCGGCACCTCGGGCACCACGGGGCGGGCCTGCTCCACCGGCGCCGGGGCCTGCTCGACGGGTGCTTCACCGGCGTCGGCCGGCTCGAAGGTCTCGGCCACCTTGAGCGCGACGTCCCTGGTCACGCTCGACTGCGCGCTGCGCACGCTTTCGCCCAGCTCGGCGAGCTTGGCGAGGACGTCCCGGCTGTTCTTCTCCAGCAGCTTGGCCAGCGCGTGCACCCGGATCCGGGCAGGCAGGTCGGCCAGTGGACCGCTCGCGGGTGCGGCGGGATTCCCGCCGGTCTGCTCGGCGGGTGTTTCCGCGTTCGACATATGTCTCCTCCGCCCCCGGGCGCGTCTGCCGATGCTCACCGGCAGGGACGCGGCCGCGCAGGGGCCCCTTTCTGTTCGTTCCGCCGTGGTGGTCACCAGCGACGGGAATCCTGGCCCGACGACCGGGCGCCGCACCACCGCCTCGATGGCGCAACCCGGTCAAAGGTCTGCTCGGCGGCATGCGTTGGGACTCGCGGCACCCGGGCCGCCCGCCACGTCGTCCAGCCGCCCGCGCTCGCGGGCGGCGACGCGCGTCGCGGGAGTTCGCGCACATCACCGGGCCTCAACGCCGCAGGCAGCACCTCTCACGTGCGCCCCGCGGCCCAGTGGCCACCCCGAGTATCCCACACCGGGTGACTGCTCCGTCGTACTCGGTACCTCCGCCCACGCCGCCGGGCGCGCCGCGACCCCCACCGGCCGGGGGAACTTGGCCGTAGCGCTTGTCCGCCGGGCACGGGGTGGCTACCGTGCGGCTCGGGGTGACCGGGATCTCGCGCGCCGGCACCCGCGGTTCCTGCATCCGGTGGGAGGTCCGGTGTCCCTGCTGGCGCGGCCCCTGCGGGCGGCCGTGTGCACCGTACTGGTGCTTTCGGGATGCGTCACCGCCAGTCCCGCGGCGGCCGACGAACCTTCCTGCGGCCACGGCCGGAACCTGCGTTACGTCGTCACCTTCGACCGCGGCACGCCCGAGTCCACCGCTCGCGCGCAGGTCACCGGCGCGTGCGGGGCCACCACCGTCTACTACCCGCAGATCGCCGTCGCCGTCGCTACCTCGGGCGACCCTTCGTTCGGCACGCGGGTCGGGCTCGACCGGGCGTTCAGCGCCCAGGCCGAGCGGCTGGCCGCGCAACGCGCCACCGAGGTCAAGCCGCAGCCCGCCCGGGCGACGCTGGCCGCCACCGACCCGGCTCGCGTCCCCACCGCGGACCTGAGCGACCGGCAGTGGGACATGAAGATGATCAACGCGGGCCGCGCGCCGGGCGTGTCCGACGGCAGCCGGGACGTCGTCGTCGGCGTCCTCGACTCGGGGATCGACCCGGATCACCCCGACCTCAGCGGCGCACTCGACCGGGACGACTCCGCCGGCTGCCTGACCGGCGCCCCCGACCGGTCGCCGTCGGCCTGGGTGCCGACGACGTCGGTGCACGGCACGCATGTGGCGGGGATCATCGCGGCGGCCGACGACGGCCACGGCGTGACAGGTGTGGCGCCCGGGGTCAGGGTGGCGTCGGTGAAAGTGATCGACGACCGCGGCTACGCCGACCCGGAGGCCGCGGTGTGCGGGCTGATGTGGGCGGCGTCACGGCACATGCGGCTGACGAACAGCAGCTTCTTCGTGAACCCGTGGACGCTGTCGTGCATCCGCGGCGACGACCGCGGGGTGGTGCACGAGGCGCTGGCGCGGGCGGTGGAGTACAGCACGTCGGCGGGCACGCTGAACGTCGCGGCGGCGACCAACGAGGCCGTCGACCTGACGCCGTCGGCGCGGTCCGGCTCGCCCGGAGCGGGCTCGGGGTGTGAAGCGCTGCCGGCCGCGCTGCGGGACGTCGTCGCGGTGTCGGCCGTCGGCTCGGACCGGGTGAAGGCGGGCTACAGCTCGTACGGGCTGGGCGTGATCGACGTCACCGCGCCCGGTGGGGAGACGGGCGAGTGCGTGCTTTCGACGGTGCCGGGCGGGTACGCGCCGCTGTGCGGGACGTCGATGGCCGCGCCGCACGTCACCGGGGTGCTGGCGCTGCTGGCGTCGGCGCACCGGGACGCCGGGCCGCGGCAGCTGCGGCGGACGCTGGACAACCAGGCGATGCCGATGCCGTGCCCGGCCGACTACGACCTCACCGGCGACGGCACCCAGGACGCCTACTGCGCGGGGTACGAGGGGTTCAACGGCTTCTACGGGCACGGGATGGTGGACGCGCTGGCCGCCGTCGCACCCCGGGGACGGCCCGACCCGGCCCGCTGAGCCGCTCCTGCGCGTGCGGGAAACCGGAACTCGCGTGATCGCGGCCGGGACTCGCGTGATCAGAGGCGGAACTCGCGTGATTGGGCGGGTAACTCGTGTGTCTGGAGGGGCATCTCGCGTGATTGAGGGGGCATCACGCGTGATTGGAGGATCGGGTCGCGTACCTGGGCGGACGTCACGGCGTCAGGTCAGGAGGAGTTTGGCGATTCGGCGGGTCGAGGCCCACAGGCCTATCGCGCCCAGGGCCAGCAGGTAGGCCAGGTTGATCAGCATGCTGCCGGACAGCAGGCCCGTCGCGAGGCCGCGCATCAGCTCGATCGCGTGGTAGAGCGGGAGGCAGCGGACCACCCACTGCAGCGGCTCCGGGTACACCGACAGCGGGAAGAACGTCGTCGCGAACAGGAACATCGGCATCAGGACGAGCGCGATGTAGTCGAACTGGGCCGTCGATTTCAGGAACGTCACCAGGGCCATGCCGATCGCCGAGAACGCCAGCCCCACCAGCAGCGCCGCCGGGACCATCAGCAGTGCCCACCACGACGCCAGCAACCCCATCGCCGCCGCGATCGCGAGGAACGCCACCGCGTAGATGCCGCCCCGGGTCATCGCCCAGCCGATCTCGCCGATCGCCACGTCCAGCGGGCCGATCGGCGTCGCCAGCATCGCGTCGTACAGCTTCGCGTAGCGCAGCTTGAAGAACATGTTGTACGTCGACTCGAAGATCGCGCCGTTCATCGCCGACGTCGCGAGCAGCGCCGGCGCCACGAACGCGACGTAGCCCATCGGGCGGCCGTCCGGGCCCGCCACCTCGGTGACCAGCTTGCCGAACCCCAGCTGGAAGGCCAGCAGGTAGAGGAACGGCTCGGCCGCGCCGGAGACGAAGATCGCCCAGCTTGCGCGGCTCACCCGCACCGACCGCTCGACGAGCATGCGGGCGCGGCCCGCGTACAGCCCGGGCGGCAGGATCCGCAGCAGCAGACCGGCCCGCGCCGGGGGAGCTTGGACGCTCACCATCACTCCATCAGCCTCCGGTAGAAGGCCCGGTGCGCGACCGCCCACCCGGCCGCGAACAACGCCGCGAGCACCGCGAAGTGGCCGAGCATCGCCCAGCCGCCGACTCCCCCGACGCTCACCCCGCGGGCCAGTTGCGTGCCGTGCCACAGCGGGGAAAGCCAGGCCAGCCAGCGGATCGCGCCCGGCAGCTGGGAGATCGGGAAGAACGTGCCGGAGAACAACGTCATCGGCATGACGACGAAGCGGAAGATCAGCCCGAAGCGCTGGCCTTCGTCGAACGTCCGCGCCGCGAGCGCGGTGATCGGCGTGGCGCAGGCGAGCCCGGTGACCGTGCCCACGAGGATCACCAGCAGCACGCCGGGCCCGGTCCAGGCGCCGAAGAACAGCGCGACGAACGCGTAGATCGCGCCGGCGAGCGTCAGCCGCAGGGCCGTCCAGATCAGGTGGCCGCCGAGTACCTGCCCCGGCGACACCGGGGTGGCGGTGACCGCCAGGTAGTCCTTCTGCCACTTGAACCCGGAGAGCACGGGGTAGCTCGAGTCGCCGACGGCCTGTTGCGCGGCACCGGCGGCGAGCAGCGCCGGCGCGATGTACTGCAGGTAGGACAGGCCGCCGGTGACCGCGCCCGGGCGGACCTGCGACCCGAAGCCGAGGCCCATCGCGGCGAGGAACAGCACCGGCTGGAGTCCGGTGGAGTACAAAGTGGACAGCCAGTGGCGCCGGTACCAGGTCCAGTGCCCCTCGACGCGCAGCCAGGCGCCGTGCCAGCTGCCGACCACGCGGCCGGTGGATTCGACGGTGGTCATCAGTCGACCAGCGTCCGGCCGGTCAGGCGGAGGAACACGTCCTCCAGGGAACTGCGCCGCACCAGGCTCGACAGCGGCCTCAGCCCGCGCGAGTGCGCGTGTTCCAGGGTGTCCTCGCCGTCGTTGCTGTAGAGCAGAACGCGGTCCGGCAGCACCTCCACGCGCTCAGCGAGCCCCTCGACCTGCTGCGCCGCCGCCACCTGCTGGCCCGTCGCGAACCGCAGTTCGACGACCTCCCGCGTCGAGTACCGGCTGATCAGCTCCGAAGGCGAGCCCTCCGCGGCGATCCGGCCGTGGTCCATCACGACCAGGCGGTCGCACAGCTGCTCCGCCTCGTCCATGTAGTGCGTGGTGACGATCAGCGTCGTGCCCTGCTCCTTGAGCCGGAACAGCCTGTCCCACAGCAGGTGGCGAGCCTGCGGGTCGAGGCCCGTCGTCGGCTCGTCGAGCAGCAGCAGCTCCGGGTCGTTGACCAGTGAACGCGCGATCGTCAGCCGGCGTTTCATGCCGCCTGAGAGCGGGTCGACCTTGTCCCCCGCCCGGTCGGCCAGCTGCGCGAACTCCAGCAGCTCGTCGGCCTTGCTCCGGGCCGCCGCGCGCGACATCCCGAAGTAGCGGCCGTAGATCAGCAGGTTCTCCCGGACCGTCAGCTCGACGTCCAGGTTGTCCAGCTGCGGCACCACGCCGAGGCGCGCGCGGATCCTCGGCCCGGCCAGCTCCGGATCCAGCCCCAGCACGCGGAGGTCGCCGTCGGTGCGCGGGGACACGCACGCGATCATCCGCATGGTCGACGACTTGCCCGCGCCGTTCGGGCCGAGGAAGCCGAACGCCTCCCCGCGCCGCACCTCGACGTCGATCCCGCGCACGGCCTCGAACTCGCCGAAGCGCTTCACCAGCGCCTTGGCCTGCACCAGTGCCGGTTCCCGGTCCTCCGATTCGTCCACACCCCGACCATACGAGCGGGCACCGACAAAAACCGAACGGTTTAGCCGCGGACGGTCACGACCAGCGACTGCGTCACCCCGTTGACCGTCACCGACAGCCGCGCGACGCCCGGGCGCAACGCCGTCAGCGCGCCGGTCGAAGAATCGAACGCAACCACGCCCCAGCCGACCGTCCAGTCGGCGCTCACCGGGTACGACACCGGCACGTCCCGGGTGCCCTGCCGGACGGAAGCGCGAACCACCGCGCGTTCGCCGCGGGCCAGCGAAGACGGTCCCGAAACGGTGAGCGAGTCGACGTTCGGCCGCGTCTCGAAGCGCACCGGCTGCGCGCGGTCGGCCGGGTCGACGCGCAGCAGCGTCCAGCCGACGAACCCGCCGTCGCCGGGCGCGGCCGCGGGCGCCTTGCCCGAGTTTCCGTTGACCAGGTACGGCACGCCGTCCACCCGGGACAGCGAGAACACGCCGGCGTGCGAAGCCACCGAAGCGGCCGGTTTGCCGGACGCCTGCTCGAACCCGGTGAGCCACTGGGTCAGCAGCGTGGCTTCCTTCCGGTCGCCGAGCTGGGAGTTCCCGGTCGGGCTCGGGTCCTTCACCGGGTGGTGCATCGCGACGACGACCCCGTGGATCGACCGGTCCGCGGCGGCGGAGTCCAGGGCCGAACGCAGCATCCGGACCTGGTCGAACCCGCCCGCCCGCAGCGATCCGCGCGAGGAGTCCATGAGCACCAGCCGGATGCCGTGCACGTCGACGACTTGATGCGTCACGCCGAACGCGGCCTGGAAGTTGGCGAGGCCGTTGCCGCCCTCGGCCTCGTGGTTGCCCGGCACGTAGTACCAGGGCACCTTGCCGTCGAGCTCGTCAGTGATGACCTGGCGAGCCAGCACGAAATCGGGCGCCGTGCCGCGGTCGACGAAGTCGCCGTTGATCAGCACCAGGTCCGGTTTCGCCGCGACGGCTTCGCGCAGGGCGCGGCGGGCCTGCGCGACCAGCGGCCCGGCCGGGTCGTCCGCGGTGAACTGCGCGTCGCTGACGACCGCGACGCGCAGGCCGCCGGCCAGGGTGCCGTCGGTGACCAGCGCCGGGTCGTGCGGGGCCGGGTCGGCCGGCACCGCCGTCGTCGGCGCCACCTCGAAGGTCAGGTCGTCGAACACGAGGTGACCTTCGTACTGCTGGTCCGGCACGTTCTCGACGGCGTAGAAGCGCGCCAGCCGCTGGCCGTCGGGCAGCCCGGCCGGGACCGCGGCGGTGACGTACCGCCAGCCCGTCCAGTCGACGCTCAGCGACAAGTCCACAATGGACGCGACATTCGCCGCGTCGCGCAGCTCCGCCCGCAGCCACGCGCCCTTGCCGTCGCCGTTCACCCACAGCCCGATCTTCTGGGTGCCCACGGGAACCGCGAGCGGAGAGGACGGCGTGACGTACGCGGCGCGCGTCGCGGTCGTGCCGGTGAGCCGGTAGTCCAGCGCGAGACCGGCACCGCCGTCCCGCCCGGGCGCCGCGGACAGCGCCGCGCCGACGACCGCCGGGAACACCGTCGCCGTCCAGCCCGCCGGCCCGTCCAGCGGCGACGCGACCTGCGGCACGGTCCCCACCGAGGCGGCCAGGTGCGTGGTGAGGCCCGCCGCGGTCGCGGTGATCGCGGTGGCGCCGGACGCGGTCAGCGAGGTCACCGCGTACCCGTCGTCCGACGGCTCGACCCGCACGACGGAGTGGTCGTAGTCGAGCTTGACGTCGTCGGCTTCCAGCCAGGTGCCGTAGCCGTCGGCGTCGTAGCCGTAGACCTTGAAGGTGCTCTTCGCGCCGGCGCCGGTCAGCGCGACCTGCTCGGTGCTCGTGCCGAGCCGGACCGGCCTGCCCAGCACCGAAAGCGCCGTCTTCCCGGACGCCCGGCCGGAACGCGCGACGACATCGACACCGCCCGCGCCGTGGCCGGTGACGACCCCGCGGGTCACGGTGGCCCGCCGGGGGTCGGACGTGCTCCAGCGCGGGTCGGCAGCCACCGCGGCGCCGGTTTCGTCGTGGCCGTCGGCGACCAGGTGCCGGGTCAGGCCGGTCAGCACGCGGTTCGCGTCGCCGGTGGCCACGGCGGGCGCCGGGGAGAACGCCGTGAGCTTGCCGCTGCCCGGCACGGTCGCGAAGCCGATTCCGTTGGGCACCAGGCGTTCCCCGCCGTCGGACGGCGCGTTGCGGACGCTCGGCGCGGCTTCGCCCTCGTCGCGTGCCAGCAGCGTCGACGAGCCGCCGCCGTCGAGGTTGATCGCGTCGTCGGCGCCGAGGCTCTTCATGTGCCGGGCCAGTTCCAGCTCGGTCATGCCGCGGCTGTCGGCCTGCCGTCCGTCCACAGTGGCCAGCCACAGCCGCTTGCCGTCGGCGGAGAAGCCGACCGCCGTCCGCGGGTGCATGGCCACGTTGTCGACCGGCTGCACGACGCCGTCGCGGAGCAGGACTTCGTTGCCGCCCACGGCGACCGCGATCTTCCCGGCGTCCGAGCGCGGCGCGTACGTGACGCCGACGGCGTCGCCCGGCTTGAGCGACGCGAGAGCGTCCGCCCCTGCCTCGCGAGCCAGCAGCAGCGTGGTGCCCGCCGCGATGGGGCCGTCCGCGGGCTGCGCGCGCACGGCGGTGACGACGCCGTCGCGGAGCTCGACCTCGCGCACCCGGGACGCCCCGGCCACCGAAGTCGCGCGGCCCGACGCGCCCCACAACGGCGTGTAGACGCCGATCGCGTCGGCGCCGAGGACCGGGCTGTTGAAGTTCGTCGCCTTCACTGTCCCGCCGGGCAGCGTCACGGCGGCTTCCAGGAAGACCGAAGCCAGCTCCGCCTTGCCCGCGTCGGTGATCGCGGCGGTGTAGTTGTGGCCGGCGGCGGGCGCGGTCTGCAGCTGCCCGTGGTCGATGCCGACGCCGATCGGCGCGCCGGTGGCGTTGATGTCGAAGAAGTCGCCGTTCACGCCGGCGACCGCGCCGGTGCGCGCGACCTGCTGCGAAAGCGGCGTGCGCGCGGACACCGTGCCGGGGCTGAGGTAGGTCGGCTTCACGACCTTGCTGCCCAGGTCGACGGCGAGGGTGTCGCCGCGGATCCAGCCGGCCGGGTCGAACCGGTCGAACTGGGTGAGGTTCAGGCCGGGTGCGACCTCGGTGGTCGCGCTGCCGGTGACGAGCCCGTCGTCGGGGTCCGCGGCGGCGAAGGCGGCCGGGCCCTGGTGGTCCGACGACGCGGCGGGCGCGGCCTCGACCGGCGGTGTGCCGAGCGGCGCCCGGAGCGGGTCGGCGTGAGCGGGAACGGCGAACGCCGTCGCGACCAGGGCGACGAACGGCAGCGCAATGCGTGACTTCTTCACCAGGTACCCCAGTATCGAGTGAGAGTGAGCCGGACCAGCACAGCGCAGTGGCACGGCCGGGGGAAGACTTCCCGGTGAACGCCGCCTGAATGGTCTAGAACAGCTACCGGGTCAGGCGGTGAAAGGAGCCTGGAGGAATCCTCCGGCGAGCGCGGTGTCACCGGACAGCCGCGGCGGGGTGGCCGTCCGCTTCCACAGGTGCAGCAAGAGGTCCCGCGCCGTCGCCTCGGCGGTCGCGGCGGGTTCGGCGGCCGGCCCGAGCGCGGGCGGTTCCCCCGGGTGCAGCGTCCAGGCGTCGCCGGTGTCGGTGGTGCGCAGCGCGAGTGGCGCGGCCAGCGACGGCGCGGTGTGCCAGCGCGTGACGCGCGGGAGCCAAGCGCCGAGGACCTCGTCGACGCCGTCCGCGGCCACGGCCGGGTCGAGCACGTGCCCGCTCCCCGAGTCGGCGAGGTGGACGGCGGTTTCGTGCACCTGGCGGCGGAACCAGAACGCCTTGGTCTTCTCGGTACCGCCGAAGTGCCAGCACCGGTCTTCGGGGGTGGCCCGCTCGAGGGCGTCGAGGAGCAGGCCGGCGCTTTCGGCGTACCAGGACGCCAGGCCGGCGTCCGCGCCGCTGTCGAAGTCCTGCGGCTGGACCTCGCCGGTCGTGACGACGGCGGCCGCCCAGCGGTGCACGTTCCCGAGGTGCGTGCCGAGGTCGGCCAGGGTCCAGCCGGCGCAGTCCGGCACCGGCGCGGACAGGTCGCCGACGCGCAGGGCCTCGGCGAACGCGCCGGTCAGCTCCCGCAGCACGGGGAGGTAGTCGCGGGCCGGGAACGGCATCGTCGTCACGGGTGCTCCTGGGGAGAACCGGGGCCACGCGCGGGCGTGGCCCCGGTGCCGATCACAGGTCGGGGAACCAGAGCTTCAGCTCGCGCTCGGCCGACTCCGGCGAGTCCGAGCCGTGGACCAGGTTGTACTGGGTCTCCAGCGCGAAGTCGCCGCGGATGGTGCCCGGGGTGGCCTTCTCGACCGGGTCGGTGCCGCCGGCCAGCTGGCGGAACGCGGCGATGGCGCGCGGGCCTTCGACGGCGAGCGCGACCAGCGGGCCCGAGGTGATGAACTCCAGCAGGTCGCCGAAGAACGCACGCTCCTTGTGCTCGGCGTAGTGCTCCTCGGCCAGTGCCCGCGGAACGGTCCGCAGCTCGAGGGCGGCGAGCTTGAGGCCCTTGCGCTCGATCCGCGAGACGACCTCGCCGACGAGGCCGCGCGCGACGCCATCGGGCTTGACGAGGACCAGCGTGCGTTCAGTCACGACGGTGTTTCTCCTTGGTACGGGTGCGTGTCGGTGCGCGTGAGCGTAGCCGACCCTCCTCGGGTGACCGATTCGCCGGTCGAAATCCGGCCGCGGTGTCTTGAATGAGTCATTCAGGCGTGGGAGGTCCTGAATGACTCATTCAAGACCGGCGTGCCGGGGCGCGTTCCCGGTCCGGCCGGACGCTGCCGTCAGCGGCGGCCCTGCGGGTGCAGCTTCTTCGACCAGAGCGACACGCCCGTGGCGTCGCGCAGGTCCACCGTCAGGTCACCACTCCCACCGTCGATGTTCAGCTCGCCGAAGTGCTGGAAGCCGTCGATCGGGGCCGTGTTCGCCACCGGCGGGGCGTGGACGAACACCGCCTCCGGGCCGAACGTCGGGTCCAGCGCGTTCGGCCCGAACGCGCCCGCGTTCAGCGGCCCGGATACGAACTCCCAGAACGGGTCGAAGTCCTGGAAGGCCGCGCGGTCCGGCGAATAGTGGTGCGCCGCCGTGTAGTGGACGTCCGCGGTCAGCCAGACCACGTTGCGGACGCGACGGCGCTGGATCTCCCGCAGCACCCACGCCAGTTCCGTCTCACGCCCGCCCGGCGCGCCCGGCAGGTTGTTCGCCACCGCTTCGATGTCCGTGCCGTCCGGGACGACCAGGCCGAGCGGCATGTCCGCCTGGACGATCTTCCACGTCGCCGTGCTGCGGCCGAGCGCGTCGGCCAGCCAGCGGGCCTGCTTGTCGCCGAGGATGTAGCCGGGCTTGGTCTGGTCCGCGGTGTTGGCGTTGCGGTAGGTCCGCATGTCCAGCACGAAGATCTCGGCCCGCGAGCCGTACTTGAAGCTCCGGTAGACGCGGCCGTCGACGGCCTGGCGCGAGTCGATCGGGTGCCACTCGTGGAACGCCTGGTACGCCCGCGGCGCGAGCACGTCGACGCGCTTCTCCGTGTAGGCCGGGAGGTCGAGGATCTCGCCCGGGTACCAGTTGTTCAAGACTTCATGGTCATCCCACTGGGCATAGACCGGCACCTGCGCGGCGAAGCGCTTGAAGTGGGCGTCGAGGCGGTTGTACGCGTGCTGGCCGCGGTACTCGTCGAGGGTCTCGGCGACCTTCGACTTCTCCGCCGTGACGACGTTGCGCCACGTGCGGCCGCCGGGCAGGGAGACCGTCTCCGTCAGCGGGCCGTCGGCGTACACCGTGTCGCCGCTGTGCAGGAAGAGGTCGGGCCGGCGGTCCGCCATCGCCGAGAAGATCGTCATGCCGCCCAGGTCCGGGTTGATCCCCCAGTTCTGCCCGACGACGTCGCCCGACCACAGGATCCGGGTGTCGCGGCGGCCCACCGGCGCGGTGGCGAACCGGCCGGTCAGCGGCTCGCTCGTCGCGCGCCCGTCGAGGGACTCCGCCGTGACGCGGTAGTGGTATTCGGTGCCCGGAGCGAGACCGGCGACGCGGACCTGCCCGGTCCCGCCGGTGGCCGGCCCGGCGAGGGCGCCGGGCACCCGGCGGGCGTGCCGGAACGAGGGGTCGCGCGCGATCTCCACGACCAGCCGCGACGGCCGGTCGGCGCGCGACCAGACGATCGCCGAGCCGGGTGTGACGTCGCCGGACTGGACGCCGTGGGTGAGCACCGGGCGGTCGCCGCGCAGCAGCGGGGTCGCGGCGAAAGCCGTCGAAGGCAGCACGAGCGTGGCGGCGGCGCCGGTGAGACCGGCCTTGAGCAGCGTGCGGCGGGAGTGGTGGGTCGGTTCGGTCATGCGCGGTTTCTATCCCGCCGCGGCCAACGCCGGATTGCGCGCGGGTGAACGAATCCCCGGGTTTTCCCCCATGTCCGCGCGTCGTCTCCGTCGGTAGCGTGGCGATCACGACAAGGGGGTCAGATGAGACCATTCAGGAAAAGCCTGGCGGTTCTGACAGCTGCACTCACCATCACCACACTGGGGACCGGCCTCGCTTCGGCCGGCGAAGAGGGCCACTCGAAAGCCGTCCTCCGCTACACCGAACACGGCATCCCGCACATCGTCGCGAAGGACTACGCCGGACTCGGGTACGGGTACGGCTTCGCGGCGGCGAACGACAACGTCTGCGAACTCGCGAACATCTACCTCACGGTGAGCGGGCAGCGGTCGCAGTACTTCGGCCCGGAGGGCGGCGGCTACCCGTCGCTGTCCGAGGCGGAGAGCAACCTGCACAGCGACCTGTTCTTCCAGCAGATCAACGACTCCGGGATCGTCGACCGGCTGGTCGCGCAACCGGTGCCGCTGGGGCCGCGCCGCGAAGTCCGCGAGGTCGTTTCCGGCTACGTCCAGGGGTTCAACGCCTACCTCGCGCGCACCGGCCGCGCCGGCATCTCCGACCCGGCCTGCCGCGGCGCCGGCTGGGTGCGGCCGATCACCGAGCAGGACTTCTACCGGCACTACTACGCGATCGCGATCACCGGCGGCCAGGGCGTCGTCACCGAAGGCCTGTTCACGGCGCCGCCGTCCGGCGCGACGCCCGCCCCGGGCACCGGCGGGCAGTTGTCGGCGAAGGTGGCGCAGGCGCTGAACGGCAGCGGGCTCGGCAGCAACGGCATCGCCGTCGGCGCGGACTCCACCGCGGACGGCCAGGGCAGCGTGCTGCTCGGCAACCCGCACTACCCGTGGCAGGCCGGGCGCCGGTTCTGGCAGAGCCAGCTGACCATCCCCGGCCGGCTCGACGTCGCCGGCGCGAGCCTGCTCGGCATGCCGTTCGTCCAGATCGGGCACACCGCGGACGCGGCCTGGACGCACACGGTGTCCACACCGGTCACGTTCGGCCTCTTCGAGGTGCCGCTGAAGGCGGGCGACCCGACGACCTACCTCGTCGACGGCAAGCCGGAGAAGATGACCTCCCGCGACGTCACCGTCCAGGTGCGCCAGGCCGACGGCTCGCTGAAGCCGGTCCGCCAGACGTTCTGGGCGACGCGGTACGGGCCGGTGCTGAGCGACTTCCAGGGCATTCCGCTGCCGTGGAGCACGAAGTCGGCGTTCACCGTGCGGGACGCCAACGGGACGAACCTGCGCGGGCTCAACACGTGGTTCGAGCTCGACCAGGCCCGCAGCACCGCCGACATCGTCGGCGCGCTGAGCCGCACGCAGGGCGTCCCGTGGGTCAACACCATCGCCACCGACCGGGCGGGCAACGCGCTCTACGCCGACATCCAGGTCGTCCCGCACGTCACCGACGAACAAGCCGAGACGTGCAGCACTCCCCTGGGACGGCAGACTTTCCCGGCAGTCGGACTGGCCATTTTGGACGGATCGAAGTCGTCGTGCCGGTGGGGTTCCGACCCCGGCGCGCTCGAGCCGGGCATCTTCGCGCCGTCGCGGCTGCCGCGGCAGCAAAGCCGAGACTACGAGCTGAACGCGAACGACAGCGCCTGGCTGGCCAACGCGAAGGCGCCGATCACGGGGTACCCGCACATCGTCGGGGACATCGGCACCGAACGTTCGCCGCGGACGCGGGAAGCGCTGCTCACCGCCGAGAAGGGCGGGTTCACGACGGACTCGATGAAGAAGATGCTCTTCGCCGACCACAGCCTGTTCGCCGACCTGACGGCGGCGGACCTGGCGAAGCTGTGCGCGTCGTTCCCGGGCGGGCAGGCGCCGTCGTCGTCCGGCCCGGTGCCGGTCGGGCCGGCGTGCTCCGCGATCGCGAACTGGGACCACACGTACACGCTCGACACGCGGGGTTCACTGCTGTTCCAGCGGTTCGCCGCGCGGCTCGGCAACGTCGACCGCTTCTCGGTGCCCTTCGATCCGAAGGCGCCGCTGACCACGCCGAACACGCTCAACGTCGGCAACGCGGACGTCCAGAAGGCGTTCGGCGACGCGCTGGTGGAGCTGCGCACGGCCGGGCTCGCCCCGGACGCGAAGCTGCGCGACGGCCAGGCGGTCACGCGCAACGGCGAGCGCATCCCGATCCACGGCGGCCAGGGCTTCCTGGGCGTGCTGAACGTGATGACACCGGTGTGGGACCCGGCGCGCGGCAACGTGGAGGTCCAGCACGGGTCGAGCTACATCCAGGTGGTGGGCTTCCGCGGGCGCGCGTGCCCGGACTCCTCGACGGTGCTGACGTACTCGCAGTCGGCGAACCCGAATTCGCCGTACTTCAGCGACCAGACGAAGCTCTACAGCCGGGGTGAATGGGTGAAGGAACGCTTCTGCGAAGCCGACATCCTGCGCTCGCCCGCGCTGCGGATCGTCGTGCTGCGCTGACCTCGCCGAGCACTATATCCGGATATGCGGATATAGTGCTCGGCATGCGCGTTCTCGTGGTGGGAAAGGGCCCGGTGGCCCAGGTCCTGGCGATGTCCATGGCCGGCGGTCACCGGGTCGGGTTCGCGGTGCGCGAGCGGACCGGCGACACCCTGCTCGCCGGGAGCCGCCGGCTCCGCACCGCGGGACCCGCCCGGCCGGTCGAGCGGCGAAGCGTCGACCTGACGACCACCGACGACCGGGCACCGGGCTGGGACGTGGTGATCAGCACGGCCTCGCCCGCCTCGCCGGAGGTGGCCGAGCTGCTCGCCCGGCCGTCCGCGGCGATCATCGCCGCGGTCACGCAGGTGCCGTCCGAAGTGGAGCTGCTGCGCGAGCTGGCGGGTGACCGGCCGTGGGGACTGGTGGTTCCGGAGTTCTTCGCCGCCCGCGCCGATCCGGTGTGGTGGTGGCAGCCGGCGCGGGCCCGGTTCACGATCGCCGGTCCCGCGTCGGCGTCGCTGCGGGTCTTGTTCGCCCGCCCGCGGTGGTCGCCGGACGCACCGCTCGCGGCTCCGCTGGTGTCCGCGGCGACCACGATGCCCGTCGTGGCCGGACTGCAGGCCGTGGACTTCGACCTCGCGGCCGCTCGCCGGTCGTCGGCGGCGCTCGCCGCCGCGGCGACCCAGGCCCGGGCCGCGGTCGCGGCCGGATTCGGCGGCCCGAAGCCGCGCCCGATCCGCCCGAACGCCGTGCGCGCGGCGCTGACCGTGCTCCCCCGGCTGGCGCCGTTCGACGCCCGGGACTACCTCCGCGGCCACTTCGGGGACCACGGCACGCAGACGGTCCGGATGCTGCGCGACTGGGTGGACCTGGGACACCGCCACGGGCTCCCGGCCGGGGAGCTCGAAGGGCTGCTGCGGCGGTTGTGCCCGGCCGAAGGGGTGGCCGGATGATCGAGGACGCGCTCACCACGGCACTGCCGGTGCTGCGGGCGCTCGGCGAGGCGACCCGGGTGCGGATCATCGGCGTGTTCCTCGACCGCGGCGGCTCTGCCACGGTCGGCGAGGTGCAGTCGGAGCTCGGGCTACCGCAGTCGACCGTGTCGCGGCACCTGCGGATCCTGCTCGACGCCCGCCTGCTGACGGTGGGCCGCGCGGGCCCGAACCGGATCTACCGCCTCGACGTCCCCGCCGACGCCCTCGACGCGCTCGACGCCGTCACCACCCGGGTGCGGGAGTGTCAGTCGGCGCCGCACCCGTGACGGTCAGGGCTGGGGCTGCTGCTGGCTCGCGAGGGTGCCGGCCGCCATCCGGCGGGCGACGTCCTTGCGCAGCCACAGCAGCCACAGCCAGATCGCCAGGAACACCACGCCCAGCACGGCGATCGCCGGCAGCCAGAACACCAGCGCGATCAGCACGACCTGCAGGCCGAGGACGACCGGCACGGCCCACGGCTTCTTCACGAACCCGCACAGCACGACCAGCACCAGCGCGACCGCCAGCACCGTCCAGCCGGTACCGGTGCTGATCCCGCCACCGAGCTTGTTCACCACCGGCAGCGCGAGCGCGACCGTGATCGCCTCCATGATCAGCGTTCCCGACATCACGCCGCGGAAGCCCTTCATGGGGTCCTTCGGCTTGGGGGTCTCCGGAGTGGTCACGCCGGCTCCTTCCCGAACAGCGTGCGCGTCTCGCCCGCGGTGACCACCGACCCGGTGACGAGCACGCCGCCGCCCGCGAGGGGCTCTTCGGGGTCGTCACTGGTCTCCACCAGCGCGATCGCCGTCTCGATCGCCGTCTCCAGGTCGGTCTCGGCCACCACCCGGTCCTCGCCGAACACCGAGATGGCCAGCTGGTTCAGCTCTTCCAGCGGCATCGCGCGCGGCGAGGAGTTGCGCGTCACGACGATGTCGGACACCACCGGCTCCAGCGCGTCGAGGATGCCGTGGGCGTCCTTCTCGGCCATCACGCCGACCACCGCGACCAGGCGGCGGAAGGCGAACTCCTCGGCCACGGTCGCCGCGAGCGCGCGGGCGCCGTGCGGGTTGTGGGCCGCGTCGATCATCACCGCGGGGGCCGCGCGGACCCGCTCCAGCCGGCCCGGCGTCTCGACCTCGGCGAACGCCTCGCGCACGGCCTCGACGACCAGCTGCTTGTCCTTGCCCGCGCCGAAGAACGCCTCGACCGCGGCCAGCGCGAGCGCGGCGTTCGCGGCCTGGTGCGCGCCGTGCAGCGGCAGGAAGATCTGGTCGTACACCCCGCCGAGGCCCTGCAGCTTCAGCAGCTGCCCGCCGACGGCGATCTCGCGCTCCAGCACGCCGAACTCGCTGCCCGCGCGGGCGACCGCGGCGTCGACCTCGACGGCGCGTTCCAGCAGCACCTTCTGCACTTCGGGGTCCTGCTCGGCGATCACCGCGACCGAGCCGGCCTTGATGATGCCCGCCTTTTCGCGTGCCGCGCCGAGGATGTCCGGGCCGAGGTACTCGACGTGGTCGATGTCGATCGGCGTGATGACCGCGACGTCGGCGTCCGCGACGTTCGTGGCGTCCCAGGCGCCGCCCAGGCCCGCTTCGAGCACGGCGGCTTCCACCGGCGCGTCGGCGAACGCGGCGAACGCCATCCCGGTGAGGATCTCGAACTTGCTCATCGCCACGCCGTCGGCGGCGGCACCGTCCACCATGGCCACGTACGGCGCGATGTCGTGCCACAGCTCGGCGTAGCGCGCGGCGGCGATCGGCCGGCCGTCGAGCGCGATCCGCTCGGTGACCAGCTGCAGGTGCGGGCTGGTGTAGCGGCCGACGCGCAGGCCCATCCGGGTCAGCAGCGAGTCGATCATCCGCGCCGTCGAGCCCTTGCCGTTCGTGCCGGCGATGTGCAGCACGGGGTAGCCGTGGTTCGGCTCGCCCAGCAGCTGCGTCAGCGCGGAGATGCGGGTCAGCGACGGCTCGATCTTCGTCTCGGGCCAGCGCTGGTTCAGCTCGGCCTCGACGGCCATCAGCTCGCGCCGGGCCTCCGGGCCGTCCGGGCTGCCGTACGCCTCGGGTTCGCCCTGGTCGTCGAGCTCGTGCAGCTCGGTGTCCTCGGGCACGCTCAGGTCGGGCACCGGGCCGGTGGCGAGGTTGTCGCCGAGCTGGCCGACGCCGCCGATCCCGCCGCGGGAGCCGCCGCCCACGTCGAACGCGGTGTCCCGCGCGTCCAGCTCCGGGTCGTGGTCGTCCGAGTCCTCGTACCCCTCGGCACCGAGCTCGTCGACGCCCGCGAAGCTGTCCAGATCCGACAGGTCCGGCCTGCGACCTGTCTCATCCTGCGGCACTGAATCTCCTCCGGCCTGGGGTTTTAACACTTGCTTCCGAGTCTACGTGCGTGGCAGGTGGCACTCTCGACCCATGCCGTTCAACCACAACGACCACTACCACCCGCTGCTGCTGGACCAGCTGCCGCCCGGGCCGGGGATCGCGCTGGACGTCGGGTGCGGCACCGGCCGGTTCGCGCGCCGGCTGGCCGCGACCGGCATGGCGGTGGAGGCGGTCGACGTCTCGGCCGCGATGGTCGAGGCGGCGGCGGGCCTCGGTTCGCCGGGACCGGGCAAGATCGTCTACCGGCAGGCCGACGTCACCACCGATCCCCTGCCCGAAGAGCACTACGACTTCATTTCGTGCCTCGCTTCCCTGCACCACATGCCGTTCGAAACGGTCGCCAAGCTGCGCCGCGCCCTGGTACCCGGCGGCGTGCTCGTGGTGCTCGGCCTGGCGAGACCGAGCACGCCCGCGGACTGGGTGCGGACGATCGCGGCGGTGCCGGTCAACGCGCTCGCGCGGCTGGTCGTCTACGCCGGCGACCGCTTGAACGGCGGTGGGGACAACGGCCCGAAGCCCCCGGTCGTCGATGACTTCCCGACCCTGGCGGAGGTACGCCGGGAGGCGGCCCGGCTGCTGCCCGGAAGCACCGTCCGGCCGTTGCTGTTCTGGCGCACGCTGATCACTTACCGTGAGCACGGCGAAGGTGACCCGACTGGCGGGTGAAGTCCCCACCCCCGCCGCCCGGTGCTCGCTAGATGTGGAAGGAGCGTTTCCACCAGCGAGAACGGGGTCTTCATGCGCATCACCCGGCTGCTCACCGCCGTCGTCTCGGCAGCCATCCTGCTGCCGGCGTCGGCCACCGCCGCCTCCGCGGCGAGCATCGGCAGCTACGTCGCCCTCGGCGACTCGTACACCTCCGGGCCGTTCATCCCGGTCCAGCGGCTCGACCCGCTGGGGTGCGGGCGGTCCACCGCGAACTACCCGTCGGTGCTGGCCGCGGCGCTGCACGCCGGGCGGTTCACCGACGTCAGCTGCGCCGGCGCGGACACCACGAACATGACCAAGCCCCAGAGCGTGCCGTTCAACGGCACCAACCCGCCGCAGCTGGGCGCGCTGCGGATCGACACCGACCTGGTCACGCTCGGCATCGGCGGCAACGACTACGGCGTGTTCGGCAGCCTGATCTCGACGTGCCCGGGCCTGCGGGCGGGCGACCCGACCGGCAACCCCTGCGAAGAGCACTTCGCGGGCTCCGTCACCTCGGCGATCGACAACATCGGGCCGCGCGTCGAGGCGGTGCTCGCCGCGATCCACGAGCGGTCGCCGCGGGCGCGGGTCCTGGTGGTCGGCTACCCGCGGATCGCGCCGGAGAAGGGCTACTGCCCGGACGCGCTGCCGTTCGCCGACGGTGACTACGCGTGGCTGAACAGCGTCGAGGAGGCGCTGAACCGGACGCTGGGCGACGCCGTGGACGCGGATGGGAGCGCGGAGTTCGTCGACACCTTCGGCCCGTCCCGCGGCCACGACGCCTGCGCCCGCGGCGGCTCGGCGTGGATCAACGGCAAGGACCAGAACGTCTTCGAGGCCGCCGCCTACCACCCGCTCAAGACCGGGATGGCGGGGATGGCGGCGGTGGTCCTCAAGTCCCTGCGCTGAGGAACTCCAGCACGATCCGGGCGAACTCGTCCGGCAGTTCGGCCGGGGCACCGTGCCCGGCGTCGATCTCGGCGGCGCGCGCGTCCGGGATCACGGCGACCAGCTCCCGTTGCTGTTCCGCCGTGATCAGCCGGTCGTGCGCGCTGCCGAGCACGAGGACGGACGCGGTGATCTTCGGGAGCACGGCCCGCAGGTCGACGGCCCGGTCGGCCTCGACCTGCCGGTCCGTTCCCGCCTCGACCATCGCCTCGAGGGTCTTGACGAGCTGTTCGTTGCTCTCGGCGGTGGCCTGCTCCCAGTAGCGCGGGCCGAACGCCATCAGCGGGAGCATCCGGGCGAAGGTCCCGGTTTCGAGCAGGTCGAGCCAGTACCGGAACTCGGCGTCCTGTCGCGTGTCGGTGACGGGCCACGCGGCGTGCAGGACCGCTTTCCGGACGCGATCCGGGCGGGTGCCGGCGAGATGAGCCGCCACGACGGCGCCGAGCGAATGGCCGACGACGTGGGCCGCGCCGGCTCCCGCGTGGTCCAGGACGGCCGCGGCCTGGGCGGCGAGAGCCTCGATGGTGATCGGGCCACCGGGGTCGGTGGTCAGGCCGGAGCCGGGAAAGTCCGGAGCCAGGACGGTGTAGCCCTCTGCGTTCGCCGTCAACGGTGCCCATTGCTCACGGGAGGCGGCGGTGCCGTGCAGCAGGAGCAGCGCGGGGCCGTCGCCGGTCCGGTCGTAGTGGACGACGGCGTCTTCGAGCTTCACTTTCGGCATCGCTCGTCCTCCTCAGGCGATCGCGCGGAGGGCTGCGGTGAAAGCGCGCGGGTCCTCCTGGTGCGGGAGGTGGCCGCAGCCGGCGAGGACGTGCACCCGGGCGCCCGGCGTGGCGGCGGCGCAGGTCCGCGGGACTTCCAGGGGGATCTCGGTGTCGAGCTCGCCGTGCAGGTAGGTGATCGGGACCGTCAGGTTCCCGAGGCGGGGCCGCGGGTCGTACGTCGTCACCTCGGTGAACAGCGCGTCGATGTAGGGGCTCGAGTCGACGAGCTGCCGCACGGTCCAGTCGACCAGCGCGGGCGCGGCACCCGGCGCGAACCAGTTCGGCACCCACCCCGCGAGCGTGCCGAAGCGGTCGCCGGCCATCTGTTCGCGCAGGTCGAGGACCTTTTCCCGCATCGCGTCCGCGGGCCAGTACCCCGGCCCGTCGACGGCCACCACACCGGCGACGAGCTCGGGCCTGGCCAGGGCCAGTTCGGTGGCGAAGACCGCGCCGAACGACGAGCCGACGATCACCGGCTTGATCCCCAGCTTCTCGATCAGCGCGGCGATGTCGGCGGTGTTGCCGTCGATCGTGTTCCCGGTCGCCGGGTGATCCGAGCGGCCACACCCGCGCCAGTCGAGCGTGACGACGCGGTGGTCGCGGACGAGGTCGGGCAGGCACGCCTGCCAGACGTGGCCGGTGGTCCCCCAGCCGTGCAGGAACAGCAGGGCGGGGCCGTCGCCGGCGTCTTCGTAGTGGAGGCGGGTGTCGTTGATGTTTGCGTAAGGCATGTCCCGAGCGTCGCCTCCGGGCGCCCGCGTTTCGAGGGGCAGTCCGCTCGTACACTCATCACGAACGCTGATGAATGGGGTCGGTCGTGGAGCTACGGCAGCTTCGTTACTTCCTCGCCGTCGCCGAGGAATTGCACTTCGGGCGGGCGGCGGAGCGGCTGCACATCGTCCAGCCGGCGGTGAGCCAGCAGGTCCGGCGACTGGAACGTTCGCTGGGCGTGACGCTGTTCACGCGGTCGACGCGTTCGGTGGCGCTCACCGAGGCGGGGCAGCGGTTCCTGCCGCACGCACTCGCGGTACTGGCGGCGGCCGACCGGGCGGCGGATTCGGTGACGGAGTTCCGTTCTTCCGGGTCTTTGGTCCGGTTGGGCACGAGCGAGGGCCTGGGTGACCGGCTGGATGTCCTGCTGGGCGCGTTCGCCCGGCTGGCGCCTTCGGCTTCGTTGGAGCTGGTCCACGCACCGACGGTCCAACGGCTCCAGCGAGTCCGGGACGGTTCGCTTTCCGCGACCATCGTGCGTGGTTCGTGGCCTTCTTCCGGCCTCGACTTCACTCCTTTGTGGATGGACGATGTGCTCGTGGCTTTGCCCGCGTCTCATCCGCTGGCTTCTTGTTCGGATGTTTCGTTTGCTTCGCTCGCTTCATTGCCGGTGCGGCTCAGTCCGCCTTCGCGGAATCAGCCGTTGTACGACTTGGTCGTGTCGTGCTGCCGCGAGGCGGGGTTCGAGCCGGTGCTGGGCAAGGAGTTCACCACGGCGCAGGACACTTTGGGGACGCTGGGGTTCGGCCGTCCACACTGGACGGTGTTCTACCGGGCGCACGCCAATCTGCTGCCGATCCCGGGTGTGGTTTTCCGGCCGTTGGTGGAGCCTTCGCCTCGGATGCAGACGTATTTGGCGACGCCCGCGGACCGGCGGTTGACTCCGGAGCTGGTGGCGTTGATCGAAGCGGCGCGAACCATCGAGGAAAAATGATGAAGCCCGGCACTTTCGCAGGGAAAGTGCCGGGCTTGGCTCGACAGCCTCAGGAAGCCGGAAGAGCCGCCAACCTCGCCGTGATGCGGTCGATGTCCGACGCCGCTGTCTCCTTGCGCACCTTGATCTTGTCGACCACGTGCTCCGGGGCCTTCGCGATGAACGCCTCGTTGCCCAACTTCGCCTCGGTCTGGGTCAGCTCCTTCCGAGCCGCCGCCAGGTCCTTCTCCAGCCGCTTGCGCTCCGCCGCCACGTCGACCGTGCCCGACAGGTCCAGCTCCACCGTCACCACGCCGTCCGCCAGGGCCACCTCGAGCGACGCGCTCGCCGCGAAGTCCTCGGCAGGCGGCGTCAGGCGCACCAGCGACCGGACCGCCTCTTCGTGGCCGCCCGCGTAACCCGCCAGGCGGGCCGCCACCTTCTGGCCCGGCTTCAGCCCCTGGTCCGCGCGGAAGCGGCGGATTTCCGTCACCAGCTTCTGGACGTCCGCGATCCGGGCGTCCGCCACGGCGTCCGCGTAGCCCTCGAACGGCGCAGGCCACGCGGCGACCACTAGTGACTCGCCGCCCGTCAGCGCCGTCCAGAGCTTCTCCGTGATGAACGGGATGAACGGGTGCAGCAGCCGCAGCACCGTGTCGAGCACGTGCCCGAGCACCGCCCGCGTCGACTCGACGCGCGCGGAATCCCCTTGGTACAGCTGGACCTTCGCCAGCTCCAGGTACCAGTCGCACAGCTCGTTCCACGTGAACTGGTAGAGCGCGCCCGCCACCTTCGCGAACTGGAAGTCCTCGAACAGGCCGTCCACTTCGGACACCAGCGCGCCCAGGCGGCCGAGGATCCAGCGGTCGGACTCCGTGAGCGATGCAGCGGCAGGCAAATCGGAAGAGACCGAAGCCCCGTTCATCATCGCGAACTTCGTCGCGTTCCACAGCTTCGTGCAGAAGTTGCGGGACCCCGCCGCCCACTCGTCGGCCAGGGCCATGTCCGCGCCCGGGTTCGCGCCGCGGGCCAGGGTGAACCGGGTGGCGTCCGCGCCGTACGCGTCCATCCACTCCAGCGGGTCGATCACGTTGCCGCGCGACTTCGACATCTTCTTGCCGTTCGCGTCACGGATCAGGCCGTGCAGGTAGACATGGTCGAACGGCTGCTTGCCGTCCATCTGCTGCACGCCGAACATCATCATCCGGACGACCCAGAAGAACAGGATGTCGTAGCCGGTCGAGAGGACACTGGTCGGGTAGAACTTGGCCAGGTCGTCCGAAGACGCGGGCCAGCCCAGCGTCGACATCGGCCACAGGCCCGACGAGAACCACGTGTCGAGCACGTCCGGGTCCTGCGTCCAGCCCTCACCGGACGGCGGCTGCTCGTCCGGGCCGACGCACACCACTTCACCGTCGGGGCCGTAGTACACCGGGATCCGGTGGCCCCACCACAGCTGGCGCGAGATCGTCCAGTCGTGCATGTTGTCGACCCAGTCGAAGTACCGCTTGCCCAGCTCCGGCGGGTGGATCTTCGTGCGGCCGTCGCGGACCGCGTCGCCGGCCAGGCGCGCCAGCTCCTCGACCTTGACCCACCACTGCAGCGACAGCCGCGGCTCGACGACCGTGTCGCAGCGCGAGCAGTGGCCGACCGCGTGCACGTACGGGCGCTTCTCGGCCACGATCCGGCCGGCCTCCCGCAGCGCGGCGACGACCGCCGGGCGCGCCTCGAACCGGTCGAGCCCCTCGAACGGGCCCGGCGCGGTGATCTCGGCGCGCTCGTTCATGATCGTCAGCATCGGCAGGTCGTGCCGGCGGCCGATCTCGAAGTCGTTCGGGTCGTGCGCCGGGGTCACCTTGACCGCGCCGGTGCCGAACTCGGGGTCGACGTGCTTGTCGGCCACGATCGGGATGCGACGCCCGGTCAGCGGCAGCTCGACCTCGGTGCCGACCAGGTGCGCGTACCGCTCGTCGTCCGGGTGGACGGCGACCGCGGTGTCGCCCAGCATCGTCTCCGCGCGCGTCGTCGCGACCACGATCGCGGTGTCGCCGTCGCCGTAGCGGATCGACACGAGCTCGCCGTCGTCGTCGTTGTGGTCGACCTCGATGTCCGAGAGCGCCGTCTGGCAGCGGGGGCACCAGTTGATGATCCGCTCGGCGCGGTAGATCAGGCCCTCGTCGAAGAAGTTCTTGAACACCGTCTGGACGGCCTTCGACAGGTTCTCGTCCATGGTGAAGCGCTCGCGCGACCAGTCGACGCCGTCGCCGAGGCGCTTCATCTGGCCGAGGATCCGGCCGCCGTACTCGGCCTTCCACTCCCAGACGCGCTCGACGAACTTCTCCCGGCCCAGGTCGTGGCGCGAAAGGCCCTCGCCGGCCAGCTGGCGCTCGACGACGTTCTGCGTCGCGATGCCCGCATGGTCCATGCCCGGCAGCCACAGCACCTCGTAGCCCTGCATGCGACGGCGGCGGCTCATCGCGTCCATCAGGGTGTGGTTGAGCGCGTGGCCCATGTGCAGGGAACCGGTCACGTTCGGCGGCGGCAGTACGATCGAGAACGGCGGCTTCTCCGACGAGGCGTCGGCCGTGAAGTACCCGGCCGCTACCCAGCGGTCGTACATCGGTGCTTCTTCGGCGGCCGGGTCCCAGGCACCCGGAAGGTCGGTGGTCTGCTGCGGAGCGTTCTCGGTCACAATGGACAAGTCTACGAACCCGTCACGGCGGGTCACCCAGGGGGAAGGCACTCGGGATGGCACAGCCTCAGCAGCCGCAGGATCCGGACGATCGGCGCCTGGAGACGCACCCCGACCTGATGAACCCGGACTGGCAGAAGTTCGCCGAGCGGGACGCCTGGCTGGGCGCGAAGAAGGAGCTCAAAAAGCGCCGCAAACGCGAGGGCCGCACCGGCGGTCACCAGCCGGGGCACAGCCGCTGGCCCGGCGTGCTCGCGCTGCTGCTGGTCGTCGTCCTGGTCGCGGCGGCGATCGTCGTGCACCAGATCCAGGGCATCGGCGTCAACGAGGACCCGTTCCTGTTCTTCGGCTCGTAACGCTCGTCCCCCGCTGTCGATGATCAGGCATCGACCTTGGGGGCACGCACGTGGACGACGACAACCTGCTCGAATCGCACCCGGACCTGATGGACCCGGAGTGGCGCAAGCACGCGCAGACGGACGCCTGGCTGGGCGCCAAGCAAGACCGCAAGCAGCTCCGCAAGCAGCGGAAACGCACTTCCCGGAGGCCGCACCGCCGCTGGCGGATCCTCGGCCTGCTGGTGGCGATCCTCGCCGTGACCACCGCGGCCATCGTGGTGGCCGGCCGGAGACCCCCGGCGCGTGAGGCGATCCCGGAGACGCCGAACCCGACGCAGGTGGCGCAGTACGCCCACGTCGACCTGGCCCGGCCGTACGCGAACACCCCCGCCCAGGACTGGACCAAGGGCATCGGCGGCATCACCTCGCCCGCCGCGGCCGCCGTCGGCCCGTTCAAGGCCGAAGCGGTCGCCGACGCCTACGCGCAGGCCCGGCGGGCCATCACCGCCGCCCACCTCGAGCCCGCGGTGCTGTTCTCGCACGATCCGAAGGCCTACCTCGCGCTCTTCGCCCCGGACCAGCGCGAGCAGATGACGCCCTGGCTGGCCGAGAAATCGGCGAAGGACAAGGCCGGCTTCGACTCCTACCTGACCGAGATCGCCGACGGCTACCACTTGCTCGACGCGGGGCCCCGCACGTTCGGCACGCTCACCGCGCACGCCGGCGAGAAGCCCGGCGAGCTGGCCGTGGACGCGAAGTACGTCGTCGCCTTCGCCTTCGACAACGTCCACCCCGACTCGCTGACCAGCCCGAACGAGATCGTCAGCTTCCTGCGCGTGGACGAGGAGTACGTGGTGGTCACCGGCTCCGGCGTCGCGAAGTCCAGCCGGGGGCTGTGGCTCGACGGCGGCCAGAGCGCGACTTCGTCGGTGGGCTGCGCCGCCGCCCGGGAGGGCTTCCTGGCGCCGGGCTACGCGAACCCGCAGACCGGCCCGTCGACCGGCGGCGACCAGGACGCGCCCGGCTACTACGACCCGAAGTACCCGGTGCCGACCCTCGACGGCTGCCACTGACAAGTCCATGAAGGGCACCCTCATGGCCGTAAAAGCCATGAGGGTGCCCTTCATGGCTTTCCCGTCACATCCAGATGCACAGTCTGGACTGTACAGTTAACCTGTGTGCATGGGCGAAGTACCTGCACACGTCGCTGAGAGCGCCGGCTGGATCCGCGCGGTCGTCGGGCAGCTGCACCGCCGGCTGCGCCAGGTCGACAACGCCGGGATCCTGACGCCGTCGCAGTCCGCCGTGCTCAACCGGCTCCACCGGGACGGCCCCGCCACCCAAGGCGAGCTGGCCGCCGCCGAGCACGTCCGGCAGCAGTCGATGGCCGCCACCCTCGGCGTCCTCGACGAGCTCGGCTACCTCGCCCGCACCCCCGACCCGGCCGACCGGCGCCGCGTCGTGATCAGCCTGTCCGAGGCCGGCTCCGACACCGTGCGCGGCATCCTGCAGCACCGCGACGAGTGGCTGGCCCAGGCGCTGCTGGACGCCCTCTCCCCCGACGAACTCGACGCTGTCACCCGCGCGCTGCCGCTGCTGCAACGCGTCGCCCAGCACTGAGCCGGCCACCACCGAAGGAGCCCCTCACGAGCACCGTCACCGCCCCCGCGAAGTTCGGCACCCGCCTGGTCACCCCGCTGGTGGCCGGCGCGGTGCTCAACCCGATCAACTCCACCCTCATCGCCGTCGCGCTCGTGCCGATCGGGCAGAGCTTCGGCGCCGGTCCGGGCCAGACGGCCTGGCTGATCTCGGCGCTCTACCTGGCCACCGCGGTCGGGCAGCCGGTGGTCGGGCTGCTGGTGGATCGCTACGGCGCCCGCCGCGTCCTGCTCGCCGGGGCGGTGCTGGTGATCACCGCGGGGATCGCGGGCATGGTCCCGCTCTCGGTCGGCTGGCTGACCGGCGTGCGGGTCGTCCTGGGGCTCGGCACGTGCGCCGGCTTCCCGGCCGCGATGGCCGTCCTGCGCCACCACGCGGAAGCGAACGGCCAGGGTGTGCCCGCGCGCGTGCTGTCCGTGCTCTCGATGTCCGCGCAGACGGTGATGGTGATCGGCCCGACGCTCGGCGGGCTGCTGATCGGCCTCTTCGGCTGGCCGGCGATCTTCGCCGTGAACATCCCGCTCGCCGGGCTGTCGCTGGTGCTGGCGCTGCTGTGGGTGCCGAAGGACGACCGCGGTGCGCGCACGGCGAAGCCGATCGACGTCCTGGGCATCGTGCTCTTCTCGGCGACCCTGCTCGCGCTCCTGTTCTTCCTGATGGACCCGGGCACGGAGACCTGGCTGCTCGCCGTCGTCGCGGCTTTCGGCGTCGCGTTCGCGCTGGTCGAGCTGCGTCGCGACCACCCGTTCCTCGACCTGCGGATGCTCGCGGCCAACGGCGCGATCCTGCGGACGTACCTGCGGCAGGCCCTGAGCTTCATGGCCATCTACGCGATCATGTTCGGCTACGTCCAGTGGCTGGAAACCACGCGGCAGCTGTCCGAGGAGGCGGCCGGGCTGATGCTGCTCCCGATGTCGGGCACGGCGGTCTGCGCGGCGGCGTTCTCGGGACGCGGCTCCGGGATCAAGGCGCGGCTGGTCACGGTCGCGGTCGCGCTGGTCGGCGGCTCGGCACTGCTGCTGCTCGTCCACGACGGCACCTGGGTGGGCGCATTGCTGGCCCTGGCCGCGTTGTTCGGCCTGGCCCAGGGTTTGACGAGCGTCGCGAACCAGACGACGTTGTACCGCGAGGCACCCGCCGAGCAGATGGGCACGGCGAGCGGGTTGTTCCGCACGGCCCAGTACCTCGGCGCGATCGTGGCCTCGACGCTCATCGCGCTGTGCTACGGGTCGCACGCCGACTCGGCGGGGCTGCACCGGCTGGCGATCGCGCTCATCGTGATCAGCGTCGTCCTGCTCGCCGTCACCGTCGCCGATCGGGGCCTGCGCGCGGCCGAAGCGTGACCCTGCTTAGCGCGCGCGGTCATCGAGGCGCACGATGAACACATGACCCGTGAAGCACCGGCGCAGGACGTGGACGAGACCCGCCTCGAGGTGGGGAAGCCGAAGGGCTGGGCGGCCGGGATACCCGGTGTCGCCGTGTCGCTCGCGCGCAGCGTCGAGCAGATGGGCACCGGCCGGACCGTCAAGGCGCTGCGGCTGCTGAACCAGCGCGAAGGCTTCGACTGCCCGGGCTGCGCGTGGCCGGAGCCCCGCGAGGTCGACGGCGAAAAGCGCAAGCTGGCCGAGTTCTGCGAGAACGGCGCCAAGGCCGTCGCCGAGGAGGCCACGAAACGGCGGGTGGACCGCGAGTTCTTCGCGAAGCACCCGATCGAAGACCTCCGGGGCAAGACCGACTACTGGCTCGGCCAGCAGGGCCGCGTCACCGAGCCGTTCGTGCTGCGCGAAGGCGCGACGCACTACGAGCCGATCTCCTGGGACGACGCGTTCGAGCTGGTCGCGGGCGAGCTGAAGGCGCTGACCGACCCGAACGAGGCCTTCTTCTACACCTCGGGCCGGACCAGCAACGAGGCCGCGTTCCTCTACCAGCTGATGGTGCGCTCCTTCGGCACCAACAACCTGCCGGACTGCTCGAACATGTGCCACGAGTCCTCCGGCGCCGCGCTGCAGGCGACCACCGGCATCGGCAAGGGGTCGGTGACCCTGGCCGACATCCACCGGGCCGACCTGATCGTCGTCGTCGGGCAGAACCCCGGCACCAACCACCCGCGGATGCTCTCGGCGCTCGAAGAGGCCAAGGGCAACGGCGCGAAGATCATCGCCGTGAACCCGCTGCCCGAGGCCGGGCTGATGCGGTTCAAGAACCCGCAGAACGTCCGCGGCGTCGTCGGCAAGGGCACCCCGCTGGCCGACGAGTTCGCCCAGATCCGCCTCGGCGGCGACCTCGCGCTGTTCCAGGCCGTCGGGCACCTGCTGCTGACGTGGGACGAGGAGGCGCCGGGCGCGATCATCGACCGCGACTTCGTGAACCGCTCGACCGAGTACTTCGACGACTACGCCAAGCACCTGCGCGAGATCGACTGGCCCGAGGTCGAGCGCGCCACCGGGCTGCCGCGCGAGCAAATCGAGCGCGTCGCGCGGATGATCGCCTCCTCCGAGCGCACGATCTACTGCTGGGCGATGGGCCTGACCCAGCACAAGCACGCCGTGCCGACGATCTCCGAGATCGCGAACCTGGCCCTGATGCGCGGGATGATCGGCAAGCCGGGCGCGGGCCTGTGCCCGGTGCGCGGGCACTCGAACGTCCAGGGCGACCGGACGATGGGCATCTGGGAGAAGATGCCGCAGTCCTTCATGGACGCACTGGCCGGCGAGTTCGGCATCGAGGTCCCGCGCGAGCACGGCCTCGACACGGTCGACTCGATCCGCGCGATGCGCGACGGCGGTGGCAAGGTCTTCTTCGCCGTCGGCGGCAACTTCGCCTCGGCGACGCCGGACACGGAGACGACCGAGAAGGCGCTCCGGTCCTGTTCTCTCACCGTGCACGTCTCGACGAAGCTGAACCGCTCGCACGTCGTCCACGGCCGCACCGCACTGGTCCTGCCGACGCTCGGCCGCACCGAGCGCGACGTCCAGGCGAGCGGCGAGCAGTTCGTCACGGTCGAGGACTCGATGTCCCAGGTGCACGCTTCCCGCGGCCGCCTGAAGCCGGCGAGCGAGCACCTGCTGTCCGAGGTCGCCATCGTCTGCCGGCTGGCCGAGACGCTCTTCGGCGCCGGGCACGCCGTGCCGTGGCGGACGTTCGAGGCCGACTACGACCTGATCCGCGACCGGATCGCGCGGGTCGTGACGGGCTGCGACGACTACAACCGCCGCGTCCGCGAGCCGGACGGGTTCGTGCTGCCGAACGCGCCGCGCGACTCCCGCGAGTTCACCGGCACGGCCAACGGCAAGGGCAACTTCACGGTGTCCGAACTGGAGTACCCGCAGGTGCCCGAAGGCCGGCTGCTGCTGCAGACGATGCGCAGCCACGACCAGTACAACACCACGATCTACGGGCTGTCCGACCGCTACCGCGGCATCGAGAACGCCCGCCGGGTCGTCCTGGTGAACCCGGACGACATCGCGGCGCTCGGCCTGACCGACGGCGCGATGATCGACCTGGTCTCGGAGTGGCGCGACGGCGACCGGCGCGCGCCGTCCTTCCGCGTGGTGGCCTACCCGACGGCCCGCGGGTGCGCGGCGGCGTACTTCCCGGAGGCCAACGCCCTGGTACCGCTGGACTCCGTGGCGGAGAAGTCGAACACGCCGGTGTCGAAGGCGATCGTGGTGCGGCTCGAGCCCCGGCCCTGACGGGTCAGCCCTGGTAGTCGCGCTGCAGCGTCTTGGTCATGTCGGTGACTTCGGCCTGCACGTTGTCGAGGGTCGCCGGCGGGATCAGCGCGGCCTCCGTGCCACCGTCGGCGATCGCCATGCCCATCACGACGTTCCCGGAGCGCACGGCGGCCCACTGCTCGGAGAACCCGGACTCGTCGCCGACACCGGTGGCGAGCCGGACGCCCGAGTGGTCGGAGAGCGCGTCGGTCATCAGCTGGGTGGCCTTGGCGGCGGCGTCCGCGGTGTCGGAGTCGGTGAAGCGCACGACGGCGATCGTGACGAGCCGGTAGTCCTGCAGGTTGGGCTTCCCGCCGCCGAGGTCGCGGGCGAACAGGCGCTTGCAGGTGGTGACGTCGTCGTTCCCGGTGGAGCGATCCTGGGGGACGACCTTGGCGTCGGCGGTCTTCACCGAATCGGCCGGGATCTCGACGGTGCCCGGCGCGAGCCGGTCGCGCGCGTTCGTGGCGGGGAGCTTGCAGGCGTCGATCTTGTCGGGGTAGTGCGCCGAAGCGGACGCCGACTGGCACGCCGCACACAGAACGGCGGAAGCGAGCACCGGAAGGAGCCACCCTCCGCGGGCAACGCTGCTGCGCATAGGTTCCGGACTTTCCGTATTTCCTGAAATTGACTTTCCGGATTGCCACCGGTCCGGTGATCTTTTCCGGTCCGTCGCGCGGTGCTGCCGTCGACGGTCATCGCACACTGCCTCACCAGGGACGCAGCGTCAAGACCAATCACCCTCGTGGTCCGCTGTGGTCCGGTCGACGGAAAACGATGTTGCGACGTTTCACGGAAATTCTTCGCGCAATTTCGGGTATCCCGATGAAAAGCCGGGCATTCCATTGCCCCGCGCGATCAATTCACGCAGACGACCCCGTCGGAGGTGATCGGCTCGTCGCCGGCGGCCGGGGCATTCCCGCCACCGGTCGTCCCCGGGCCGGCGTACACCGACCCGAGCACGACCTCGATGTGGCCCGCCGGCACGGCCGCGGACTCCTGCGTCGCCAGCCCGCCCAGCAGCTTCGCGACCTCCGCGCCCCGCTGCGCGAGATCGGCACCGAAGCGGACCACGGACGTCCGCCGCGTCGCGGTGTTGCCGGTGTCGCCCTTGGCGAACCCGTGCTCCCCCAGGAACCCGGCCACGCGGGCGGCGAGGCCCTCCTTCGGGCCGGCGTTGGCGACGTCGACGGTGACCGGGGTGGCAGCCGGCGTCTTCGGCGCCGCGGACCCGATCAGCGCCGCGGCGAAGGCCTTCACCTCGGCCGGGTCGACCTGCACGGCCGTGGCCCGCGGGTTCTGCGGGTCGTAGCGGTAGTCGCGGTTGCCGACGGGGATCGTTTCGAACCGGATCCCGCCGCTGTTGATCCCGCGCATCTGCCCGACGAAGTCGAGCAGGTTCCACGACTCGTCGAGCACCACCGAGCGCTTGACGGCGTCGATGAGATCGGACAGCTTCCCCGGGTCGCCCAGCGTCCCCGCCGAGAGCACCTGCCGGGCCAGCCCGGCGAGGAACACCTGCTGGCGCCGGACGCGGTCGAAGTCGGTGTTCTTGAGGCCGTCGCGCTGCCGCACGAAGGCGAGCGCGTCGGCACCCGAGATCCGCTGCCGCCCGGCGGGGAAGTCCGCGCCGGAGTTCTTGTCCTTGGTGGCTTCGTTGAGGCAGACGTCGACGCCGCCGACAGCCTTGCTGATCTCGTAGAAGCTCAGCAGGTTGACCTCGGCGAAGTGGTCGATCTTGACGCCGGTGAGGTCCTCGACGGCCTGCCGTGTCCCGCGCCGCCCGGCGGTGAGGGCGGCCTGGTCGATCTTGGCCTTGTCGGTCTCCCCGGAGTCGCGCTGCCGCTTCGCTTCGGCGGCCTTCGCCCGCCCGAACGCGGCGTTGATCTTGCCCTTCCCGCCGGGCATCGACACGTAGCTGTCGCGCGGGATGGAGAACGCTTTCACGTCCTTCGTGCCGTTCGGGATCCGCAGGACGATGAGGGTGTCGGTGAGGTCGTCGCCGTTGGCCCCGACCCGGAGCTCGCGCAGGATGTCCGGGGAAAGCGGTTTCCCCTGCTGGTCGGTCCGCGAGTCCCGCCCGACGAACAGGATGTCGAGCGAGCCGTCGGCGGGCTGCTCGCCCGGCGCGGTGGCGCCGTCGATGACGCTGTCGCGCGTGACGTCGTCGAGGGCGTGGAGGTTCTCGTAGCCGTAAGCGGTCCCGCACAGGACCACGGCGGAGAGCCCGGCGACGGCGATCTTCCCCAGTAGGTGCACTTCCTACCGACGCCGCCGGGCCTCCTTCCGCTGCACGGGTGACTCAGCTCACACGGGCTAGCCGAAGAGCTGGACCAGCTTCAGGAACAGCTGGTACACGCCGTAGGCGAAGGGCAGCACGACCCACGCCCAGGCCAGCACGATCAGCGGGACCCGGTTGGGTTTCGTCGCCGGTTCCGTCATCACACCTCACTCCTCGCGGCCGTGCCCGCGGTGACGGGCTCGTGGAACTTCTCCTTCACCGGCCGCACCAGCTCGTTGGCCACGAACCCGACCACCAGCAGGCCGATCATGATGTAGAACGACAGCTGGTAGAGCGCCGGGCCGGACTTGCCCGCTGCCTTCTCGCTGTCGGCGATCCGGTTGACGATCAGCGGGCCGAGCACGCCGGCGACCGACCACGCGGTCAGCAGCCGGCCGTGGATCGCGCCGACCTGGTAGGTGCCGAAGAGGTCCTTCAGGTACGCCGGGACCGTCGCGAACCCGCCGCCGTAGAAGGACAGGATCACCATCGCGCACAGGATGAACACGAGCTTCGACGAGTTCTCCGTCAACGCGATCACCAGGTACAGCACCGCGCCGACGCCGAGGTAGGTGCGGTAGATGTTCTTGCGCCCGATGACGTCCGATGTGGACGACCAGACGAACCGGCCGAGCATGTTGCACAGCGACAGCAGCGCGACGAACCCCGCCGCCGCGGCCGCGCCGACCGGGGTCGAGGTGCTCTTGAAGAAGTCCACGATCATCGGGGACGCCTTCTCCAGGATCCCGATGCCCGCGGTCACGTTGAAGCACAGGACCACCCACAGCAGCCAGAACTGCGGCGTCTTGATGGCGTTGGACGCCGAGACGTTCGCGGTGGAGATCATGGCCGTGCCGTGGTCGGTCTTCGGTTCCCAGCCCGCCGGCTTCCAGCCGTCGGCCGGGACCCGCACGATCAGCCAGCCGAGCGACATGAACACCGCGTAGACGACGCCGTGCACGAGGAACGCCGTCGCGATGCTGCCGGTGGTCGGCGTGGTGCCGATCATCGACGACGACCACGGCGACGCGATCAGCGCGCCGCCGCCGAAGCCCATGATCGCGATGCCGGTGGCCATGCCCGGCCGGTCCGGGAACCACTTGATCAGCGTCGAAACCGGAGAAATGTAGCCGATTCCGAGGCCGACGCCGCCGATCGCGCCGTATCCGACCACGACGAGCCAGAACTGCCCGGTCGCGACGCCGAGCGCCGAGACGAGGAATCCGGTGACGAAGCAGCACATCGAGACGAACATGGCCCAGCGCGGGCCGTTCCTCTCGACGAGCGTGCCGCCGAACGCCGCGGACAGGCCCAGCATGACGATGCCGAGCTGGAACGGCAGCGAACTCTGCGTGCCGGTCAGGTGCATCGTCTTTTCGAGCGGGGTCTTGAACACGCTCCACGCGTAAGCCTGCCCGATCGACAGGTGTACCGAGAGGGCCGCCGGGGGCACCAGCCAGCGTGTCCAGCCTGGGGGTGCGACGATCCGGGAACGGTCCAGGAAGCCGAGAGCCATCGGATCCCTCCGTAGAGTGGGGATGATGGAGGGAATGTATTACTAAATACCCGGTGTTGCACCATGCGAGTGTCAAACTTTCCGGCGGAGAAGGGTGTGGGTCATGGGCAGGGTGACCGTGCGCAGGCCGGTGCGGAAGATCTCCGCGACCGGCGACCGCCGCCGCCCGGACGCGCTGGCCGCCGAAGAACCCCTGGAACTGCGGGTCGGCGGCAAGGCGCTGGCGGTGACGATGCGCACGCCGGGCAACGACGTCGAGCTGGCCCACGGCTTCCTGCTGTCCGAAGGGGTGATCGGCGGCCGCGAGGACATCGCGGTCGCCCGCTACTGCGACGGCGTCGACGACCAGGGCCGCAACACCTACAACGTGCTGGACATCGCGCTGGCGCCCGGGGTGCCGCCGCCGGACACCGGGGTCGAGCGCAACTTCTACACGACGTCGTCGTGCGGGGTCTGCGGAAAGGCCGCGCTCGACGCGGTCAAGCTCAAGACCCGCTTCTCCCCCGCGTCAGCCGCCTTCGCGGTGAAGAGCGAGACGCTGGCAGGCTTGCCGGACGCGCTGCGCGCCCGGCAGAAGGTGTTCGCCAGCACGGGTGGCCTGCACGCGGCGGGCCTGTTCACCCCGGACGGCGAGCTCGCGGTCGTCCGCGAAGACGTCGGCCGGCACAACGCGGTCGACAAGGTGCTCGGCTGGGCGGTGCTCGAGGATCGCGTGCCCGCGCCGGGGTACGGCCTGCTGGTGTCCGGGCGCGCGTCGTTCGAACTGGTGCAGAAGGCGGCGATGGCCGGGATCGGGCTGCTGGCCGCGGTGTCGGCGCCGTCGTCACTGGCGGCGGAGCTGGCCGAGGAGAACGGGATGACGTTGATCGGCTTCCTGCGCGGCGACTCGATGAACCTCTACACCGGCGATCACCGGGTCCTTACTTAGGCCGTGCCAGCGCTGCTAAAGTCTCCCTCAGTGAGGGGAGTATTCCTTCGCGGTGGCCTCGTCTGAGGGACTTGTGACGTCCTCGGGACCATCGGTCAGTTCGCTGGCGGAAGAGACCTCCGATCGGCCAAGTGCGCCTTGGTTCGGTTGGAGCGGATCTCCGTCGGACGAACGGAGTCTCCCCTTCCAGCCGGCCGGCTGGAAGGGGTCTCATGAGTGTCTTGTCCGACGCGAACCCGTTTCTCGTCGTCGGGTTGGTCTTGCTCGGTCCCGTCGTCCGGATCATCGCCCTCGCCATCGCACTGCGCGGCACCGATCCGCGGGACCGGCCGGCGATCATCAAGGCCCTGGCGGAGCTGTTCCGCGTCTTGCCGCCGAGGCGTCACTGATCGGCCAGGCAGGCTTCTAGTGTCGCGCGTTGCCGTCAGGGTCGCGTCACGGCAGGGGCTCTCGGTGCTCGTCGATGGAGGATTCCGGCCACCCGGCGTCCCCCATCCTCCATCGGCACCTCGCGGCCATGCCCCCAGTCGGACGATTCCGCCCGGGCAGCGCGCTGCCGGACCCCTGTCAACGAAACTCAGACGCGCGAGACTAGGCCGTCTCCACCCAGTTGCCGTGGAAGCCGTTGGGGACGCGGTCCGGCAGGTGGATCGCGGCGACCGTCTCCAGGGTGCCCGCGTCGAGCAGCGTCAGGTCGCTGCGCTGCGTCGCCGGGTCGAAGACGAAGCCCATCAGGACGCCGTCGTCCTCCGGTGCGTTCTCGTGGGACGGGACGAACACGAACTCGCCGGGCTGGCGGCCCTCGCCGAACGCGCGCTCCTGGCGTGCGCCCGTCGAGAAGTCGTGCTTGAACAGCGATCCGGCCGGGTTCGCGCCGCCGTCGGCCGACATCGAATAGCCGTAGCGGTGGCGCCGGCCGACCAGGCGCTCGTCCACCCGCGGGAACTCCTGGCCGCGGTCGTCGAGCCGCTCCTCCAGGACCTTGCCCGCGGTGAGGTCGACCGTCCAGCGGTCCAGCGTCGGCCCGCCCTCGTCCGGGCCGTGCAGCTCGGAGTCGAACATCTTCGGGTGGCGGACGACGTCCAGCACGATGCTGTCGCCGTCGTCGTAGGCGTTGAGCGGGTGGAAGACGTAGCACGGCTCGACCTCGAACCACCGGACGTCGCCGTTGCCGCCCTCACGCGGCATGACGCCGATCCGCGCCGGGTACTTCGGGTCCCAGCGGTACGGCAGGCCGCCGTTCGCGCCGATCTTGCGCGCCATCATCGCCGTCACCGGGTCCGGCACGCGGACCTTGCCGACCATGGCCGAGAGCACGAGCTTCGCCGGCGTCCGCAGCGCGCCCGGCACGTTCGCGGCGACCGCCATCTCCGCGTTGAACGTCACCGGCAGGTCGTAGAACACGACGTGCTTTTCGGTCAGCGAGAAGTCGTGCATCATCGGCGACCCGGTGACGTCGACGTCGACCGTGCGGCGCGCGCGGCCCTGCGCGTCGATCACCGAGTACTGGACCTTGTGGCCCATGCCGAAGAAGTACGACACGGCGTGCAGCTCGCCGGTGCGCGGGTCGCGCTTGGGGTGGGCGGTGTAGCCGCCGGGGAGCGTGCCGTCGAAGTCGCAGCTGCCGACCGTGTCGAGCTCGTCGGTCAGCTCGTAGACCGGCGCGCCCGCCTCGATCAGCGCGAGGGTCTTGCCGGCGTGGCCGATCACGTTGGTGTTGGCGCCGAGCGCGTCCAGCCCGCAGAAGCGGCTCGCGTCCTCGCCGTTCAGCGTCGCCGCCACGGCCGGGTTGCGCACCCACCGGTTGCGGTACCACTCGGCCTTGCCGTCGCGCAGGCGCACGCCGTGGACCATGCCGTCGCCCATGAACCAGTGGTAGGCCGCCGGGTCCACCTCCGACAGCGGGTTGGGCCCGTTGCGCAGGTAGCGGCCGTCGAGGAACTCGGGGATCCGCCCCGTGACGGCCAGTTCGGTGATCGTGTGCTCCCGGCTCACCGGGGCGAAGTTGCCTTCGAGGAACTTGTTGCCCATGACTGACCCCTCCGAAGCTGCCATAACTCGGTTATAGATCCATTTATAACAGGGTTATGAGATACTGGCAAGCATGAGCCCGAAACCGCGCGCGAACGACGTCAAGGAGCGGCTCGTCGAGGCCGCCATCCGGCTGCTCGCCGAGGGCGGCCCCGAAGCCCTGCAGGCCCGCAAGCTGGCGGCGGAAGTCGGCGTCTCGACGATGGCCGTGTACACGCACTTCGGCGGCATGGCCGCGCTGGTCGACGAGGTCGCGCGCACGGGGTTCCTGAAGCTCAGCGCGTGGCTCGCCGGGGTCGGCGAGACCGACGACCCGGTGGCGGACATCTTCAGCCTGGCCCGGACCTACCGGCAGGCGGTCGCCGAGCAGCCGCAGCTGTTCGCGGTGACGTTCGGCCAGTCCGCGCCGGGCGGCAAGCGGGCGACGCTGTCCGACCTGACCACCGAGGAAGGCCGCGAAGCCGCTCAGGAGGGCCTGGAGGCGTTCGAGCACATCGTCCGGGCGACCGAACGGGCCATCGAGGCCGGCCGGTTCCGGCCCGCCGACAAGTACCAGGCGGCCGCCCAGCTGTGGAGCGCGCTGCACGGCTTCGTCACACTCGAGGCGTCGGGGCACTTCGGCGCCGGTGAGCAGGGAATCGACCACATTTTGATACCCCTGGGGATCACCCTCGCGGTGGGTCTCGGGGACACTGTGGAGCGGGCGGAACACTCGACCGAGGCGGCGAAGGCGGCTTGGCGAGCGAGAACCCGAAACGCCGGGCAGGGTGAGAACGACTAACCCGGCGAACAGGGACGTGAGGGGAACGCGGAGCGGGTGCGCGGCGTCCTAGGAGAGCAGGCGGGGGACGGAGACAGGTGAACGAGGAAAACGGGGAGCACGAGGGGCACGGCGAGGCCGAGCCGCAGCTCCCGGCGGGGGCGGCGGCCGTCCGGGACGCCCGGCGGTGGCTCAGCCGCCGCTCGGTGCTGATCGCGGGCGCGTCCGGGCTGGCCGTGGGCGGCCTGGCCCTCGGCACCGCGACCGGCAAGCTGCCGTTCAGCCAGGCCCTGCAGCGGACGCTGGGCGTGACGTCGTCGAACCCGACGACCCAGCTCGGCAGCACCCGCGTCGAACGCGTCTACTCCCAGGCCCGCGGCCGGATGGTCGACCTGGTGTTCATCCTGCCGTCGAAGACCCCGCCGAAGGGGCTGCCGATGTCGCTGATGCTGCACGGCCTGCACGGCAACGCCCGCAGCGCGGCCCCGACCGGCACGCTCAAGCAGCTCTCCAGCGACGTCGCGCGCAAGGCGGTCCCGGCGTTCGGCTTCGTCGCCGTCGACGGCGGCGACAACTACTGGCACGAGGTCCACCCGGGCGACGACCCGATGGCGATGCTGCTGGAGGAGGTCCCGCAGTGGCTGCGGGCCCGCGGTTTCGCCGGCGAGACCGGGCAGCCGTTCGCCTGCACGGGCGTCTCGATGGGCGGGTTCGGCGCGCTGGTGTACACGCGCCGCCGGGTGGAGCGGCGCCAGCCGCCGGCCGCGGTCGCGACGCTGGCCCCGGCGTTGATCCTGTCCTGGCAGGAGATGGCCAAGCGGCACATCTTCACAGGCCTGAACGACTGGACCGCGCTCGACCCGCTGAAGCACATCGACGAGACGAAGAGCGTGGCCAACGGCATCTGGTGCGGCACGGAGGACTCGTTCATCACGGGCGTCCGCCGCTACATCGAGGCGGCCCACCCGGCGGTCGCCCACACGGCGCACGGCAAGCACGGCGACCCGTTCAACCGGACGGTGGTGCCGAGCGTGATCAGCTTCCTCGGCAAGCACGTCCCCCGCAAGGACTGACCGGCGCTCAGCAGGTGAAGTGGACCCGGGTCGTCGTGCGGCCCGGGATCCAGTACGTGCGGACCAGGTCCGCCAGCCGGTTCACCAGCAGCAGGCCCCGGCCGCCCAGTGCCGCCGCGGCCGGTGGGATCCGGCCGGCCAGGGGCTCGGTGATCGTGCCCGTGTCGGTGACCTCGCCGACCACCTGACGCTCGTCCGCCCACAGCCGCAGCACGCCCGCGCCGCCGCCGTAGAGGACGCTGTTCGTCGTCAGCTCCGCGATCGCCAAGGTGAAGTCGTCCCGTCGCGGGCGGCGCAGGCCGTGGCGCGCGGCCCAGATTTCCGCGAACCCGCGCAGCGAGCCCAGCTGCCCGATGTCGAACTTCCGCTCGACCGCGGCCGCCGGCTGGTCCAGCGGCCGCATGAAGTCCGCGTGCGCGCCGGCCGGGTCGAACCGGGCGCTGACGAACGGCCCGGCCGGCCCCCACACCTCCGGGTGGGTGCGCTCGGCGTCGGCCAGCGCCTCCGGCGGCAGCGCCGCGGTGTCGTACGGGCAGAGCACCGCCAGGTCCCGCCCGGCGAGCGCCTGGTTGATGAGCGCCTCGTGCAGGACGCACGCGGGGTACTCGGCGCCGGTGCGGTCGCCCCACATCTGCTCCGCCACGATCCGCACCGGGCCCGTGTGCTCGCCGGCGAAGGCGAGCAGCACCGTCGGCAGGATCGCACCGGGGTTGCGGCCGACCCGGCACATGTCGGTCAGCCACACTTCACGAGCCCGGTCTTCCAGGGCCTTCTCGATGAGCAGGAGATTGCGCGCGGGGACGGCGACGGCGACGGGTTCACCCCGGTCGAGACCTTCGAGCAGGAACGGAACGACGCCGTCCAGATACTCACTGTCACCGCGGTAGAACAGTGCCGGATGCCGAAACGGTCTCAGGGCACCTACCACGGGACCTTGCTACCCGGAGACGGCCGGGCGCAAACGCCTCGGACGGAGGAAGTTCACTCCACCCAACGGCCGACGACGGAGATCAGCCAGAAACCGACCAGGGTCGCCACGCCGAACAACAGCACCCAATTGACCAGCGGACGCCGCTCGGTGACCCCACGGGCACGCCACAGCGCGTACCCCGCGAGGACGAAGAGCGGCACCGGGATCAGCGGCAACGGCGACAGCCGGGCCACCACGGCCACGACGCACACACCGGCACACACGGCCAGCACGCCCATCAGCACCCGGTTCAGCCACGGGTACCGGTCGAACACGGACGCGATGACGCGTTCGCTCAGCTCGCGGAACCCGAGGACCGGGCCGCCGGACACCGGCCCCGGTTCGGGTGGCGGCGGTGCCTGCACGCCACCGGCGGGAGCGGTGCCCCCGCCGGTGACCGGCATAGAGTCAGCAGTCATTCAGCTTTCCTGTCGGGTCTCCGGGCCGGGTGGCCCGGAGACGCCCGGCCTCAGGCCGACTTCTCGCCGCGCTCGCTGCGCGTGCGCCGCGTCGGCTGCCGGGCGACGATCGTCGGGTTCACGTTCTCCCGGACGGTCTGCTCGGTGATCACGACCTTCGCCACGTCGTCGCGGCTCGGGATGTCGTACATGACCGGCTGCAGCACCTCTTCCATGATGGCGCGCAGCCCGCGGGCACCGGTCCCGCGCAGGACCGCCTGGTCGGCGATGGCCTCGAGCGCGGTCTTGGTGAACTCGAGCTCGACGTTGTCCATCTCGAAGAGCTTCTTGTACTGCTTCACCAGGGCGTTGCGCGGCTGGGTGAGGATGCTGACCAGCGATTCCTTGTCCAGGTGGTTGACCGTCGCCACGACCGGGAGCCGGCCGATGAACTCCGGGATCAGCCCGAACTTGATCAGGTCCTCGGGCATGGTGTCCGAGAAGACGTCACTCTCCTCGATCTCGGACTTGGTGCGGATCTCCGCGCCGAAGCCGAGGCCACGCTTGCCGACCCGCTCGTTGATGATCTTCTCCAGCCCGGCGAACGCACCGGCCACGATGAACAGGACGTTCGTCGTGTCGATCTGGATGAACTCCTGGTGCGGGTGCTTGCGGCCGCCCTGCGGCGGGACCGAAGCGGTGGTGCCTTCGAGGATCTTCAGCAGCGCCTGCTGGACACCCTCACCCGACACGTCCCGCGTGATCGAGGGGTTCTCGCTCTTGCGGGCGATCTTGTCGACCTCGTCGATGTAGATGATCCCGGTCTCGGCTCGCTTGACGTCGTAGTCCGCCGCCTGGATGAGCTTGAGCAGGATGTTCTCGACGTCCTCGCCGACGTACCCGGCCTCGGTCAGCGCCGTGGCGTCCGCGATCGCGAACGGGACGTTCAGGAGCTTCGCCAGCGTCTGCGCCAGGTAGGTCTTGCCGCACCCGGTGGGGCCGAGCATCAGGATGTTCGACTTGGCCAGCTCGACCGACTCCTCCTTGGAGTCCTTCGGCCCGGCCTTGTCGTCCGCCTGGATCCGCTTGTAGTGGTTGTAGACCGCTACCGCGAGGGTCCGCTTGGCGTCGTTCTGCCCGATGATGTACTGCTCGAGGAACTCGTGGATGTCGGCGGGCTTGGGCAGCTCGTCGAGCTTGACGTCGCCGGCCTCGGCCAGCTCCTCCTCGATGATCTCGTTGCAGAGGTCGATGCACTCATCGCAGATGTAGACCCCGGGGCCGGCAATGAGCTTCTTCACCTGCTTCTGGCTCTTCCCACAGAAAGAACACTTCAGCAGGTCTCCGCCGTCACCGATCCGTGCCATGGCCGTTGACCTCGTCCCCTCCGGCGCGGGTTTCCGCGCCTGACGTGTGTTGCGACGGTGCGACCCCCGGTCTCGAACGACCGAGCGGAGCCTCACGCATTGCCACTGACGGTACCCGTCCGATGCCGTGGGCGGGAACACCCACAGGCTCCGGGAGCACGTCAGAGGACGACCCTAAACCAGAGTGCCGGTGTATGTCGTCTCCTCGACACACACCGGCCTGGCGGATCTACAGAGCCGACGCCTTCCGGTACGGCAGCACCTCGTCGATGATGCCGTACGCCTTGGCCTCGTCGGCCGTCAGGATCTTGTCGCGCTCGATGTCCTTGCGGATCTGGTCGGCGTCCTTGCCGGTGTGATGGGCCAGGATGACCTCCATCTGGCGCCGCACCCGCTGGATCTCGTTCGCCTGGATCTCCAGGTCGGAGACCTGGCCGTACGTGCCCTCAGTGGCCGGCTGGTGGATCAGCACGCGCGAGTTGGGCAGCGCATAGCGCTTGCCCGGCGTGCCGGCCGACAGCAGCACCGCGGCCGCGGACGCGGCCTGGCCGAGGCAGTACGTCTGGATGTCCGGGCGGACGAACTGCATGGTGTCGTAGATCGCCATCAGCGAGGTGAACGAGCCACCCGGTGAGTTGATGTAGATCAGGATGTCGCGGTCCGGGTCCTCGTGCTCGAGGTGCAGCAGCTGGGCCATCACGTCGTTGGCCGACGCGTCGTCCACCTGCACGCCGAGGAAGATGACGCGCTCCTCGTACAGCTTGTTGTACGGGTTCGACTCCTTGACGCCGTAGCTGGTGCGCTCGACGTACGACGGGAGGATGTACCGCGACTGGGGAACGGACGGTGCCCGGAAGTCACCCGGGAGCCTGAAGTTGCTCATGATCGACTCTCCTGTGTGTACTTCGCGCTCAGTTCGAGGCCGGACGGGCGATGTCGCGGGTGAGGACGTGGTCGACGAACCCGTAGTCCTTCGCCTCCTGGGCGGTGAACCAGCGGTCGCGGTCGCCGTCCGCGATGATCTGCTCGACCGTCTGCCCGGTCTGGTCCGCGGTGATCTGGGCCAGCTCGCGCTTCCACTTGTTGAACAGGTCCGCCTGGATCGCGATGTCCGACGCGGTACCGCCGACACCCGCCGACGGCTGGTGCATCAGGATGCGCGCGTGCGGCAGCGAGTAGCGCTTGCCGGGCGTGCCCGAGGAGAGCAGGAACTGCCCCATCGAGGCCGCCATGCCCATCGCGTAGGTCGCGACGTCCGGGCGGATCAGCTGCATGGTGTCGTAGATGGCGAACCCGGCCGTGACCGAGCCACCCGGCGAGTTGATGTAGAAGCGGATGTCGGACTCGGCGTCGTCGGCGTCGAGCAGCAACAGCTGCGCGGTGATCCGGTTGGCGATCTCGTCGTTCACCTCGGAACCGAGGACGACGATGCGCTCCTGGAGCAACCGCTCGAACACCGAGTCGGTGAGGGTGAGCCCTGCGGTGCCGGTCCGCGCCTCGGGCATGTGCTGCGTCACGTCTGCCTGCCTTTTCGCCGGCAGCGGCCCGGTGCTGACGGCCGCCGCTGTCGTTTCAGATGCTTGAGATCTTGTATCCGACCCTAACGAACTTGGGCGGTGCAGAATGCCTGACACCGCCCAAGTTCGCTCACAGCTTCACTCCGCCGGAGTCTTCGCCGCCTCGTCGGTGACCTGCGTCTCCTGGGTTGCCTCGTCGACGGCCGGCTCGTCGCTGCCGAACAGCTCCGAGAGGTCGACCTCGGCACCCGAGCCGTCGGTGACGGTCGCCTTCCGGACCACGGAGGCGAGCGCCTTGCCGCGGCGGACGTCGGCGTAGATCGCGGTCAGCTGGCCGGACTGCTGGGCGCGCTGGACGTACTCGTCCGGGCTGATCCCGAAGCGCTGGGCCTGGTAGATGATCCGCTCGGTGAGCTCGCCGTCGTTGACCGAGACCTCTTCCTTGTCGGCGATGGTGTCCAGCAGCAGCTGCGTGCGGACGGCCTTCTCCGACTCGGTGCGGGTCTCCGCGTCGAACTCCTCCAGCGTGCGGCCTTCGGCCTCGAGGGCCTGCGCGAACTGGGCCTCGTCGTGGTCGAACGGGTGGATCGCGTCGTGCTTGCGGTTCTCGATCTCGGAGTCGAGGACCTTCTCCGGGATCGGCACCTCGGTGCGCTCCAGGAGCTCCTCGAGCACCTTGTCGCGGGCCTGGACGCCCTGCTGCATCTTCTTGACGCGGCCGAGGCGATCGCGCAGGTCGCCCTTGAGCTCCTCGATCGTGTCGAACTCGCTCGCCATCTGGGCGAACTCGTCGTCGGCCTCGGGCAGCTCGCGCTGCTTGACCGACTGGACGGTCACGGTCACCTCGGCGTCGTTGCCGGCGTGGTCGCCGGCGACGAGCTGGGTGGTGAACGTCTTGGTCTCGCCGGCGTTCGCGCCGACGATGGCCTCGTCGATGCCGTCCACGAGCTGGCCGGAGCCGATCTCGTAGGACAGCCCGGTGGTGGCGGCCTCCTCGACGGCCTCGCCGTCGACGGTCGCGGCCAGGTCGATCGAGACGAAGTCGCCGGTCTCGGCCGGGCGCTCGACGCCGGTCAGCGTGCCGAAGCGGGCGCGCAGCTCGTCGAGCTGCTCGTCGACCTCCGCGTCGGTCAGCTCGACGTCGTCGACGGTGACCTCGAAGCCTTCGAGGTCGGGCAGCTCGATCTCCGGGCGCACGTCGACCTCGGCGGTGAACTCGAGGACGTCGCGGTCTTCGAGCTTGGTCACGTCGAACTCGGGGTTCCCGAGCGTGCGGACCTCGTTCTCGCGAACGGCCTCGATGTACTTGGCCGGGATGGCCTCGTTGACGACCTCGTCGAGCACCGGGCCGCGCCCGATCCGGCTTTCCAGGACGCGAGCGGGCGCCTTGCCGGGCCGGAAGCCCGGGATGCGCACCTGCTGGGCGATCTTGCGGTAGGCGCGGTCGAAGTTCGGCTTCAACTCGTCGAACGGCACCTCGACATTGATCTTGACTCGCGTCGGGCTCAGCTGCTCGACGGTGCTCTTCAAGGTCTTCTCCTCGAGCGGTAACGATTGTGGTGGACAATCCAGCGGAAATGGCCCCGGTCACCTGCAGACCGGGACGTCCGAGTCTAGGCCAGGGGCCCGCGCCGCCCGGGTGGGGGCCACCTGCGGCGTCTGAGGCTTATTCTGGTCAGGCCGCCGCGGCCTGCCCGCACCGTGTTGGTCACCGCAGAAGTCATGCGGTGGCCGACGGCTGAATAAGCCTCACCGCCCGAGCATCCGGCCGATCACCCAGCGCATCTGGCCGCTCGCGTGCTCGGCCGAGCCGCTGGGCTGCACCAGGTGGGAAAGCAGCAGCCGCATGAACGCCTCGACCGCGACCGCCCACTCCGACGGCGTCAGCCGGACCTCGGGGTAGGCCCGCGCGAAGACGGCCGCGACGGCTTCGACGGCCCGCCCGAGCACCGCCTCGGGCTGCGAGGTGAGCAGCGGGAGGAAGTCGTCGCGGCCACCCTGCGCGCCGCCGAGCGCGATTTCGAGGAGCGGGTTGGCGCGGGCGGCCTCGAGCGTGTGCCGGAACGCGGCGGTGACGCCGTCGACCGGGTGGTCCGGGTGCGCGGCGACGTCCGCGTCCACCCGCTCGACGAAGCGGTCGGTCTCGCGCAGCATCAGGGCCTTGGCGAGCTCGGCCTTGGAGCCCAGTTCGTTGTAGACGGTCTGCCTGCTGACGCCGACCTGCGCGGCCAGCTTGCCCATCGTCACGGCGGCCCAGCCGTCGGCGTGGATGACGTCGGCCGCCGCGGCCAGCAGCTTCTCCCGGGTACGCGCCGGGACCGGGTGGGTGACCGCGTTCACACGACGAGCTTACCCATCGGTTCCGTTCCGCTGGCCGACACCTTTTTTCGAAGCCTGCTACAACGTTTACAAACCTGCCGGAGTTGTCTACGGTGACTCCCGCCTGACCAGGAGCTTCTCGACCGAGGAGACCGCTCGATGTCCGTCGCCGTCACCGAGCCGCACGGTTCCGTCACAGTGGCGGCGCCCGCGACCGGGCCGGCCACCGCCAGCACGGTGCCTGCGCCCCGGATCGCGCTGCCCGCCGTCTCGGTGCCGGCCCTGCTGCTGTTCGCCGGCGGCGCCGCGCTGTGGGGCACCGCGACCTGGCTGCTGCTCGCCGGGCTCGTGCCGCCGGTGGTGACCGTCGTGCTGAACACCCTCGTCACGTTCGTGATGTACACGGTGGTGCACGAGTCGGCGCACCACGCGGCGGGGAAGCTGACCTGGGTCAACGAAGTGCTCGGCCGGCTGGCCGTCCCGTTCGTCGCGGCGTACGCGTCGTTCCCCTCGCTGCGGTACGTCCACGGTGAACACCACCGCCACACCAACGCGCCGGTCCACGCCGATCCGGACGCCTGGACCACCCGCGGCCCGCGCTGGCAGCTCCCGCTGCGCTGGCTCACCCTCGACTTCTCCTACTCGCGCTGCTACTTCGCCCGGCTGCGGTCCCGGCCCCCGCACGAGCTCGCCGAGACGCTCGTGGTGCTGGCGGCGGCCCTGTCGGCGGCCGTGGCGCTGGTCTCGGCCGGGTACGGCCTCGAGCTGCTGTTTGTGTACCTGCTGCCGCAGCGGCTGGGGCTGGGCCTGCTCGCCTGGTCGTTCGGCTGGCTGCCGCACCACGGCCTGCCCGCCGAGGGGCCGCGCGGGCGGTTCGGCACCACCCGCGTGCGCGTCGGCCTCGAGCGGCTGCTGACCCCGGTGCTGCTGGCGCAGAACCTGCACCTGGTGCACCACCTGCACCCGGCCGTGCCGTTCCACCGTTACCGGCGGGTCTGGCTGGAGAACCGCGAGGCGTACCTGGCCCACGACGTCCCGATCGGCACCGCCTGGGGCCGGGACCTGACCGCGGAGGAGTACCGGGTGACTGCGGGCCTGGACACCGAACCCGACGTCGCCGTGCCCGCGCCGGCCCCGCCCCCGCTCGGGCCGAGCCGGTTCCACCGGCTGCGGGTGCGCGAGATCAGCCCGCTGACCGCGGACGCCGTCGCCATCACCTTCTACGTCCCGCCCCAGCTCGCGTGCGAGTTCCGGTTCCTCCCGGGCCAGCACGTGGCGGTCCGCACGGTGCTCGACGGGCAGCCGGTGCGCCGGACGTACTCGATCTGCGCGCCCGCGGCGTCCGGCGAGCTGCGGATCGCGGTGAAGCGGCGGCCGGGCGGCGCGTTCTCCGGGTTCGCGACCACGACGCTGGCCGTGGGCGACTTCCTCGACGTGCTGCCGCCGTCGGGAGGGTTCACGCTCACACCCGATCCGTCGCGGACCGCGCACTACGTCGCGTTGGCCGCGGGCAGCGGCATCACGCCGGTGCTGTCCATCGTGGTCAGCGCGCTGACCGCCGAGCCGCACAGCCGCGCGACGCTGTTGTACGTCAACACTTCGGGCGCGACGACGCTCTTCGCCCGCGAGCTGAGCTCCCTCGCCGACGGCTTCGGCGGACGGCTGCACGTCGTCCACTACCGGACCGACGAGCGCGACCCGGACCTGCACGCGCACCGGCCCCGGCAGTTCGACACGATCGGCGAAGCACTGGCGATTTCCCACGAGCGGTACCAGCGCGGCCGGCTCGACGGGACGCGGCTGCGCGCGCTGCTGCAGAACCGCCTGCACCCGGCGAAGGTCGACGAGTGGTTCCTGTGCGGGCCGCGCGGCCTGACCGACCTGGCCCGCCGGACGCTGGCCGACGCGGACGTCCCGGACGAGAACGTCCACTTCGAACTCTTCCGCGGCGCGGCACCCCTGCGCGACCCGGCGGGCAGGCCGGCCCAGGTGGCGGTGACGCTGGGCGGGACGACGACGTGCGTCCCGGCCGACGCCGGCGAGACGGTGCTGGACGCGGCGCTGCGGGCCGGGTTCGAGGTCCCGTACTCGTGCACGGGCGGAGCGTGCGGCACGTGCCTGGCGACGCTGCGCCAGGGCCAGGTGGACATGGACGTCCGCTACGCGCTGACGGTCGACGACGTGGCGGCGGGCCGGATCCTGACGTGCCGCGCCCACGCGACGACCCCGGAGGTCGCGGTCGACTACGACCGCCGCTGACCCCGGGGCCGCCCTTGGGTCAGCCGGTCTGCGTGGGCGCTCCCGATGGCGGGGTTCCCTGGCCACCACCCGGCATCTGCCCCTGCCCCTGGCCTTGGCCGCCGGCCGCACCGTCGGTCACCGACGTCGCCGTCGCCGTGGAACCCGACTCCGTCGCCACCACCGTCACCGTGTCGCCCGTCGCCAGGCCCGTCGCCTGCGCCGACGTGATCGTGTACGTCTTCGAGAACCCGTCGTCGCTCTTCGCCGTCAGCGACGTCGCGCTCAGCTCCGTCACTTCGCCGGTCTGCATGATTTTCGTGACGTAGCCACCGTTTCCGTCCGACGACACGTACTCGCCGTGCAGTGCCGAGCCCAAGCCGCCCGCGCCGCCCTGCATGCCGCCCGGGCCGCCCTGCATCCCGCCCGGCCCGGCCTGCGAGTCCGTCGACGCCGAGGACGACGAGGCGGCCCAGATCGCCGCTCCCCCGCCGGCCACGATCGCCACCGCGACGGCGCCCGCCGCGATCTTCTTGCCCGGCGTCCAGCCTGGCCGCGGCGGTGTACCCGGTGCGGGCGCCGCGCCCCACGTCTGGTCCGGAGTGGACGGTGCCTGCGGTGTGGTCATGGTGTGCTCCTTGACGAGAATCCTTCGGTGCGATCCACGGTGGAGCGGCCGGCTGTGTGCGGACTGTGCCTGCCGTCAGCCGTTCCTGTGACCGGAGGAACCGGACAACCGCGACCGGCCGGTCACCGCACAGCCGCCTCACAGGCAGCACACAACCCGCACACACGGCGCGGACGGACGCTCTACCCATGGCCGCGCGAACCGTTGCACCGCACCCCCGCCGGGGGCGTCTGTCGCTGCGCGCGAAGCTGACCGGCTCGATGGTCGTGCTGCTCACCGTGGTGTGCCTGATCGTCGGCGTCGTCAGCGAGTTCGCGCTCGACCTGTTCCTCACCCGTCAGATCGACCAGCAGCTGTCCGCCGCGGCGACGCGCTCGCTCGCCTTCGCGAGCAACACCCACCCCGATGGCGGGGGGCCGCCGCCGGACGGCCAGGCGGGCGAACACCCGCTGGGGCAGAACGTCGGCACGGTGAGCGGCACCTTCGACGGGCGGCAGCTCGTCCACGACGACAGCATCTCCGAGCACGGCTCGCGGCTGAAGCTCACCGCCGCCCAGCAGGCCGTGATGCTCTCGGTGCCCACCGACGGGCAGCCGCACACCCTGTCCTTCGACGACCTCGGCGAGTACCGCCTGATGGCGCTCCCGGTCACCGGGACGTCCGAGGTCGTGGTGACCGGCCTGCCGATGAAGCCGGTCACCGACACGCTGCTCACCGTCGGGCTGATCCTCTTCGGCGTCGCCGCCGCGGGAGTGCTCGGCGCGGCCTTCCTCGGCGCGTTCGCGGTCCGCCGGACGCTGCGGCCGCTCGAGCGCGTCGCGGCCACCGCCGGGCGCGTCACCGAGCTGCCGCTCGACCGCGGCCAGGTGGCGCTGTCCATCCGCGTGCCGGAGTCCGACACCGACCCGCGCACCGAGGTCGGCCAGGTGGGCTCGGCGCTGAACCTGATGCTCGGCCACGTCGCGCAGGCGCTGGAAGCCCGCCACGGCAGCGAACTGCGTGCCCGCCAGTTCGTCGCGGACGCCAGCCACGAGCTGCGGACGCCGCTGGCCGCCATCCGCGGGTACGCCGAGCTGGCCGCCCGCGGCAGTGCGCTGGTGCCGCCGGACGTCGCGCACTCGATGAACCGCATCCAGTCCGAGGCCGTCCGGATGAGCGCGCTCGTCGAGGACCTCCTGCTGCTGGCGCGGCTCGACGCGGGCCGCCCGCTGGACGTGCGCGACCTCGACCTCACCCGGCTGGTCGCCGACGCCGTCGGCGACGCCCGGGTCGCCGGGCGCGAGCACCGGTGGCTGCTCGAGCTGCCGCCGGACCCGGTGCTCGTGTTCGGCGACGTCCAGCGGCTGCACCAGGTACTGGCGAACCTGCTGGCCAACGCCCGCACGCACACCCCGCCGGGCACCACGGTGACGACGTCGCTCGGCCGCACAAAGGACACCCACAGCGCCGTGCTCACGGTGACCGACAACGGGCCCGGCATCGCGCCGGACCTGCTCCCGGACGTCTTCGACCGGTTCGCCCGCGGCGACTCGTCGCGCTCCCGCATCGCCGGCAGCACCGGGCTCGGGCTGGCGATCGCGTGCGCCGTCGTCGTCGCCCACCACGGCACGATCGAAGTGCACAGCCGCCCCGGCCGGACGGAGTTCGCGGTGCGCCTGCCCGTGGCCGTGCCCGCACAGCGAGTGCACAGCATCGGCACAACCCGGCCCCAGCTGGAAACCGGAAGCTGATCTCATGACCGCACTCGCGTCGCGCGAAACCACCGCCGTGACCCCCTCGCCGCCCGCTCCCCGGACTTGGCACCGGCCGGCGCTGGCCGTCCTGCTGCTCGGGACCGCCGTGCTCTACCTGTGGGGCCTCGGCGCTTCCGGCTGGGCCAACGCGTTCTACTCCGCGGCCGCCCAGGCCGGTTCGGAAAGCTGGAAGGCGCTGTTCTTCGGTTCCAGCGACGCGGCGAACGCGATCACCGTGGACAAGACCCCGGCCACGCTGTGGGTCATGAGCCTCTCGGCGCGGGTGTTCGGCGTCAACGCGTGGAGCATCCTGGTGCCGCAGGCGCTGATGGGCGTCGGTTCGGTCTGGCTGCTGCACGCGACGGTCAAGCGGACCTCCGGCCCGGCCGCCGGGCTCGTCGCGGGCCTGGTGCTCGCCCTGACACCGGCCGCCGCGCTGATGTTCCGGTTCAACAACCCGGACGCGCTGCTCGTGCTGCTGCTGGTCGCGGGTGCCTACTGCGTCGTCCGCGCGCTCGAGAAGGCGAGCCCCCGCTGGCTGGCGCTGGCCGGCGTCGCGGTCGGGTTCGGCTTCCTGGCGAAGATGCTGCAGGCGTTCCTGGTGCTGCCGGCGTTCGCCGTGGCGTACCTCGTCGCGGCGCCGGTGTCGCTCGGCAAGCGGCTGCTGCACCTGCTGGGCGCTCTCGCCGCCACGGTGGTCGCGGCGGGCTGGTACCTCGTGGTCGTCGCGCTCTGGCCGGCGGCCGATCGGCCCTTCATCGGCGGGTCGCAGACGAACTCGTTGTGGGAGCTCGTGTTCGGCTACAACGGCTTCGGCCGGATCACCGGTGACGAGGTGGGCAGCGTCGGCGGCGGTGGCGGCCGCGGCTGGGGCTCGACCGGCCTGACCCGGCTGTTCGGCAGCGAGATGGCGGGCGGGATCGCGTGGTTGATCCCCGCGGCGCTGCTCGCGTTGGGCGCCGGCCTGTGGTTCACCCGCCGCGCGCCGCGCACCGACCGATCGCGGGCGGCGTTGCTGCTGTGGGGCGGCTGGCTGCTGGTGACGGCGCTGGTGTTCAGCTACATGGGCGGGATCATCCACCCGTACTACACGGTCGCGCTGGCCCCGGCGATCGCGGCGCTGGTCGGCACGGCGGCGGTCCAGCTGTGGCGGCTGCGGGCGCGTCCCTCCGCGTCCGGCCTGCTCAGCGGCGGCGTGGCCTTGACGGCGCTCACCGCTTACCTGCTGCTGTCGGGATCGTCGTGGCAGCCGTGGCTGGCCCCGGCGGTGCTGGTCGGCGGGCTCCTGGCGGCGGTGGGGCTGTTCTTCGCCTCCCACCTGACCCGCTGGGCGGCTTCGTCGGTCGCCGTCCTGGGGTTGGTCGTGCTGCTGTCCGGCACGGGCGCGTACACGCTGGCGACCGCGGCGACGACGCACGACGGCGCGATCCCGTCAGCGGGCCCGTCGTCGGGCTTCGGCGGCTTCCGCGGCGGCACCGGCGGACCCGGCGGTCCGGGCGGCTTCGGCGGCGGTCGCGGAGGTGGCCCGGGCTCGTTGCTTTCGACGACACTGCCCGGCGCGTCTCTCACGGCGTTGCTGCGCCAGGACGCGTCCCACTACACGTGGACGGCGGCCACGGTGCTGTCGAACGCGGCGGCGGGGTACCAGCTGGCGAGCGGTGCGCCGGTGATGGCGGTCGGCGGGTTCAACGGCACCGACCCGTACCCGACGCTGGCGCAGTTCCAGCAGTACGTTGCCGCCGGACGGATCCACTACTTCCTCGGCGACGGCATGACGATGCAGGGCAGCACCGGCTCGGACGCGGCCCAGCAGATCGCGGAGTGGGTGGCGTCGACCTACCGGGCGACGACGGTGGACGGCGTGACCGTCTACGACCTCACCGCGGCCGCCTGAGCACCGACGAAAGCAGGGTCAGGGCCGGATGACCTGGTCAACTCCGTGCCGCCTCCGGCACTATGGAAGTACCCGGAGAACGGAGTCGCTGCAGATGACCGAGCCCCACGTATGGCGGGCCCGATCCGCAGACCTGATCCCGTTCGCCACCGCCCTCGGTGACGCCGGATTCTTCCGTGACCGCCTGACCCGCCAGCGAAACGACCAGGGCGTCCTCTTCCTCGCGTGGGTCCGCGCGCGTCCCGCCGGCGCCGTGTACCTGTGGCTGGAGGAGGCCGAGGAGCCCCCGATCCGCCGGCACCTCCCGGGGGTCGCCCTGCTCACCCACCTGCAGGTTCTCCCCGAGCTGCGCAACCGCGGCGTCGGGGCGGCCCTGGTGGGCGCGGTGGAGGCGCACCTCCTCGAGCAGGGCCACGAGCGGGTGGCCCTGGCGGTCCGCACGGACAACCCGGCCGCGGCCCGCCTGTACCGGCGGCTGGGCTACCGGGACTGGGGCCACGGCACGGTCATCTGCTACGCGCAGCTGGCCTTGCCGAACGGCGGCGTCCTCGAGGTGCCGGAACGCTGTCACGTGCTGGTCAAGGACCTGGCCGTGGTCACGCCGGCACCGCGGGGCGAGCCACGGGCGATCGGCGCCTCAAGCCGGTACTGAACGGCGGGTGGTGGCCGATTCGAGGGTCGCCAGCGCGCCGTCGATCCCCAGGCCGCCGCGGTGGTCGCGGCGGAGTTCGCGGATGTGCTCGCGCCAGCGCACGCAGTCGTCCTGCCAGGCCCGCAGGTAGCGGACGCACATCTCCGGGGTGATCAGGTGGCTGCGCCCGATCGACGCCTTGAGGGCCGCGACCATCCTGGCCTGCTGCCCCGGTTCGATGTCCGAGGCGAGCACCTGCTCGATCGTCGTGCTGATGATCCGGCGCCGCGCGGGCAGGAACCCACCCCAGTACCCCTCGTCGGCGTGCGCCAGGCCCAGCCCGTTGTCGAGCAGGCCGAACACACCCTCCGCGAGGGTGTCGCCCAGTTCCTCGCCGCGAGCCCGCCGGGGATCGTTGTACGGGTCGTAGTCGTACTGCCACGCGGTCCCGACGACGGCCGACGGGCGCAGCCGCAGCCCGTCCAGGAGGAAGAACCAGTCCTCGTTGTAGATGTTCGGGAAGAACGACGAGAACGCCGCCTCGCCGACGACGAGGGCGCCCCCGCCGATGAACACGTCCTGGGGCGCGCCGACCTCACGGAGCGCGTGGCAGACCACCGAGTTGTCCGGCATCCCGGCGTTCGCGAGCCCGACGACGGCGTGGTGGGTGAGCAGGCCCGCCGCCGCCGCGAGATCGCCCGGCTGGGGCAGGACGATGTCGTCGTCGAGGAAGACGATCCGCTCCCACCCCGTCAAAATCGCGACGAGCAGGCCGAGGTTCCGCTTCAGGCTCGTGTCGACCTTGCGGTGGAACTTCCCGAACTTGAGCAGCTTGTCGGTGGAGAACTCGGGGACGACGCCGCTGGGCAGGAGGTCGACGTCGACGGCCGTCACCCGGACGCCCGCCCGCTTCGCCGCCAGCTCCGCGTTCGAGGCGTTGGCCCGCATGCTGCACAGGAGCACCAAGTGGGCATCGAGGAGCTTCGCCGCGTTGATGGCTTGCTTCAGGTAGGCCGCCGGACGCCCGTTGGGCACGATGATCGCGTCGACGGTCGCGCGCGGGGTGAAGTCCGTGTCGAAGTGGTCCAGCAGATCCTGGTGCGACTCGTGCTGCTGAGGTTTCACTTCGCGACCTCGGGCCACTCGTGCAGGCGGTTCTCCTCGAGCGTCCAGTCGGGAGTCAGGCCCTGGCCGCCGATGACGGGCACCCGGCTGATGATGCTGAAGGACTCTTCGCCGGCGAACCGGTCCCGTACGTAGGCGGTGTTCCGGTCCAGGAACCGGTTGTCCGTCAACGCTCTCACTGCGCCCAGCGTTCCTCGACCGTACATACCATTGCATACGGTCACAGTGCGCTTTCGGTTGAACGGAGATACTCCGCGATAGAAGTGCGCCACGTCTTCCACCAGGTGCCCCTGGGCGTCGAGCCGCGGCTCGATGAGCCGCGGCTGGCCGTTCTCCTGGACCCGGAACCCGCCGTGCTCGGCGTCGACCGCCCGGCCGACCTGCTCCAGGGGGAGGTCCGCTCGATTGATCACGACCTTCGTCACGGTGTTCCAGTCGACGCCTCCCAGGAGGACGAGGTGGCCGGTGTAGTCGTCCGCCGTGAGCTCGTTGCTGGTGCGGAACGTGACCGGGTTGTCGGGGTTGCGCGCCCGGATGTGCCCGAACAGCTCGATCAGCGCGTCGGGGTCCGCGTACGTGTACAGCGACACGAAGTCCGCGCTCTCGGGATCGGCGTAGACGAGGTTCCGGCGGTACTCCTCCGGCAACGGCGCGCAGACGATGGTGATCCGCTGATCGACTTCTTCGAAGGTCCAGAGGTCGACCACCCCCGGCTCCGGTTCATTGCCTTCGCGCAACCACAGAAGCTCGTCCAGCAGCTCCTTGCGCTGGTCACGCTCGTCGTCCGTCAGTTCTTCGAGCGTGAGGACTCGCAGGGACCCCCCGGTCCACGAACGTCGCGTCGCGAACAACGTCGCGTAGGCCTCGAGCCGTTTGACGGGCGGGCTGACCGGCTTCTCCGTGTTCTCCCACGACGAGATGAGCGAGGTGCTGACCCCGCCGAACGCCTTGGCGAGCTGCCCCTGCCTGATTCCCACGTCAGGCCAGTACCGCTCCCTCAGCGCTTTGAGGCGGCGGGCGAGCGCAGGCTGCGGCTCGACTGGGGACACGATCTCCGCCACCCTTCAGTAAATTTCAGTAGTGCCGAGAGTGGTGCGATAATACTCCCTGTAGCTAAAGGCGCTGTCGTCGACCCGCCACAGCTGGGACTGAAACGTTACGTCGACCCGAACTCCCTCACACCAAACGGGTAACGTCGATTCAACTCTGTTGTTCCAGGGTACTTCAACCCCTACAGTGAACTTGACTGAACTTCAGCTTCACACCTGAAGGCAGGGAGCGGGCCATGGACACTTCATCAGCTGACATACCCCGGCACCGGGCCATCGTGGCGGTCGACATCGAAAAGTCGACCGAGCGGACGAACTCGGTGCGGACCCAGCTCCGTAATGTCCTCTTCCAGCTCCTCGACGAGGCCCTTGCGGCCGGCGGGATCGGCAAGAAGCACCGCGACCCGTTCGTCGACCGCGGCGACGGGGCCCTGTGCCTGATCAAGCCCTTCGACCAGCTGCCGAAGACGCTCCTGCTCACCACCGTCGTCCCCGCGCTGGGCGACCTGCTGGAGAAGCACGCCGAGAGTCACCCCGAGCTCGCGTTCCGGCTGCGCGTCGCCGTGCACGCCGGTGAGGTGCACCGCGACTCGCGCGCCTCCTACGGCGAGGACGTCGACATCGCCTGCCGGCTGGTGGACGCCCCCGAGCTCAAGCGGCGGCTGCGCGAAACGACCGCGCCGCTCGCGCTCGCCGTGTCGCAGGAGATCCACCGCGCCGTCGTGCGGCACGGCTACCCCGGCATCGACCGGGCCGCCTTCACCCAGGCGGTCCACATCAAGCTCGGCGAAGAACGGCTACGCGGCTGGCTCTACACGCCCGAAGTCGTCGAGCCCGAGGAGGGACTGACCGCGTAGGACCGGAAGCGAGGTGGGGACGTGGAACCGACGGGATTCTGGGCCGACCTGGCCCCGGCCGATCGCCGGGTGCTGGCGGAGTCCGCCACGCGGCGCAGGTATCCGCGCGGCGAGACCCTCTGCCGCGAGGGCGACCGCTCCAGCGTCGTGCTGGTGCTGCTCACCGGGCACGTGCGGATCGTGCACGGGACGCCGGACGGGCGCGAGGTCGTCGTGGGGGTGCGCAGCCGGGGCGACGTCATCGGCGAGCTGGCCGCGATCGACGCGCAGCCGCGATCGGCGACCGTCGAAGCGCTCGACGACGTCGAGGTCCTGGAAGTCCCCGGCGACCGCTTCGCAGCGCTGTGCCGGACGCGGTCCCGGATCTCCTGGGCGCTGCTGCTCGTGCTGTCGACGCGGCTGCGTTCGGTCGGCCGGCAGTGGCTGGAGCTCGGGGGCGGCGCCGCGGCGAGGCGGGTGGCCGCGCAGCTGATGCAGCTGGCCGTCCAGCACGGGGTCCCCCACGGTCCGGACATCCGGATCTCCGTCCCGGCCACGCAGGCGGAGCTGGCGATGACCGCGGCGATCTCGCGCGAGTCCTGGGCACGCGCGACGCGCGACCTGCGGCGCCAGGGCGTCATCAGCACCGGCAGAAGACAGGTGACCATCCACCGCTTGGCCGAACTTCGACGTCTGGCGAGCTGAATCCCGCCTTCTGTGTCAGCTGACACAGACCGCGCGGCGAGCCGGAGGTTTCCTGGATCCACGGGCAGAGGAGGGCATTCATGGACCCCTACACCACCGCACCGAGCCAGAGCCGCTGGCGCCGGGGCGTTTACGCGGCCGGGCTGGTCATCCCGTTCACCGCCACGCAGGTCTGGGCACTGCTGGTGCTGCTGCGGCTGGCACCCCTCGACGGTCTGGTCGGCCAGGCCTTCGTGCTGGTCCTGCTGGGCTCGGTCGTCGCGATCTGGGCGGGGTGGCGCTGGACCTGGCAGCTCGGCCGGGACCGCGACCGCCGGCCCGAGCCCGCCCCGAAGACCCGGATCCCGACATGACGTCCGGGCTGGTGATCGTCGCGGCCCTCGTGCTCGGCATCGCCACCGGACGTCTCTCACGCCACCTCGGCGGCCTCCTGCGCCGCCGGCTGACCGGAAGGAACACGGAAATGACCAGCAGGCAAGCGTCGTTCCCCGCGCGGCTCTACCACTGGCGGTGGGAGATCCTGGCGGTGACGCTGCTCCCCTACGTCCTGGTGACGTTCGCACTGTGGGCCGGCGCGCTGTGGGCCTCGGCGGTCTTCGTCACGGCGCTGGGGTGGGCACTGCTGCGCCGCCGCCAGGTGCGCACCCGCATCCAGGCGGTCCGGCTGCAGCACCGCCTGCGCGCGGCATTCCCCTTGCTGCGCCTCCCGGGCGGCCGCCTCCCGGCGATCCTCTGGTCCCGCCCCCGCGGCGGCGACATCGTGGTATCGCTGTTCGGCCGCGAGGCATTCGAGCACTTGCACCGCAACCGTTCCGCACTGGCGGCGGCGTGCGCGGTCCCGGAGGTGTACGTGGACCGCCACCCGAGGTACGCAAGCCTCGTGACGTTGACGATCAGCCCGACCGAGGCCCCGCGTGAGCCGCGTGCGGTGCTGCCGAGCAACGTGGTTCCCTTGCGGGCGCACAGCTAGATCCCCAGCACCTCGGTGACCAAAGTGGACAGTTCACCGCCGTGCCACGAACCGGCCGAGAACCGCTCCTGGGCGATCCCTTCCCACGGAGCGGTTCCTGCGGTCAGCTGCTTGTCCGCGGTCAGCGTTCCGATTTCCTGCGCCGCGATGCCGTCGCCGAGCAGGGTCTTCGTGACCACCTGGACGTCGTCGGCCCGGACGGCCGCGACCAGACCCCAGTCACCCCAAGTCTGCGCGAGGTCGAACGGCCGCAGACCACACTGCCGGGCAACGTCGGCCAGTGGTTCGTCCAGCTCGAACTCCCCGGTGATCGTCGCGCCGACCTCGTTCGCCTCGCACAGCGTGCGGACCGTGGCGAACAAGCCGTCGGAGACGTCCATCGCCGCCCGCGCGTACCCGGCCAGCAGCTGCCCGGCCGCGAGCTGGGCCATCGGGCGGCAGGCACGCTCCCAGATCTCTTCCCGGGCCGGAGCCGGGAGCTTCGCGCGCCCGGTCTCCAGCAGCGCCGCGGCCCAGAGGTAGCCGGGCGAACCGACGAGCATGAGCCGGTCCCCGGCCTCCGCGCCGGACCGCCGCAGCCTGCTGCCCGGCACACACCGGCCGATGGCCGTCGCGGTCAGCTGGACGGCGCCGTCCCGGAGGTCCCCGCCCGCGACCTTCGTGCCGTGCGCGGCGCAACTCTCGTCGACGCCGTCGAGCAGGCGCTCGAACTCCCGCACGGTGGTCGTCTTGGGCAGCGTGTAGTTGACGACGAGCCCGAGCGGTTCGGCCCCCGCGGCAGCCAGGTCGGAGAGGTTGATCGTGGCCAGCAACCAGCCGGCGTGGAACAGATCGGGTTCGCGCAGGATGTCGACCACCGGCGTCGGACAGCTGTCGGTGGTCGCGACGAGTTCGCTCGGCGTGTCCACTCTCGCCAGGAACGCGCTGTCGTCGCCGAACCCCTCCGTGCCGCCGTACCTGGGCCGGAGTACTTCTCGCTGGATCCGTTGCTCACCCAGATCGCCGAGGCGTTGCTCAGTGCTGCCGGACATGATCCGCCAATCGGGACGCGACGACCGCGTGGTCGCTCGAGTAGTTGTGCGGCATGGCGCCGTAGGGCCGTTCGCTCCCGGTCGAAGCGAACAGCATCAGGTTGCAGATCCGGGCGCCTGGATACAACAGCACCGGGTGCCGCAGGTGGTTGACGATCTCCAGGGTCAGCACGGCGCCGCTGTCCCAGCCGAAGCCGGGGCTGACCTGGCCGCACAACACGACACTGATCCCGAGACGCGCGTAGTCGCTGGTTCCGTCGACGAGACCGACGAGGTTCTCGGACAAACCGATGCGTTCCAAGGTGGGCGCGAGTACGACCTCACCGGCGTCGATAGCGATCCGCCCACGGTCGTCGAGTGCCTTTGGCACTAGTTCGGGGTAAGTGGCGCGGTCGGCGATGTCCACTGGCCCGGTGGACTGCAGGCCGAACGCCTCGGCACCGAGACTCAGGCTGATCGCGGCAGGGCGGATGAGCTCCTCCCGGAACGGGTCGATGTACAGGTCGCCGAGATGGTGAGCGCGGCGGATCGCACGGTCGGTGAGCACCCCCCGCCGCTTGAGACGCGGGCGCAGCGAAACCGGCTGGAGGATCATCCGCCGCACTCCGTCACGACAGCCTTTACGAGCAACTGGAAGTCCGATTCGGACAGTGGATGGTTCGGCTGGTCGTCGCTCTCCCCCGGAGCGCAGTAGACGACGGTAGTCGGCGTACGACGCGGCCCTTGGACGACGATTGTGGCGGTCAAGCCCCTCCCGATCGGCTCGACGGTGTGCACAACGTCGGTGTCGCACGCGTAGACCTCGCCCTGGGAGACGTGCGGCGAGTTCGTCCGGAACAGCCGGGCGGTGCCGTCGGCGACGAGCGCCGCCGGGTTCTCCGGGTCGGTGCCGTAGCGGTAGCGGGTGAACGGCTTGCCGCGGTCAGTGACCTCCCGGTACTCGACCATGTGCATGCCGACGCCGGTGAGCACCGCGGAGGCGAACTCCCAGCGGTGGCTGTGCGGGTTGGACTCGCCGCGGGCCGTGGCACCGGAAGCCTCGGGCCAGACGTGCAGCCGGATCCGGAACTCTGGATCCGCCGAGGTGTGCAAGATCAGCTTGGCGAACCCGTTGGGATGCCAGTACGAGCGGGCTACGACGGCCGCCACGGCGTTGACGTTCCGGCTCAGGCCGGCCAGCCACGACACGAACGTGTGCGGATCGTCGCGCACCACTCCGGCGGCCGCGAGGAGCCGGTGGATGTCGGGCTCGCCGTCACTCAGCGAAGCCGCGAGGTCGCGCACGAACCAGGATTCGGGAACGACGGGACTCGGGATGGTGCTCATCGGTCGGGGTAGTCACTCTCCGGGAGGACGGACGGGTGCTGCGACGAGGGCCAATGCGGCCGCGCGCAGGGCGGTGACGGCGTCGAGAGTCATCCAGATTGGCAGGTCGCCACTGCCCCAGGCCCACAGGCCCAGGCTCGGCTCGTACCGCGCCCAGAGCGGGCCCAACGCACGCTGGAGCCGGGCGAGTGGCACGAGCGGTGCGTCCACCAGCGCGAGCACCACCCAGGCGGACGTGAAGTGCCGAATGACGATCCGGGTCGTCCCCGGTTCGCCGGGCTTTTCGCGGATGAGTTCTTCGGAGACGCCGTCATCCGGGTGGGTGCGGTCGATCAGCCACTGCGTGGCCTGCTCGACCGCCTCCCGGACGTCGGTGCGTTCGGCACCGTTGCGCAGGGCTTCGCGCAGGGCTACCACTGCACGGGCGGTGTGGACTGTGGAAGGCTCCGGCGCGACGAGACCCCGCTCGTTCTTCTCGGGCCAAAGCAAGATGCCGTCGAAGTCGAGCCGGGTCGAAAGCAGGTCGTCGACCAGGCCAAGGGTCAACGGGGCGTCCGGCCGGAGTCGGACGGCGGTGCGCAGCGCGCTCGACAGCAGGAACGGACGCGTCCTGCTGAAGTCATCGAGCGAGTGCTCGAGGTGGGCGAGGCCGTCGTCAGCCGAGAGCAGGGTGCTGACTTGAAACAGGGCATCGATGACGGCGGCCGTGGTCTCCGGCCGCCGTCCGCCAGACCGGCCCTGCCAGCCATGTCTGGTTCGCATCGCGTAGAGGTTTTCAGCGGCCGAATGTAGGTCAATGTAGGGATCGCCTACTACCGACATCGCACTGATCCCGTAGGCCGTGGCCAGCGCCGTCTGACCGCTGTCCTTTTGCAGGTTGTGCCGCCAGCCGAGTGCCCTGCCGCGCTCGTCGCGGATGAGATGCTGCTCGAGGCTCCGGCCCACCCTCCCGAACACCTCCAGCAGCGACCCGGCGGTGTCGACGACAGGCGAAACCACTGCGACGGGACTGAGGTTCCCATGCGGGGCGCGCGCCGCCTCAGCCAGTTTTACCAGCGCGTTCTCCGCTTCGAAGTGATCATCGAGCTGTTGAGCGTTACGACTCGACGGGAGATACTTACCGGTTTCCCACTGGGTGAGGTTGGCCCGAGAGACGCCGATGATGTCCGCCAGCTGAGCCTGTGTCTCGCCGGCTGCACGACGAAGTCTGCGCAGCTCTTTGCCGACATCCTTGGTCGTAACTGTTACCCGCGCAGGACTTACCCACTTGCCCGCAGGCGATGTAGGCTCAGAGTAGGCGCTCGACATCCGACATCACCTACTTATGTAGGTAAATGTAGGATGGTAAGGCGATGACACGTTGCGGACTGTACAGGACGGAACTGGAATCGCGGCGTCAGGTTCGCTCGAAGGCGTGTCACGATTTTGTCCAAGATTGCGGGCCCGCGAAGACCCGTGGCCCACCCCTGCGAAGCCCTTGGTCGCGAGCGAGCACGGCCGGTACGGGGATGCGGACCGCATCCGAGCGCCCGGCTCAGACCGTCTGCCGGACGCCCGGTCGCCGGCCCAGCCGGCGTGGTGCGCGTCCTCCCGTGTCCGATCGTTTCTGCGGGGTGTTCCCCATGAGAGACCACAACTTATCCACGTTAAAACGAGTCAGATGGTTCGACAGGCTGCTGTGCCGCGTCGGCGAGTGGCTGTTCGCAGCCGACGAAGACGCCCGCGCCACCGCGCGCGGCTGGGAAGTCCGGCGCGGGGCTCGAGGCACTCGCGTCTACCGCGACCCCCGCTGGGACGGCGTGCACGCCTGCGCTTCCTGTGGCGGCCACGGGCTCATCCCCACCGACGGCGCGGCCTGCCCGGTCTGCGCCGGCACCGGAGTCATCCGCTCGGCGCCCGCGGTCGCGGCTGCCGAAGGAGGGAAAGGAGCACGGTCATGACCCGCGACCACCACGCCACCGAACTGGCCCGGCAGCTGACCCACGTCAAGCGGCCCAACCCGGTCCTGTGGCTCTACCACTGGCGTTACGAGATCCTCGCCGTGACGCTCCTGCCCTACGCCCTGGTCAACCTCTTCCTCGCGCTGGGGCTGGTCTGGTCCCTGGTCGCCCTGGTGGCGGCGTTCAACTGGGTCTTCTACTGGCGCGCGGCCCGCCGTCACATGCGCGGCCGGCTGCGCGCGATCGTCGTGCAGCACCGGTTGCGCACGGGCTTCGCGGGTGCGCGGATCTGCACGGTGGACGGTCGCCGCCCGGCGATCCTGTGGACCCGCCCGGTCGACGGCGACGTCATGGTCTGGCTGTTCTGCCCGGCGGGCATCGGGTTCGAGCACATCCACGCGAGCCGCGAGACACTGGCGGCCGCGTGCTTCGCGAACGAGGTCTACGTCGACCGCCACCCGAAGTACGCGGCGCTGATCACGCTGACCATCTGCACCACGGCGACCCGGCGTGAGCCCGGTCGCGCGGTGTCGCCCGGTGAGGTCGTGCCCCTGCGGGCGCACAGCTGAGCCCCGGACCCGGCGTCCACCTGGTGGGCGCCGGGTCCGGCGCACAGCAACCGCACAGGGCGATCACACGATCACCAAAGCGAGGCCCGCGACCGTATGAGGCATGACAGCCACCGCCTCCGCATCGCGGCCCGGGACCGTCCCGGTCGATCTGGCCGGCCCGCAGCCCGTCCTCGACGTCGTCATTCCGGTCTACAACGAAGAGGCCGACCTCGAACCGTGCATCCGCCGGCTGCACGCGCACCTGGCCGAACACGTCTCCTACCCCTACCGGATCACGATCGCCGACAACGCCAGCACCGATGCGACGCTGCGGGTGGCCGAAAGACTCGCCCGGGAGTTCCCCGAGGTGGCCGTCCACCACCTCGACGAGAAAGGCCGCGGCCGCGCGCTCAACGCCGTCTGGCGGGCCTCCGACGCCGCCGTCCTCGCCTACATGGACGTCGATCTCTCCACCGATCTCGCCGCGCTCGGACCGCTCGTCGCTCCTCTTCTCTCGGGGCACTCCGATCTCGCCATCGGCAGCAGGCTCGCCCGGGGAGCGCGAGTCGTGCGGGGGCCGAAGCGGGAGTTCATCTCCCGCGCCTACAACCTGATCCTGCGCTCGACGCTCGCCGCCAAGTTCAGCGACGCGCAGTGCGGCTTCAAGGCCATCCGCGCCGACGTCGCGCGTGAGCTGCTCCCCCACGTCGAGGACACCGGCTGGTTCTTCGACACCGAGCTGCTCGTCCTCGCGCAACGCGCCGGGCTGCGGATCCACGAGGTGCCCGTCGACTGGGTCGACGACCCGAACTCCTCGGTCAACATCGTCAAGACCGCCACCGCGGACCTCAAGGGCATCGCCCGCGTCACGAAGGCCACCTTCACCGGCGAAATCCCGATCAGCCGGCTGCGCGAACAGCTCGGCCGGCAACCGATCGGGGTCGACGCGCCGGGGGTGCCGCCGCGGCTGGTGACGCAGCTCGTGCGGTTCGCCGCCATCGGGGTCAGCAGCACCCTCGCCTACCTCGTGCTGTTCCTGTTGCTGCGGACGGCCGTCGGCGCGCAGCCGGCGAACTTCGCCGCGCTGCTGGTGACGGCGGTCGGGAACACCGCGCTCAACCGGCGGCTCACGTTCGGCATCCGCGGGCGCGCCGGCGCCGGGCGGCACCAGTTCGAAGGGCTGATCGTGTTCGGCCTCGGGCTCGCCCTGACGAGCGGATCGCTGGCCCTGCTCAACGGATCCACCACCCCCGGCCTCGTCCTGGAGATCACCGTGCTCGTGCTGGCGAACCTCGCCGCGACGGTGCTCCGGTTCCTGCTCCTGCGCGGCTGGGTGTTCAACCCGCGCCGCCAGGCCACTACCCAGAAGGAGTACTGATGACCGCCGTCCTGTCCGACCCCGTGACGCAGGAACCGCGCCACCGCAAGGATTCCGCGGCACACGCACCGCCACGCTGGGTCCGCCCGTCGGTGTTCGGGCTGCTGGCCGCGACCGCCGTGCTGTACTTCTGGAACCTGACCGCGTCCGGCTTCGGCAACTCGTTCTACGCAGCCGCCGTGCAGTCCGGGACGCAGGACTGGAAGGCCTGGCTGTTCGGGTCGCTCGACTCGGGCAACGTGCTCACCGTCGACAAGCCGCCCGCGGCACTGTGGGTCGGCACGCTCTTCGCACGCATCTTCGGGTTCTCCAGCTTCACCGTGCTGGCCCCGCAAGCGCTGATGGGTGTCGCGTCCGTCGGCATCCTTTACCTGACGGTGAAACGGACTTCGGGCCCGATCGCCGGGCTGATGGCCGGCGCGATGCTGGCGCTCACCCCGGTCGCGGCGCTGATGTTCCGATTCAACAACCCGGACGCGCTGCTCGTGCTGCTCATGGTCGCGGGCGCCTACTTCGTCGTGCGGGCCACGGAAAAGGCCAGCCCGAAGTGGCTCGCGCTGGCCGGTGTCGCCATCGGCTTCGGCTTCCTGACGAAGATGATGCAGGCGTTCCTGGTGCTCCCGGCGTTCGGGCTGGTGTACCTGATCGCGGCGCCGACGTCGCTCGGCAAGCGGCTGCTGCACCTCGGCGGCGCGGTCGCGGCGCTGGTCGTCTCGGCGGGCTGGTTCATCGCGCTGGTCGACCTCTGGCCGACGGCGTCGCGGCCCTACATCGGCGGGTCCGAAGGGGACAGTCTGCTCGAACTCGCCTTGGGCTACAACGGGTTGTCGCGCATCTTCGGCGGCGGTGACGGCAGCGGGCCCGGCGGTGGCGGCGGCATGGGCGGCGGCAACACCGGCTTCGGCGGCGCGTCCGGGCTCTTCCGGATGTTCGGGTCGAGCTTCGGCACGGAGATCTCGTGGCTGCTGCCGGCCGCGCTGATCGGGCTGGTCGCCGGGCTGTGGTTCACCCGCCGCGCGCCGCGCACCGACCGGACGCGCCTGGCGCTGATCCTGTGGGGCGGCTGGCTGCTCGTGACGGCGCTGGTGTTCAGCTACATGAGCGGCATCGTGCACCCGTACTACTCGGTCGCGCTCGCCCCGGCGATCGCCGCGCTGGTCGCGATCTCCGGCCGTTCGCTGTGGCAGGGCCGGGACAACCTCGGCCCGCGGGCGACGCTCGCCGGAATGGTCGTGGCGACGGCGGTGTGGTCGTTCATCCTGCTCGACCGGACCCCGGACTGGTTTCCGGCGCTGCGCTGGATCGTCGCGGTGCTCGGCGTCCTCGCCGGGACGGTGCTGGTGATGGGCGTGCCGACTTTCAAGAAGGCGGCCACGATCGTGGCGGCGGCGGTGGTCCTGACCCTGGGCGTCTCCACCGCGGCCTACGGCGTCGAGACGGCGTCGGTGGCCCACAGCGGCTCGATCCCGACCTCGGGACCGACGTCGAGCGCGATGGGCGGCGGCATGGGTGGCGGTCCGGGCGGCGACGAGTCGTCCTCGAGCGCAGTCGGCGAACTGCTGGCGAAGACGACGACGAAGTGGGCCGCGGCGACGACGGGCTCGCAGAACGCGGCATCCCTCGAACTGGCCAGCGGAAAGGCGGTGATCGGCATCGGCGGCTGGAGCGGCTCCGACCCGGCTCCGACGCTGGACGAGTTCAAGGCGTACGTCGCGGCGGGCGAAATCAAGTACTACATCGACGGCGGCCGCGGCGGCGGCCCGGGCGGCGGCTCTTCGGAGATCACCGCGTGGGTGACGGCGAACTTCACCGCCACCACGGTCGACGGCCAGACGGTCTACGACCTGCAGAAGTGACGTCCGAAGGCCCGGGCTTCCCACCGAAGCCCGGGCCTTTTCACGCGATCCCGCGGGCTTCGCGAACCAGCGTGTCGCGGTGGGCCCCGCGAAACACCGTCGTCTCGACGAGCGCCTCGAAGTGCCGGTACCCGCCCAGTGCCTCCACCTCGTCGAACGCCGCCGCCGCGGCCGCGGTGCCGTGACCCCCGCACCCCGCGACGATCACGACCTCCGCGGTTTCCGGGGCGAAGGGGTTCGCCGCGCGGATGACCAGGCCGTAGTCCACGCGCGGGTCGCCGGCGTCGTCGTACCGCGGCGAGGCCGCGAAGCCGGACTTGCGGTCGTACACCGACGAGCCGTGCTCGGCGAACCCGAGCGAGAGCACCCCGTCCAGGCGCGCGAGAACGCTTCCGGTCAGGGAATTGCCGTCCGGGCCGCCGATGAGGATGAGGTCTTCGAGGAGCTCGTCGTCGCCGAGCTCCTCGGCCTCGACGAGCCGCACGGCCGACCCGAGCTGGGCCTGCAGTTCCACCGCGGCGAGCAGGTCGCCTCGGTCCACCATCCCCGGGTGGCGCAGGCCGAACACCATGAGCGGCCGGGAGTCGTGCATCGCGGCTCCTTCGGATCGTTTCTCCGAAGTCGTCGCAGGTCAGCGGGTCGTTACGGCCGGGGCCGCAGGTGGTGGCCGACGTCGCCGACGAGGTCGACCGCGGCCCGGCGTTCGGTGAATCGCCACCCGTCCGCGGTGCGCGTGAACCGGTCGGCGTACCGGCCCGCCACGATCGTCTGCAACGGCAACCCCGGTACCGCCTGCAGCACGGTGAAGTACGCCCGCCCGGACGCCGTGTCGCCGGACACCTCCAGCGCGATGTTCGTCGTCACGTGCTTGGTCCGCGGCGTCCCGTCTTCGTAGACGATCACGTTGTCGCGCAGCATCCGGGCGACTTCGGCACCGCGGAAGGTCCCGCCGCTGCCCACGAACGCCCCCTCGGCGAACAGCGCGCCGACGCCCTCGAAGTCCCCCGCGTCGACCAGCGCCGCGTAGGAGAAGAGCAGGTTCTCGAGCGCGCGGTAGTCGTCCACGGGAACCGATCGTACAGAGAAAGTATGGAAACCTTCCGTACCGTGGCGGCGACGGCGGCAGGGGGCCGCCGACGGGGGTGAATCCATGACGCTCGATCGCCGGAACCTGCTCAAACTCGGTGCGGGAGCGGCTGTCGCGGTCGCGAGCAGCACGCTCATGACCGGCACGGCCGAAGCCGCGACGACCTTGCCGCCTGTGCCGGGCATGCTGGGCGACCGGAAAGCCAACGAACTCTGGTACCAGCTCGACGAAATCGCGCTGTACCACCCGGCCCAGGAGGTCCGGGACGCCTACGCGATCCTCTTCCCTTTCATCCAGCAGAACGCGCCGGAAGGCCTGCCCGCGAAGTGGCGGGCGCTCAGCCTCGAACCGGGCTACCCGCGCAACTACGCCGAGTTCGTCAAGCCGCTCGAGCAGCCGCTGAGAACGCTGTCGACCTTGCAGCTGGGGAACTTCGACCGCTTCTACCGCGGCGACGAAGAAGGCCTCACGAAAGCCTTCGCCGCCTTCGGGCAGGGGATCCTGTTCGACCCGCGGCGGGCCGACGTCGAGTCCGAAGTGCACACCATGGACGGCGATCCGCCGACGGGCTACCACTTCTGGCACGCCATCCAGCGCGCGCAGATGGTGCTGGACATCGACCGCCACCGCTGGGCGCGAATCACCCCGATGCTCGGCTTCGCCTGGGCGCTGCAGTCGATCGCGCGTCCCGATCACCGGCACGTCAACCCAGGTCTGCCGCGCGAGCAGGTCCGTGCGCAGGCGCGGTACTGGCTGCCGCGCTCGACCGCCGAACTCGACCGCGACTTCCGTTCGTCGCCCTACCCGGACAGCACCCGCTGATACGCCGCCTGCAGCACCGGGCCCGGCGCGATCCCGAGCCGTTCGTCGAGGATCCGCCGGCCCCGGTGGTAGACCGCCACCGCGTCCGCCGGCCGCCCGCTCGCGCAAAGCGCGGCCATGAGCAGGGCCCGCGCGCGTTCCCGCAGCGGGTGTTCGAGCACGAGGCCGGTGGCCTCCGGCACCGCGCGCAGGTGGTCACCGATCGCCATGTCCGCTTCGATCCGGCTCTCCAGGACGGCCAGCCGGAGCTCCTCGAACCGCGCCGACTCCCCCGCGCGAAGCGGTTCGGCGATGCCGGCGAGCACGGGACCCCGCCACAGGTCGAGCGCGGCACCGAACAACCCCGCCGCGCGCCCGGCCTCACCCGCGCGCAGTTCGTCGTGCCCCGCGGAAGCCAGCCGTTCGAACTCCTCGGCGTCGATCGTGCCGCCGTCCGGCGCAAGCAGGTACCCACCACCCGACCGAACGAGCCGCGCGGGCCGCCCGAGCCCCTTGCGCAGCCGGGAAACGTACGTGCACAGCTGAGCGTCGACCGTCGAGGGCCGGACGCCTTCCCACAGCAGCGAAACGAGCCGCTCATCGGGAACCACCCGCCCGCGGGCGAGCAGCAGCGCGGCCAGCAGCGTCCGCGGCTTCCGCCCGCCGAGCACAGCCAAGTGGCCGTCGGCGCGGATCACCGCCAGCGGCCCGAGAATCCGGAACTCCATGCCCCACCCCGTTCCCAAGGTACCCGGACCGACACCGCAGGCACAGGAAAGTCTCAGACGGCCCACAGGTTGGGCGCGGATCATGGAGGACATAGGGGACGAGGAGGCCGCGATGATCACGACACGACCGGGTTACCCGCGCTGGCACACCGCGAGCGCCCAGGGGCCGCGCTCGCTCAATGCCGATGCCGTCGGTGCCTATGCCGCGGCCGGTGGACCCGGGATCGTGTTCGCCCTCGCCGACGGTGTCGGGGACGATCCCGCTGCCGCTCGGGCCGCTCGCATCGCGTCCGCGGCCGCCGCGCGCACTCCGGTCCACAAAGGACCTGTCGAGGCCGTTCTCGCGGCGCAGCGCGCGGTTCGCGAGCAGACGCTCGGGGACGCCGTGCTCGTCGTCGCCATGCCGGCCGAGCACGGCGGGTACCGCATCGCCTGGGTCGGCGACGCCCGCGCGTACACCTGGGATGGCACCACGCTCGGCCGCCTGACCACCGACCACACGCTCGCCGAATACTTCCGCTCCCACCACCAGCCGGTGACCCCGCGGATGGAGCACGTGGTCACCACGAGCGTCCGCACGGCCAAGCCGGAGGAGATCGGCACGGCCGAGACGTCGAGCGCGGGGCTGCTGCTGACCAGTGACGGCGTCCACAAGCCGTTGACCGGCAGCGGGATCCGCGCGGTCCTGGCCCGCCCCGGCACCGGCGCGGCCGAGCTCGTCGAAGCGGCGCTCGCCCGCGGCGGCTCGGACAACGCGACCGCCGTCTACGTCGAACCCCTGGAGGCCGACAGCACGACGGTGCGATTTCCGGTCGCCGCGTGACCCCGGCTAACCCCGCTTGAGCTGCCGGTACTCGCGCAGCACCAGCACGATGATCACGACGTCGAGCGCGGCGAAGAACGGCAGCGCGATCGAGTGGGTGTGGATCGCCCGGATGACCTCGTAGACGACGAACGCGGCGAGGATCAGCGCCGCGACCGGGTATGCGCGGACGATCTTGCGGGCCAGCGCCCAGACCAGGCCGAGCTTGATCAGGCCGTGGGCGAGCAGGTACGCGACGGCGAACGTCTTCGTGTCGCCGTGGAGGAAGTTCTCCGTCGCCGACTCCAGGTGGCGGGCGAGGGTGCCGGACGGGTCGCCCAGCAGGTCGCGCGTGATGACCGCGTGGGTGAACCCGCTGACGGTCGAGGCGGGGATGAACGCGAGGATCAGCGCCCCGACGACCTGCAGCGCGCCGTCAAGACCCTTGATCGCGATCGCGATCCGGAAGAACTTCTCGGTCGCGGTCGTCTTCGCTTCGGTCATGCTGCCTCCTCTCGTCCTCACTCTGCCCCAACTACAGTGTGTTCGCACCCGGAGACACCAGGCGCCCAAAAGGGGCCAATTCCTGGCCAATCTCCCGAACCAGCGCCCAATTCGTTGCCAGTGCACCAAGATCATCTCTATGCTGTAATTTCCGTTCGCCGGCAAAGAAGGGGAGCGCGTGATGCCACGACTGTGGGAAGCCGATCCGAACGCATCGTTCAAACGTCGTCTCGGGAAGTCCGCAACCGAACTCGGCGGCACCCACGACGACCGGACATGCCCGGACATCTGGGAACTTTCGAACGGAGATGTCGCGATCATCGGTCGTGATCTCACTTCGGGCTATGCAATGCGACTGCCCCGCGGGGTCAGTATCGGCGCGGACGAGCGGCTCGTCGTCATTCCGGGCATCATGATGCGCACGGCGAAGGAGGACATCCCCGATGCATAGACCTCTCGTCACCCTTCCCGGTGACAGGTTGACACCGGACGAGTACTTCTCCGACTACGACAGGAACTTCTGGCACACCGACAACACCGGTTGTTGGAAGCTCGAGCGCCAGCAGCACTTCGTCGAGAGCGGCAACGCGAGCTGGGATGCCTTCAACCGAGGCGATTGGTCCAAAGCGTTGAGACTCATGGAGGAACGACGCCAGGCCCTCGCCGACTACGAAAATCGCATCGCCGGGCACGGCTTCGAAGTGCGGCGCATCCGGATCGTCGAAGAACCGCTCAGCCCGTATTTGATCTGGGAGCTCAACTCCTTGCACGTCCGGTTCCAGGTCGGCGGAAAGATCCGGGTCGTCGACGGCGGAGTCGTGGCCGGGCTGGAACTGCACGAGGTTCTCCCGGAACTGTTCATCCTCGGCAAGAAGGTCATTTACCAGGTCTTGTACACCGAGAGCGGTGAGCTCGAGGGAGCGATCAGGTCCGACGTGCCCGACCTCATCCAGCACTGGACGGCAACGGCCGGTCGGCTCTACGACCAAGGCGAAGACCTGGGCGGATACTTCGCCCAGAAGGTCGCCGGACGGCAGCCTCCCCCGGCGTGGTGAGCCGGTCGACGCCCGGGACCGAGCCGTCCGGTCCGGTCCCCCGCCAGCTGCCCGCCGACGTCCGCGGTTTCGTCAACCGGCTCCAGGACCTCGCCCGGCTCGACGAGATGATCGACGACATCACCGCTCCTGGGGCAACAATCGTCGTCGTGGGCACGGCGGGCGTCGGCAAGACGTCATTGGCCGTGCATTGGGCCCACCGGATTCGCGAACGGTTCCCGGACGGGCAGCTCTACGTCAACCTCCACGGGTACGACCCCGGCCCGCCGATCACGCCGCACGAGGTACTCGATCGGTTCCTGCACGCACTGGGTGTGCCCGGGCCTGCGGTTCCGGCCGACCTCGAATCGCGAGCTGCCTTGTTCCGATCGTTGATTTCAGGCCGCCAGATGCTCGTGGTGCTGGACAACGCCGCGACAGTCGGGCAGGTCCGGCCGCTGCTCCCTGGCGACAGCGAGTGCCTCGTGCTCGTGACCAGCCGGAGCAGCTTGTCCGGGCTCGTCGCCCGGGACGGCGCTCGCCGGCTGAGCCTGCGCGTGCTCTCCGAGGACGAAGCGACCGAGTTGATCCAGCGCATCACCTCCGGCTACCGCGACCAGGACGACACCGCGGACCTCACCGAGCTGGCAGGACTGTGCGCGCGCCTCCCCCTTGCCCTGCGCATCGCCGCCGAACGTGCGATCAACCGGCCCTGGGCACCGTTGTGCGACCTCATCACCGAACTGCGGGACGAATCCGCGCTGTGGGACGCGCTGACCGCCGACGACGATGACGAGTCCGACGCCATCCGCACGGTCTTCGCGTGGTCCTACCGGGCGCTGACACCCGAGGCGAGCCGCATGTTCCGGCTCCTCGGACTGCACCCTGGCGCGGAGTTCTCGCTCGCCGCCGCCGCGGCACTCGCCGGCCGGTCCCCGGCCAAGGTCCGGCGTGTGCTCGACGATCTGGTCGGCGCGCATCTACTTGAGCAGCCGCAGGCGGACCGGTACCAGTTCCACGACCTGCTCCGGATGTATGCGAACGACCAGGCGCGAGCAGAGGAGCCCGCCGACGCTGCCTTCGAGGCTACCCGTCGCGCGCTGTCGTGGTACCTGCAAGGCGCGCTCGCCGCCCGTGACCGCCTCGGCGCCGGGCCTTTGCCGTGGACGCCCGCCCCACCCGAAGCGGAGATCACTTCGCCAGCGTTCCCGGACCGGACGACTGCTCTCACCTGGTACGGGCAGGAGCGGGAGAACCTGGTCCGGGCAGTTCGCGCGGCCGACGACTTGGACATCTCCGACATCACTTGGCAGCTTCCGGCGGTGCTCTACCCGATATACGCCGAACACAACCATTTCGCCGACTGGATCGAAACGAGCACCATTGCACTCCGGGTGACCCGCCGCCTCGGAAATCAGGCCGCCGAAGCGGAAGTGCTGGAGAGCCTCGGCAAAGCACACACCCAGCACTTCGACCGGACGCAGGGGATCGAGCTGCAGTCAGCGGCACTACGCCTGCGTCGTGAGCTCGACGACCCACTCGGCGAGCTGAAGTCCGCCAACGCACTCGGGCTCGCTCGGTTACGTGCGCACGATCTGACTGCGGCACGCGACCTGTTCGATCGAGTCACCACGCTGGCCGGTACGCTCGGCGAGCAGTACTGGCTGGCGGTCGCGATCAACAACACCGCCAACGTCGATCTCGAACTCGAATCCTTCGAGCAGGCGCATCAGCTGTTGACTGACGCGCTGGCGCGGTTTCGCCGCCTCGGACTGCGCAACGGTGAAGGGGACGTCCTGCGCGGTCTCAGCCACTTGAACCGGGAACTGAGCCGGCCTGCCCAGGCGTATGAGCACATCCAAGCCGCCGTGGCCATTGCGAGGGGAGACGAGAATCCGGCGAGAGAAGCGTTCTGGTTGTTGGAAGAAGGACGCGTCCAGATCGATCTCGGTCAGCCAGCGGAAGCCCTGGAGACGTTGCGGCGCTCCGCGACGGTCCAGCGCCAACTCGGTGACCGCGTGCGCGAGGCCGAGACCTGGGACGCCACCGGCATCGCCTACCGGACGATGGGGCGAGCCGAAGAGGCCGTGCCGTTCTACCGCCGAGCGGTGTCCGTATTCCGTGAGCTGAACGAGACTTGGCTGCTCGCCCTCACGCTCGACCACCTCGGTGCCGCACTGGCCGATTCGGGCAGCGCAAGGGAGGCCGAGGAGAGCCGCCACGAGGCGCTGGTGTTGTTCCAGCCGTTTCCCGATCCTCGCGCGCAGCGCCACTATGACCGGCTGGCGGCCATCGTCACGACCTGAGGCGGTCTCGGCACCTTTCGTGCCGGGCTGCCCGGTCGGCCGGGGGTCCGTGCCGTAGAACGGGAAGCACGCCACGCCGCAGACGGCGAGGAAGGTCGGCCCGCACCGGACAGGGTTCGGACCAGGCTGGTGGGCGACGGCCAGTGCGCGCCGCCGTGCACCCGCTTCGGGGAGCCGGCCGCGGTCCGGAAGGATGGCGTAGACCCGGGCGTCCAGCTCGTCGGCCCGGGCGACGAGGTCCGCACCCAGCTCGGCCAGCCGTTCCCCGGGTCGCGGAGAATGTCGCGCTGCAGCCGCCGATCCCGGTCGGCGCCGGTCAGCAGCGGGCCAGCCATACCGCCCGGCATTCCGTGCAGGTCGGGTCGAACCTGGTCAGCGGCTTTCCACCGGCTCCGCCGAGGTCTCCGCCCGCACCACGTCCTCCGCGAAGGCCACCGCCGCCTTGGCCGCGTCGTCGCCGAAGATCGGGCCGTTCGCGTACAGGCCGTCGATGATCAGCAGCACCCGGTCCGCCAGCCGGTCCGGGTCGGGCGCCGACGTCTCGGAAGCCAGTTCACGCAGCCGCGTCCGCGCCCGCATCAGGTAGTCCACCGCCACGCGGTGGGCCGGGTGCCGCGGCTCCGGGAACTCCGCCAGCGTCGCTCGCAGCGCGCACCCGCGTGAGCCGGGCTCGGTCGCCCGCACCCCCGCCTCGCGCACCAGCTCCACCAGCCGTCCTTCCGGGGAGGCCGCCCGGATGCCGGCCACCAGGGCGTCCCAGCCGGCGGCGCAGCGTCTCAGGTACGCCACGACCAGGTCGTCCTTGCTCGCGAAGTGCTTGTAGAGCAGGTTCTTGCCGCAGTCGCACTCGTCGATGATCCGCTGCAGCCCGACGGCGTGCACCCCGTGCCGGTCGAACAGCCGGGTGGCGGTTCCGAGGATGCGCTCACGGGCGTCCGGCGTCGGCATGCGGGGATAGTAATGGCCTCCCCGCGTTCCGGGGAGGCCATTACGCGCTCACATCGCCGGCGGCGCCGACTTCGTCCCCCAGCTCGTCGGGGTGTCACTCAAGCGGAACTGGATCTTCCCAGCGCGGAGCAGGTCCGCGTGCGAGATCCAGCTGCGGTCGTAACCACGGTGTCCGATTTGGACGTCCTTCGTGTACTGCAGCTTCGCCGCGCTCGCACCCGGCGCCTCGATCTCGATCGAGCGGCCACCGGCCGGGTGGATCTCGACCTTCTCGAACATCGGCGTGCTGAGCAGGTACGTCCCGGAGCCGGGCTGGGCTTCGAAGACGCCGGTCATGCCGAAGACGAGCCACGACGAGATCGTGCCGAGGTCGTCGTTGCCGGGCATGCCGTACGGCGTGTCGGTGAAGAGCGTCCGCGCCGCGCGCAGCACCGCCGACGTCTTCCACGGCGCGCCGGTCCAGCTGTACATCCACGGCGCGTGCAGGTCGGGCTCGTTGTTCGGGTTGAAGGCGAAGTTGTTGTGGTAGTCGTACGCGCCGTGGACCCAGGAGTCCTTGGCGGCCTTCGCCGGGTCGGTGAGCAGCAGCGGCAGGTCGAAGAACGTGTCGAGCCGCTGCTCCGCCTGCGCCGGGCCGCCCATCAGGCCGAACAGCTTCGCGGTGTCCTGCTGGGCGAGCCACTGGTACTGCCACGGCGTGCCCTCGTGGAAGCCGACGGACTGCGCCGGGTCGGGGTCGCCGACGCCGGTGCCGTCCGCGGCCTTCGTGCGCGGGAAGCCGGTGAAGCCGTGGGATTCGACGCTGGTGTCCCACAGGTTGGCGAAGTTCCCACAGCGGTCCTTGAGCGTCTTGGCCTTGTCCCGGTAGCCCAGACCGGCGGCCATCGTGGACAGCGCGCAGTCGGCGAGGGCGTACTCGAGGGTCGCCGAACCGGCCTGGCGGGTGTCGCCGTAGGTGTAGCCCGGCACGTCCTGGTAGCCGATCCAGCCGTTCTTCACGTAGGTCGGGTTGCCGTCGCGGCCGCGGAAGATCGACTGGTCCGCGGGGACTTCGTTGGCGTTGCGCCACAACGCGTCGAACAGCTGGCGCGCGGTGCGATCGTCGAGCAGGCCGCGCCGGTAGTTGTCGACCACCCAGGGCGTGACGGGGTCACCGCTCATCACGTTCGTCTCGCCGCCGGCCAGTGCCCAGCGCGGTACCCAGCCGCCGTCCTGGTAGATCTTGAGGACGGACTTGGTCATGTCCGCCGCCTTGTCCGGGTGCAGCAGCGCGACCAGCTGGTTCTGCGAGCGATAGGTGTCCCACAGCGAGAACATCTGGTAGTAGGTGTCGCGGCTGCGGTGGACGGAGTCGTCGAAGCCGCGGTAGGAACCGTCCACATCGGACCCGACGGACGGGTGCAGCAGTGACCGGTACAGCGCGCTGTAGTAGGTCCGCTGGTCGGCGGTCGTCCCTCCGGCGACGCGCAGACGGTTCAGCTCGTCCTTCCAGGTGTCGTGCGCCTGGTTCTCCGCCTTGTCGAACGACTTGGGCTGCTCGGTGTCGCGGTTGAGGCGAGCGCCGTCGATCGAAGTGTAGGAGAGGCCGACGGAGGCACCGACCTGGCTCTTGTCGGAGCCGAAGGTGAGCCAGGCGCCGGTGCGCTGGCTGCCGAGCTTCGCGTCACGCTGGTTCGGGGTGAGCTTGTTGTCGGTCCAGGTTCCGAAGCTGGTGAACTTGCGGTCGAACTTGGCGCTGAAGAAGACCTTGTAGCGCTCTTTCTGCGTCTCCCAGCAGAAGTTGCCGCCCTGCAGCCAGCCCTCGACGGTGTCGTCCCCGACGACGTGGACGTCGCCGGCGTAGGTGTAGCCGTTGCTCTCGCCGACCTCGATGAGGACGTTCTCGCTCGCCTTGTCGGGGAACGTGTAGCGGTGCTGGCCGGTGCGCTGGGTGGCGGTTAGCTCGGCTTCGATGCCGTTGTCGAGCTTGACGCCGTAGTACCCGGGCCGGCGGGTCTCGTTGGCGTGGCTGAACTTCGCGCCGTACTGCGCGGGATCGCTGCTGGTGACGGCCCCGGTGGTGGGCATGAACCGGAAGTTGCCCATGGTCTGGCAGCCGACGCCGGAGAGGTGGGTGTGGCTGAAGCCGACGGTGGTGTCCTGCGCGTAGTCGTAGGACGCGTACTTCTTGAGCTGGGTGTCCGGGCTGAGCTGCACCATCCCGAAGGGGGTGGTGGCGCCCGGGAAGGTGGTGCCGTCCCCGTTGTTGCCGATCGAGGTGTCGACGAGGGTCGTGGGATCGTCGGCGAAGCGGGGGCTCGCCTCGGCGGGGGTCGCGAGAGCCATCGTGGTGGCCCCGGCGAGCAGGGTGGCAAGGACGCGCGTGCGCGTTCTCATCCGTCTCCTCCTGACAACGTTGTCACATATCCGGTGTGATCTTTTCCGTTGTCCGGTGGACAAAGCAAGCCCCGGCTCCGGGCTTGAACCTGACGTCGCGTCAGGTTTTACGGTCGAGGGGTGAGCGAACGCAGGTGGAGCATCGGTGAGCTGGCGCGGGCCAGCGGCGTGACGGTGCGCACATTGCACCACTACGACCGGATCGGCCTGGTGTCGCCGGGCGAACGGACCCCGGCCGGGCACCGGCGCTACGTCGAGGCCGACGTGCGCCGGCTCTACCGGGTGCGGACCTTGTGCGGGATGGGGCTTTCCCTGGACGAGGTGGCCGTCGTGCTGCGGAACGCGGCGGACGATCCCGGCTCGCTGCGGGGCCTGCTGACCGCCCAGCTCACCGATCTGGAAGCCCGGGCCGCGCGCATCGAGGAGTCGGCTCAGCGGCTGCGGGGCCTGCTCGCCCGGCTGGCCGAGGCGGTCATGCCGGAGCCGGAGCAGTTCCTCGCCGCTCTGGAGCCGATGTCCGTCGACACCGGCCGGTACCTGTCCGCCGGTCAGCTCGAGACGATCACCGGACGCGCCGCGAAGCTGGGCGGCGGCGCGATCGAGACCCTGAAGACCGAGTGGCTCGAGCTCTTCTCCCGGCTCCGGCAGCACCTGCTCGACGGGACCCCCGTCGACGATCCGGCCGTGCAGGAGCTGGTCGCTCGCTGGCGGGCGACAGCGGCCGCGTTCCACCCCGGCGGCAGCCGGTTCGAGGCGGCGACCACGGCGCTGTGGGAGGACAACCGGGCCGGGCTGGGCCGGGAACTCGACGAGCGCGTCGGCTGGTCCGGCCCGGGCGGCGCCGCCGAGGTCGTCGACTACCTGCGCAAGGCCCGCGCCGCGGGCGAAGACATCCCCGAAGAAAAGGACGAATGAATGGACGTCGACATCACCGGGTGGCTCCGGGCGAACCTGGTCCGCCTGCGGACGCTCGATCCGGACGCCGGCTACGACGAGCTCGAGCCGCTGCGCGCCATCGTCGGCGACGCTCGCGTCGTGGCCATCGGCGAGAGCACGCACCGGGTGCACGAGTTCTACCAGCTGCGCCACCTGGTGACCCGGTTCCTGGCCGACGAGCTGGGGTTCACCGGGTTCGCGATGGAGTCCGGCTTCCCGGAGGGCTGGGCGGTCCACGACTGGGTGCTCGGCGGCGACGGCGACCTCGACCGGCTCCTGCACACCGGGATCACCTACCACATGGGCAAGTGCGCGGAGATGCGTGACCAGCTGACCTGGATGCGCGAGCACAACCGCACGCACGACCGCAAGATCCGCTTCTACGGCATGGACCTGCCGGACTCCAGCGCGTCCGCCCTGCCGGGGGTCACGGCGGCCCTGGCGTTCCTGGACGAGGCCGACCCGGACTACGCCGCGGCGGCCCGCACGAACCTGCTGCCGCTGTTCGATTACCTCCCCGCCGACCGGACCGGGCTGGCCTGGGCCGCGCCCGCGATCCAGGCCTACCTCGCCCTCGACGCCGCCCACCGCCACGAGCTGACCGCCCGGATCAGTGAGCTCACCGAACGACTCCGCGCCCTGCGCGTCCCTTACTCCACTGTGGACGCGACCGGAGCCGACATCGCGCTGCAGTGCGCCGTCACCGCGAGGTACGCGGACGCGTTCCTGGCCAACATCGCCGCCGCGCCGGGGCGCACCTACCGCGGCGCCAACGTGCGGGACGCGGCGATGGCCGACAACGTCGAGTGGATCCTCGGCCGGGAGGAGCGCGTCGTCGTCGGGGCGGCCAACGGGCACCTGCAGCGCTGGCCGTACCGCGTGCCCCCGATCATCAACGAGGAGCAGGTCATGCTCGGCCAGCACCTGGCCCGCTCGCTCGGCGACGGGATGGTGGTCATCGCGACCACCTACGACGGCGGCCGCGTGTTCAGCCACCGTGCCCTCCCCGAGGGACCACCCGGCCACACCGAGGTGTTCTACGAGGACGTCGCCCCCTTCACCGAGCCGGGCAGCCTCGACGTCCTGCTCGCCGGCGCCGGTGCCCCGCTCGCCCTGCTCGACCTGCGCGCCGTCCCCGGCGACGGCGAGGTGGCTCGCCGCTTCGCCGAGATCGACAGCACCCGGCAGGGACCGTACAAGCAGCTGGTGAACCCGCTCGCCGCGTTCGACGCCGTCGTGCACGTCGACAAGATCACCCCCTGGCACACCTTCATCGGTGCTCCGGACCGCGCCGGGGGTTAGGGAGATGGCGAGCGCGCTGCACGCTCACGCCGAATCCGTGGCTTCGCTGGGACGCGCCTACGCGGATCTCGCCGAGCGGCACCGTGCCGCGGCGGACGCCGGGTGCGGGGAGTTCGGCGAGTGGATCGCCCGGGCCCGCGAACTGACGGTGGCCGCCGAGCGCCTGCTCGCGCTGGAGATCGAGCTGGCCCGCGGAGCCGGCGTCACCTGGGTCGCCATCGCCGGTGCGCTCGGCGTCAGCCGGCAAGCGGCGTGGAAACGGTTCGCCGGGGTCAGATCTGGTGCGTGACGTGCCCGGCCAGGATGGTCGCCGTCACCGGGAGGGCTCGCAGGTCGGCGGCGGACAGCATCGACGGGTCCGCCGCCGTCACCATCAAGTCCGCGACGTCCCCCACCGAGACTCCGCGACGCCCGCCCGAAGCCGCCGCCAAAGCGTCCGGGAAGGAGAGCGCCTGCTCCGGGTGCCAAGCCGGCCGGTCGTCGTCCGTCCGGAACACCGCCGCGGCGATTCCGTCCCACGGGTCCAGCGGTGCCACCGGTGCGTCCGACCCGAACTCCAGACGGGCACCCGATTCCAGCAGAGAGCGGTACGGGAACGCCCGCGACGTCCGGCCGTGCCAATGCCGGTCCGCGACGTCGCGGTCGTCCGGCTGGTGCGCCGGCTGGACCGCCGCGATCACACCCAGCGCTGCGAAACGCGAGACGTCGGACGGAGAAAGCAGCTGGGCGTGCTCGATCCGGCCCGGGCAGCCCACGGATGCGAACGCGTCCAGTGCGATCGTGTTGGCCTGGTCGCCGATCGCGTGGACCGCCGGGAGCAAGCCGTGCGCGAAAGCCCGCTCCATCAACGGAACCAGGGCAGCCGGCGGGAGTTCGAGGAGCCCCGGTGAGTCCGAACCCGGGTAGGGATCATGACAATAAGCCGTGCGGGTGTTGAGCGAGCCGTCCACGAAGAGCTTGAACGGGCCCACCGTCAGCAGCCCGCCCGAATCCGGGAGGACGTCGCCCGTGCGGTGGCCGCGCTCGATCGTCTGGTCCAGCAGGTGCTTCGCGATCACGCACGAAATCCTGGCCGCCGGGGCACCGCGGCGCGTCCAGTCCGCCACCGTGTCCGCGTACTCGTAGTCGACGATCTGCGTCACGCCGCGCGCCGCCGCCGCGGACACCGCTTCCGTCACCCACTCGTCCTGGACGTCGATCGCCGCCGTCGGGAGCTGGGCCGTCGCGCTCATGCAGTCGTTCTCCAGCAGCACACCCGTCGGGTGGTCGCGGCCGATCAGCTTCAGCGCCGCCGGGCTCAGCCACAGCGTGTGCAGGTCCGCGCTGAACAACGCCACCGCGCGCCCGGGCAGCGCCCGCTGCAGCAGGTCCTTGTGCGGCTTGTCCGGCCACAGCCCGTCGCGGAAGCCCGCGCCCACCACCAGTTCCGACTGCGGCGCCGGCGTCGCCAGCAGGTGCGCCAGCAGCAGCTCGATCGCCTCCCCCGCCGACCGCGCCGCTTCGAGCGGGATCCGGCGGCGGAACGTCGCCCACTGCACGAGGTGGACGTGCGCGTCGACCAGCCCCGGCAGCAGCGTGCCACCGTGCCCGTCGACGACCCGCGCGGCGAACCCGGCCGAACCCGGCTCGGTGATCGCCGTGACGCGGCCGTCGTTGACGCGGACGTCCGCGAGCTCCCCGCCGAGGCCCGGCCGCACGCGGCGCAGGAGTAGATCATCCATGCGACCACCCTGCCAGCCGGGCCCGTCCGGGTGAAGCACGGAGTGAGATGGGAATGAGATGGGTAGTAGCTACTGTTGGAGAACTTGGCAGCCGTCGCCCGCCGAAGGGTCAGGGCCGGTCCATGGGCGCCGCCCTCATAAGCCGCGCAGGGTTCGACTCCCTCGGTTGCCGCCCGACACGAAGAGCCACCGCCGCGAGACGGTGGCTCTTCGCGTGTTCAGCCCACCGGCATGTCACGCCTTCGCAACGCCGCCAGACCGCCCGCGCCCGCCGCGAGAGCGATCGCCACCAGCCAGATCACCGGTGCCACCGAGAACGTCCCGCCCGGCAGCCGCGCCAGGTGCTGGAACGGTGAAATCCCCAGCACCACGTCGTTCCACCGCAACGCCGTCCCCACCAGCGACAGCAGCAGGAACGCGCCCAGCAGCCCCCACGCCGCCGCCGCGAAGCGCGGGAAGAAGCCGATCAGCAAGGCCGCCAGCCCGGCCAGCACCCACACCGCCGGCAGCTGCGCCAGCGCCGCCGGGACCAGCGAAGCGCCGCTCCCGAACGCCAGGCCCGTCGCCCATCCCGTCACCACCAGCACGAACGCCGAGCCGGCCAGCGCGAAGGTCAAGTGCGCGAACGCCCAGCCGATCCGGCCGACCGCCGTCGCCAGCAGCGGTTCCGCCCGGCCCGCCGCCTCTTCGGCACGCAGCTTCAGCGTCGCCTGCACCGCGTAGCCCGCCACCGCCAGGCCGAACAACGTCATCGTCCCCGCCAGGTACGCGTCCGTGACCGCGCCGCCACCACCGAGGCGCGACAACACGTCCGACACGGCCTGGTTGTCCCGCATCATCTCCGCGACGTTCTTCCCCACGCCGCCCATCAGCAGCCCGACCAGCGCCAGGCAGACGGTCCAGACCAGCAGCGTCCCCCGCTGCAGCCGCCAGGCCAGCGCCAGCGGCGACCGCAATGACGCCTTCGCGGACGCCCGCCCCAGCCGCGCCGGGAGCAACGCCGCGCCGAGGTCCCGCCGCGCGGACAGCGCGACGGCCGAGACCACCAGCACCCCGGTGAAGACCACGGCCGGCGCCAGGACCCACCACTGCTCGCCCGCGAACGGCCGCATCCGGTGCGCCCAGCCGATCGGCGACAGCCACGCGACCCAGCCCGCCGAACCGCTGCTGTCACCCACCGCCCGCAGCAGGAACGCCAGGACCAGCCCGCCGATCCCGATGCCACGCGCGCCGCCCGCGCCCCACGTCAGCTGCGCGGCGACCGCGCCGACACCGGCGAACACCCAGCCGACCGACGAAAACCCGAGACCCAGCGCGAACGCGCCCGCCGCCGGAACCCCTTGCGCGGCAACGCCGAGCCCGACCAGCAGCCCGTAAACGAGACAAGCGCCGCAGGTGGCGATCACCGCGGCCGCCAGCCCCGCGTGCCGCCCGACGACGGTCGCGCCGGTCAGCTCCCGGCGGCCCGCCTCCTCCTCGGTCCGGGTGTGCCGGACGACCGTGAGCAGCGCGATCAGCCCGACGACCACCGGGATGAACCCGCACTGCCACGCCAGAAGATTGCCCACCGACGAGCCGTACAGCGGGCCGTTGCGGACCACGAACGTCGCACTGGAAGCGTTGAGGTCGTAGAAGTGCTGCCGCGCCGCCGCATCCGGGTAGGCCGCCTTGATCGACGACAGGTAACCCATCGGCGCGACCGCCAGGCAGACGATCCACAGCGGCATCAGCAGCCGGTCGCGGCGCAGCACCAGCCGCAGCAGCGACCAGGTCCCGGTCATCGCGCCGCTCCGACCGGCTCGTCGTGGCGGTAGTGGCGCAGGAACAGCTCTTCGAGCGTCGGCGGCCGGCTCACCAGGCTCTTCAACCCGGCTTCGGCGAGGTGCCGCATGAGGTCGTCCAGCGAAGACTGGTCGACGGACAGGTGGACGTGCGAGCCGTACGTGCTCAGGTCGTGGACGCCCGGCAGCGCCGCCAGGCCGTCCGGCACCCGCGCGAGCGACGCGTCGATGCTGATCCGGCCCAGGTGCCGCAGCTCGTCCAAGGTGCCCGACTCGACGGTGCGCCCGGCCCGGATGATCGTGACGCGGTCGCAGAGCGCCTCGACCTCGGACAGGATGTGCGAGGACAGCAGCACCGTCCGGTCGCCGCGTTCCCGCTCCTCCGCGACGACCTGCCGGAACACCTCCTCCATCAACGGGTCGAGCCCGGACGTCGGCTCGTCGAGCACCAGCAGCTCCACATCGGACGCCAGCGCCGCGACGAGCGCGACCTTCTGCCGGTTGCCCTTCGAGTACGTCCGGCCCTTCTTGCGCGGGTCGAGGTCGAAGCGCTCGACGAGCTCGGCGCGGCGGGCGGTGTCGAGGCCGCCGCGCAGCCGGCCGAGCAGGTCGATGACCTCGCCGCCGGTGAGGTTGGGCCAGAGCGTGACGTCGCCCGGGACGTACGCGAGGCGCTTGTGCAGCTCGGTCGCGTCGGTCCAGGGGTTCCCGCCGAGCAGGGTGGCGCGGCCGCCGTCGGCCCGCATCAGCCCCAGCAGGACGCGGATCGTGGTGGTCTTGCCGGCGCCGTTCGGCCCGAGGAAGCCGTGCACCTCGCCGGTGTGGACGGTCAGGTCGAGCCCGTCGAGGGCTATCGCCGCACCGAACGCCTTGGTGAGGCCGTCGGCGGTGATCGCTTCGGCCATCGTCATTCCTTCCGTTGGTAGGCGGCCAGCGCTTCGCGGGCCTTTTCGAGGATTTCGGGGGTGGCGAGCGGGTTCATGAAGAGGTGCCCGGCGGCCATGGACATCCGCAGCATCGCCTCGTTGGTGCCCGGTTCCTCGCCGAGCGCGCGGGCGATGTGGTCCTGCAGGATCATCAGCCCGCCGGTCATCGCGGCGAGCGCGGCGGCGACGCCCCGCGGGTCGGGCATGTCCATGCCCTGCTCGCGGAAGTAGCGCTCGGTGCCGTCGACGATCTCGGTGAACTGCGCCTCGGCGGCTTCGGAGCCGTCGATCATGGCCCGGCCCATGTACCGGCGGAAGAGCAGCTGGCGGGCGTCGAACGTCGGGAGGAACCCCGGGTTCGCGACGCCCTTCGCCAGCACCTCCTCCTTGAACTTCAGCAGCTCGTCGAAGACGTAGGTGTCACACGCCTCGCGCAGGCCGTCCTTGGATCCGAAGTGGTGGCGGATCAGGCCGCCGGACACCCCGGCGGCCTCGGCGATGTCGAGGACCGACGTCTTCTCCATGCCGCGCTCGGTGAACAGCTTGATCGCCGCGTCGCGGATCCGGGCCCTCGCCGTGAAGTCTTCCGTGCTCATCAGCAGTCCTATACGTGCGTGTAGTCGACTACACGAGAATATAGCCCGCTACACGCCCGTATAGCAAGGCCGCACTTTCACGTGAAAGTGCGGCTTCGGGTTGCCTCCTAACCGGGCATCCCGTTAGTCCATTTGGCTCGCAACCAATTGCGGTCAATGGGCTAAGTGTCTGATTGCTGACGAAGATCTCACGTTGTGTACTTCACGGACGCATCTCTTCATGAAGGGTCGTTCTCAGTGACAACGCACAGATCGCGCTGGAGACGGCGGGCCGGGATCACCGTCCTCGCCACCGCTCTCGGCGCTTCCGTCCTCGGCATCGCCGTTCCCGTGGCGTCCGCCCAGCAGGCCCCGCCGACCTCCGGCGCGGCCGAGGGCAAGACCCTCGACGAGCACGACCGCGCGCTCGTCGCCGAAGCCGAGAAGGCCGGGAAGCCCGACGTCACGCTGCTGATCGCGGCGGAGAAGGGCCAGACCGCCGCCGCCGTGAACGAACTGAAGGCGCTCGGCGGCGTCGTCCAGTCCACCGACACCAAGCTCGACTACGTCAAGGTCACTGTCCCCACGGACAAGGCCGAGAAGGCCGCGAAGCTCAAGTCGGTCAACGCCGTCGACGTCGACGGCCTCGTCTACCGCGACGACCCGAAGCCCGACGGCGCGCAGGACCCCTCGCCGCAGCCGGCACCGGGCAAGAACACCCCGCGCGTGAACCCCTACCTCCCCACCGGCGACACCTACGCGGCGCAGTTCGGCCAGGTCCTGCCCAACTGGGACGGCAAGGACACCACGGTCGCGGTGCTCGACTCCGGCGTCGACCTCGACACCCCCGCGCTGGCCACCACCAGCCACGGCGAACGCAAGATCGTCGACTGGTACAACGCCAACGCCACCAACTCCGGTGACGGCACCTGGGTCAAGCAGTCCACGGCGACCTACACCGGCACCTTCACCTCCAACGGCAAGAGCTGGACGGCCCCGGCGACCGGCGGCCCGTACACGTTCGGCCTGTTCACCGAGACCGCCGGCGACCTGGGCGCCGCGGACAGCGAGACCGGCGGTGACGTCAACCGCGACGGCGACCGCGCCGACTCCTGGGGCGTGCTGCAGGACAGCGTGACCAAGGAGGTCCGCGTCGACCTCAACGGCAACGGCGACTTCGCCGACGAGAAGCCGATGACCGACTACGCCAAGAAGTACGACGTCGGCTTCTTCGGCACCGACAACCCGGCGACCGACATCGCCGAGCGGATGGCCTTCGTCGTCCAGACCGACAAGCCGGGCTTCGTCGGCATCGGCATCGCCGGCGCCGAGCACGGCTCGCACGTCGCGGGCATCGCCACCGGCAACGACCTGTTCGGCGGCAAGATGGACGGCGCGGCCCCGGGCGCGAAGGTGCTCGCGGTCAAGGTCTGCCTCACCGGCAGCGCCTGCACGTCCTCGGGCCTGATCGACGGTGTCGTCTACGCGGCCAGCCACGGCGCCGACGTCATCAACATCTCGATCGGCGGCCTGCCGGCCCTCAACGACGGCAACAACGCCCGCGCGGAGCTCTACAACCGCACGATCGCCGAGTACAACGTCCAGATCTTCATCTCGGCCGGCAACAGCGGCGCCGGGGCGAACACCGTCGGCGACCCGTCGGTGGCCACGGACGCGATCTCGGTCGGCTCGTACATCACCAAGGAGACCTGGCTCTCGAACTACGGCTCGAAGACCCAGAACGCCGAGTCGCTGCACCCGTTCTCCTCGCGCGGCCCGCGTGAGGACGGCGGCTTCAAGCCGGACATCATCGCGCCCGGCGCGGCGATCTCGACCACTCCGCGCTGGGAGGCGCCGGGTCCGGTGGCCGGCACGTACAGCCTGCCCGCGGGCTACGCGATGCTGCAGGGCACGTCGATGGCGGCGCCGCAGGCGACCGGCGCGGCGGCACTGCTGGTGAGCGCGTACAAGGCGACCCACCAGGGGCAGCGGCCGCCGGTCGCGCAGCTGCGCGCGGCCATCAAGTCGACCGCGCGGTTCGTGCCGGGCATCGGCGCGTACGCCCAGGGCGCGGGCCTGTTCAACGTCCCGGCCGCGTTCGTCGCGCTGTCGCTCAACCCGAAGCCGGACGCCGTTTCGACGTCCGTCGAGGTGCACACCGCGCTCTCGGGCCTGCTGGCCACCCCGAACACCGGCGTGGGCATCCACGACCGCGAGGGCGTGACCACGGGCAAGGCCTACACCCGCACGTACACGATCACCCGCACGACGGGCTCGGCGAAGCCGGTGCCGTACTTCGCGCGGTGGACGGGCAACGACGGGACGTTCTCCTCGGCGTCGACGGTGGTGCTGCCGCTGAACACGCCGGTGAAGTTCGACGTCAAGGTGAACCCGAAGAACGCGGGCGTCCACTCGGCGCTGCTGTACCTGGACAACCCGCTGACCATCGGCATCGACGTGCAGACCCTCAACACGGTCTTCGCGCCGCAGGAGTTCACCGCCGCCAAGGGGTTCCAGGTCGACGTCTCCGGCAAGATCGCCCGCAACCAGGCGACCAGCTACTTCGTGCGGGTGCCGCAGGGTGCCAGCGCGCTGAAGGTGGACCTGGACGCGGGGGCCGGCGCCCCGGGCAAGGGCCAGGTGCGGTTCCTGCGCTACGACCCGACCGGTGTCCCGGCCGAGGCGAGCACCTCGACGACGTTCTGCTACCTCCCTGACGCGGGCGCGGGCTGCCCCGGCGGCACGCCGACCAGCCGGACCATCGCCAACCCGCTGCCGGGCGTGTGGGAGATCGTCGTGGAAGCGCGCCGGACGTCCGATGTGGACAATGCGGCGTTCAAGCTGTCGGCTTCGGTGCTGGGCACGACCGTCGCGCCCAACCCGGACACGATCGCTTCGGCGACGCTGGGCCAGCCGATCGCGCGTTCGTACACCGTGACGAACACGCTCGGCGCGTTCACCGGCAAGCTGAACGGCGCCACGCTCGGCAGCGCGAAGATCGCGCGGCCGGCGATCGCCGACGCCGCTCAGCAGCAGTACCAGATCGCGGTGACGCCGGGCTCGACGTCGCTGACGGCCACGATCGGCAAGACGTCCGACGTGGGCGCCGACCTCGATCTGTTCCTGTACAACTGCACCACCGGCAGCTGTGTCCTCGCGGCGCAGAGCGCGGACGGCGACTCCGAGGAGTCGGTGACCGTGGCCAACCCGGCGGCCGGGGTCTGGGTCGCGCTGGTCGACGGGTTCGCGGTGCCTTCGGGCACCACGGACTACGACTACCTCGACGTGTTCACCAACCCGGCGTTCGGTTCGGTCGCGGTGACCGACGCGAACGCGGCGCGGGCGTCGGGCAGCTCGTGGACGGTGCCGGCGACGGTGACCGCGTCCGCGGTCCCCGCGGCGGGCCGGGTCCTGCGCGGTCAGCTGACCGTGCAGACCGACACGGGTGTCACGGTCGGCTCCTCGCTGGTGCTGGTCAACTCCGTGAGCTAGTCCCGCTCAACGGAAACCGCCCCGGGTTCGCCCGGGGCGGTTTTCGTTTTCCCGGCGGCTTCCTGGTGGGTTCCCGACGCAAGTTTGCGTATGTCCGGTGAACTATTGCCCTCGTTCGGGACGCGTCCGTATGGTCTGGAACACTCCGCACCCACCGAGGGGTACCCGCATGCGACGGATTTCGGCGTGGTTCGCCGCGCTTCTCCTGCTGGCCACGGCTTTGCCGGGCACCGCGCACGCCGCGGCGGCGCTGTCGAGCCGGACCCACCTGTTCTACTACCCGTGGTACGGCAGCAACGCCGGTGAATACCGCCACTGGCAGCAGGGCGGGCACACGCCGCCGGACGACATCGGCGCGAACTTCTACCCGGTGCTGGGGCCGTACGACTCCGGGGACTTCTCCGGCGCGGTCGAGCAGCACATGCGGTGGATCGAGCAGTCCGGCGCCGGGGTGCTCGTCTACAGCTGGTGGGGCCAGGGGTCCTATGAGGACGGTCTGGCGGCCGGCGTCCTGGAAGCCGCGGCACGGCACGGGATCCGCGTCGCGTGGCACCTCGAGCCGTACGGCGGGCGGACGGCGTCCTCGACGGTGTCGGACATCGACTACATCACCAGCCGGTACGGCTCCAGCCCGGCGTTCTACCGCGAGGGCGGCCGCGGCGCGTTCTACGTGTTCGAGAGCCTGCGCATCACGGACTGGACGCCGCTGGACCAGGTGCGGTCGTCGGCGATCGTGCTGGCGCAGACGACGGACACGAGCAAGGTCGCGCACTTCGGCGGGATGTACACGTACGACGCGATCGCGGGGGCGACGGCGCCGGGCTGGCGCGACGCGGGCGCGTACTGCGAGGCGAACGGGTTGGTGTGGGCGCCCTCGGTGGGGCCGGGGTACGTCGACGACCGCGCGGTACCGGGCAACACGACCCCGACCCTTTCCCGGGACAACGGGGCGACCTACGACCGGGAGTGGCAGAACGCGCTTTCCTCGGGCGCCGATTGGGTCTCGGTGACGTCGTTCAACGAGTGGCACGAAGGGTCGGTCATCGAACCGGCCAGCTCTTCGCCGCCTTCGCCGGTTTACGAGACTTTCGCCGGTGCGTATGGGACTTCCGGTGCGGCTTCCGAGACCGCGTATCTCGACCGGACGCACTACTGGGCCTCCCAGCTCACCTCGCCTTGGGTGCGGGCTTACGCCTCCTGAACCCGCGCCAGGAACGGCGCCGGCTCGGCCAGGACCCGGTGCACCACCCGGCCCGCCGCACCCAACGTCGCCGCGTCGCCGCCCAGGCGTGACGCCGACAGCGTCGGAGGCACGCCCCGGAGCCCGCCGAGCCGTGCCGACAGCACCTCCGACACCGGCTCTGACACCCACGGGTACAGCTGCGTGAACACCCCGCCCAGCACGATGCGGTCGATGTCCAGGAGGTTCACCGCCGACGTCAGCGCGACGCCGAGCGCGCGGCCGGCCGCCGTGCACGCCTCCAGCGCCGCCGTGTCACCCCGGGACAGCGCCGCCAGCAAGGCCGGGACCGACCCCACCCGACCCGCCGTCAGCAACGCCTCCTGCCCGGCGAACGTCTCCAGGCACCCGCTGCCGCCGCACCGGCACCGCGGCCCGTCCGGGGCCACGACGACGTGGCCCAGCTCGCCGGCCAGTCCGCGAGCGCCGGAGAACAGCGTGCCGTTCACCACCAGGCCCGCGCCGATGCCGACTTCGCCCGACACGTAAAGGAAATCACGCTCGCCGTCACCGAACCACAGCTCGCCCAGGGCCGCGAGGTTCGCCTCGTTGTCCAGCTCGACCGGCACGGGCAGGCGCAGCAGATCGGCCGGGCGGACGTCCTGCCAGCCGAGGTTGGGGGCGCTGAACAGCACGCCGTCGCCGACCGGGCCGGACACCGCCAGCACCGCGCCCGCGACCTCCAGCCCGAGCCGGTGCGTCTCGGTCAGCGCCTCCGTCGCCAGTGCCTGCAGCTCCGCCAGGACCTTCTTCGGCCGCGAACCGCGGTTGTCCCGCTCGCGGCGGGCGGCGAACCGGACCCCGCCGGTGAGGTCGAGCACCCGGACCGCGAGGTAGTCGACGTTGATCTCCAGCCCCAGCGACGCCACGCGCGCGCCGCTGAGCACGACTTCGACGCCCGGCCGGCCGCGTTCGCCCGCCCGCGCGGGGCCGGTCTCGGCCAGCAGGCCCGCGTCCACCAGGTCACCGACGAGCTTGCTGACCGTCGACTTGGTCAGGCCGGTGAGCTCGGCGAGCGCCGCGCGGGTCAGCGGGCCGCCGCGGCTGACCGCGCCCAGCACGACCTCGAGGTTGCGGGCGCGCATCGAGTCGTGCCGCACGGCCTGGGTCATCGCGTCCCTCCCTGCGAAGCACTCTAACCGGCCTCTTGACGCCCGGGACCGCCGCGGCGCATATTTAGTCTACAACGTGAACTAAATGAAGGGACAGTCATGAGCGACTACGCTCCCCAGCCGGCCGACAAGTTCACCTTCGGCCTCTGGACCGTGGGCTGGCCCGCGAACGACCCGTTCGGGGTCGGGACGCGGCCGCCGCTGGACCCGGTGGAGAGCGTGCACCGGCTGGCGGAGCTGGGCGCCTACGGCGTGACGTTCCACGATGACGACCTCCTCGCCACCGAGCCCGACCGCGACAAGGCGATCGAGCGGTTCCGCAAGGCGCTGGCCGAGACCGGCTTGAAGGTCCCGATGGCGACGACGAACCTGTTCACCCACCCGGTGTTCAAGGACGGCGGCCTGACCAGCAACGACCGTGACGTCCGGCGCTACGCGCTGCGGAAGGTGCGCCGCAACCTCGACCTCGCGGCCGAGCTGGGCGCGGAGACCTACGTCGTCTGGGGCGGCCGCGAGGGCGCCGAGTCCGACGCCGCGAAGGACGTCCGCGCGGCACTGGCCCGCTACAAGGAGGGCCTGGACCTGCTCGCGGACTACGTCGTCGAGAAGGGCTACCCGCTGCGGTTCGCCCTCGAGCCCAAGCCGAACGAGCCGCGCGGCGACATCCTGCTGCCGACCATCGGGCACGCGCTGGGCTTCATCTCGCAGCTCGCGCGGCCCGAGCTGTTCGGGCTGAACCCCGAGGTCGGGCACGAGCAGATGGCCGGGCTCAACTTCGTGCACGGCATTTCGCAGGCGCTGTGGCAGGGCAAGCTGTTCCACATCGACCTCAACGGCCAGCACGGCCCCAAGTACGACCAGGACCTGATCTTCGGCCACGGCGACGTGAAGAGCGCGTTCTTCCTGGTCGACCTGCTGGAGAACGGCGGCTACGAGGGTCCGCGCCACTTCGACTACAAGCCGATGCGGACGGAGGACCCGGCGGACGTGTGGGTGTCCGCCGCGGCGAACATGCGGACGTACCTGATCCTCAAGGAGAAGGCGGCCAAGTTCCGTTCGGACCCGGAGGTCGCCGAGGCACTGGCGGCGTCGCGGGTGCCGGAGCTCTCGACCCCCACCCTCGCTCCGGGCGAGTCGTTCGACGACCTCTTGAACGACGACTTCGACCTCGACGCGGCGGCGACCCGCGGCTACCACTTCACGCGGTTGAACCAGCTGGCCCTGGAGCACCTCTTCGGCGTCCGCTGACGCGTCATGAAGGGCACCCTCATGGCTCTTAAGTCCATGAGGGTGCCCTTCATAGCATTACGACACGGTCAGCGTGTCGATGTCGAACAGGGAACCCGCGCCGCCCCGGAATACCAGGTGGAGCGGACCCGAACCGGCCGACACCGTCGTGGAGACCGTCTGGAACGTCTCCCAGCTGCCCGTGTTCGGCACCGCGACCGTGCCCAGCAGGGCGCCGGTCGCCGAGCCGTCGCGGATCTCGATCGTGCCGCCCGCGCCCGCGGAGGACACGACCGCGCTGAACCGCGTGACGCCCGCCGTGCTCACCGACGCGTACCCGGCCCAGTCACCGTTCTCGATGTAGCCCAGCGTCTGGCCGCCGCTCGCCGGAGCGTGCGACGCGATCTGCACGCCTGAACCCGACGTGAACGACTCACCCTCCACTGTGGACCCCGCGGGCACACCGCAGTCCGCCGCGACAACACCTGCGGCGTAACGGATCCCGCCGACCAGCTCGGCCCGGAACGCGGAGTCCGAGTACGACTCGATCGTGTGGCCGAGCCCGGTGTAGAACGCCCGGCCACTGCCCTGCGGGTGACACCAGGTGATCGGGTGGTCGGCGCCCATCTCTCCGCCGGTGTAGCTGGACTCGTCCAGCGTCTGCAGCACGTGCACGCTGCCACGCGGGTTGGTCCGGTAGTTGTACAGCTCGTCGGTCCGGGTCCAGACCGCCGGCAGGTGCGCCGTGGCCGGATGGGTGCCGTCCTCGGTCACGAACCGGGCCGGCTGGATCGCCGGGTGACTCTTGAAATAGGCACCGACGAGCGAGCCGTACCACGGCCAGTCGTACTCGGTGTCCGCCGCCGCGTGGATGCCGAGGTAACCGCCGCCACCCTCCACATAGGACTCGAACGCGGCCTGCTGGTTCGCGTCCAGGACGTCACCGGTGGTCGAGAGGAACACCACCGCCTTGTACGCGGCGAGCGAAGAAGCCGTGAACACCGACGCGTCCTCGGTCGCCGTCACCCCGAATCCCTGAGCTTCGCCCAGCTCCCGGATCGCCTGGATCCCCGCCGGGATCGAGTCGTGCCGGAAGCCGGCCGTCTTGGAGAACACCAGCACGTCGTACGCGGGATCGACCTGGGTAGGCATACTGCTCAGGCTAAAGGTGTCGATGTCGAACAGGGAACCGGAACCGCCGCGGAACACCAGGAACAGCGGCCCGGATCCACCGGTCACCGACGTCGTGACGTTCTGGAAGACCTCCCAGTCACCGGTGACCGGCACCGTCACCGAACCCAGCAGCGTCCCGGTGGCCGAACCGGACCGGATGTCGATCGTGCCGCCCGCGCCGGCCGAGGACACCCGCGCGGTGAAGGTCCGCGCGCCGGACGTGCTCACCGACGCGTACCCGGCCCAGTCGCCGTTCTCGATGTAGCCCAGGGTGTTCCCGCCGCTCGCCGCGGCGTGCGGGGCGACCTGCACCCCCGAACCGGACGTGAACGACTCGCCTTCGACCGCGCCCGCCTGGGTGGCGGTGGTGAAGGTGAACGCGTCGAGGTCGAACAGGTTGCCCTGCCCGGTGACGCCCTTGAACACGAGGTACAGCGTCGTCGTGCCGGCCGGCCGGTTCGCCAGGTTCGCCGTCACGCTCTGGAACGTGTCCCAGTCCCCGGTGTTGGCGACGGCGGCCGACCCGAGCAGGGTGCCGGTCGGCGAGCCCGCGCGCACTTCGAGCGTCCCGCCCGGGCCGCCCGACGACACGCGGGCGCTGATCGACGACGCGTTGCCCAGTGCGTACGGCGTGAACGCGATCCAGTCGCCGTCGTCGGTGTACCCGACCGTCCGGCCGCCCTCCGCGGAACCGTGGTCGGCGAGCTGGATCCCGGACTGCGCCGAGAAGTGCTCGCCCTGGCGGTGCCGCGGCTGGAGCTTGTGCACGCTGTGCGACGTCAGCCCGCCGTTGTCCGTGTACTCCGCGTCGAAGACGCCGTAGATGTTCGCCGCGGCGTCGTGCTCACCGTCGACCGGCACCGCGATCGAGCCGCCGCACCCGGTCGCCTGGGTGATCTGGTGCTGGTGGCTGTCGTGGCCGAGCAGGTAGGTGACCTTGACCTTCGAGCAGTCCAGCGGCCCGTCTTCCGGGTCGCTGCCGGTCACCTGGAACGGCACGGTGTCCCCGAAGGAGAACAGCTGACCGTCCGCCGGAACACCCAGCGAAACCGAGGGCGCGGTGTTCCCGACCGTGACGACCAGGCTCGCCGTGCCGGTCAGGCCCTCCGGATCGGACACCGTGAGTGTCGGCGAGTAGGTGCCGTTGGTGGTGTAGGTGTGCGCCGGATTCGCCGAGGTCGACGTGGCGCCGTCGCCGAAGTCCCAGCGGTAGCTCAACGCCCCGCCTTCGGGGTCGCTGCTGCCCGCGGATGAGAAGGCGACGGTCAGCGGGTTCGGCCCGGACGTCTTGTCGGACGCGGCTTTCGCGACCGGGTTGCGGTTGGTGCCCGCCAGGTACTCGATCCGGTAGAGCGCCTGGTTGTCGTCGCCGGTGCCGTAGTCGAGGACGTACAGGGCGCCGTCCGGGCCGAACGCCATGTCCATGACCTGCGTGCCGGTCCACGGGAAGTCGTCGATGGTGCCACGGCTGCCGTCGGCGTTGACGGTGACCGCCTTGATCCACTTGCGCCCGTACTCACCGGCGAAGTACTTGCCGTCCAGCGACTGCGGGAACTTGACCGTGGACGTCGAAGCGGCGTCGTAGCGGTAGACCGGCCCACCCATCGGCGACTCCGAGCCGCTGCCGAACTCCGGCGGCGAACCTTCGTCACCCGCGTACTTGATCCACGCGGCCTTCGGCACCGGCAGCTTCGCGAGCCCGGTGTTGCGGAACGACGAGTTCGTCGGGCCGCCCGCGCAGTCGTACTTCGCGCCGGACGGGCCGCTCGGGAACGTGAAGTGGTTGTACGTCTCGGTCGTGGTGTTCGAGCCGGTGCAGTACGGCCAGCCGAAGTTGCCGGCGGAGGTGATCCGGTCGAACTCGACCTGGCCCTGCGGCCCGCGGTTGGCGTCGGTGACCCCCGCGTCCGGGCCGTAGTCGCCGAGGTAGACGACACCGGTCGGTTTGTCGACACTCATCCGGAACGGGTTGCGGAAGCCCATCGCGTAGATCTCCGGCCGGGTGCTCGCGGTCCCCGGCGCGAAGAGGTTGCCGGACGGGACCGTGTACGTCCCGTCGGCCTGCGGGTGGATCCGCAGGAGCTTGCCGCGCAGGTCGTTCGTGTTGCCGGACGAGCGTTGCGCGTCGAACTGCGGGTTGCGGTCGGTCCGTTCGTCGATCGGCGAGTAGCTGTCGGAGGAGAAGGGGTTGGTGTCGTCGCCGGTGGTGAGGTAGAGGTTGCCGGCGGCGTCGAAGTCGATGTCACCCCCGACGTGACAGCACTGGCCGCGGTCGTTCTGCACGGCCAGGACGACCTTCTCGCTGGCCAGGTCGAGGGTGTTGTCGGTCTTCAAGACGAATCTCGATAGGTGCAGCTCGCCCTTGAAGGGGGCGAAGTCGGCCTCGGTGCCTTCGGTCGGCGCGTCACCGTCCGGTGTGGACAGACGCGGTGAGTAGTACAGCCAGACGTAGCGGTTGGTGGCGAAGCCGGGGTCGGCGGCGACGCCTTGGAGGCCTTCCTCGTCGTGGGTGTAGACGTTCAGCTTGGCCGCGACGGAGGTCGCGCCGGCCGCGGTGGTGACACGGACGGTGCCGTCGCGGGAGGTGTGCACGACCGAGCGGTCCGGCAGCACGGCGAGCGACATCGCCTCGCCGAGTTCGGCCGCGCCGGTGGCGAGGGCGACCTGCTGGTAGTCGGCGGGCGGGATGTCCGCGCGAGCCGGGGTGTCGATGGTGAGCAGGAGGCCGGCGCTCAGTGTCGCGGCGCCGAACAGCCTCGCCCACTTCGGTGGGGACGGAGACATGCTGGGTCCTTCCTGGATTTGAGCGTGCTTCGCCCCGGAATGGGCCGAAGCCGTTTCGTTCACCTTCCGACGGGGCTGGCGGTCACCCGTACGACAGAAGCGTTACTTCGAGGAGAAAGCGGCGTCGAACGCCGCCGTGGGTGGGGAGAAGTTGAGCTTGCGGACGAACTCCAGCGCTTCCGGTGCGCCGATGAGCCGGTCCATGCCCGCGTCCTCCCACTCGATGGAGATCGGGCCGTCGTAGCCGATGGCGTTGAGCATCCGGAAGACGTCCTCCCACGGGACGTCGCCGTGGCCGGTGGACACGAAGTCCCAGCCGCGCCGCGGGTCCGCCCAGGGCAGGTGGGAGCCGAGCCGGCCGTTGCGGCCGTTGAGCTGCTTGCGGGCCTCCTTGCAGTCGACGTGGTAGATGCGGTCCTTGAAGTCCCACAGGAACCCGACCGGGTCGAGGTCCTGCCAGACGAAGTGCGACGGGTCGAAGTTCAGCCCGAACGCCTCGCGGTGCCCGATCGCTTCCAATGTCCGGACCGTGCTCCAGTAGTCGTAGGCGATCTCGCTCGGGTGCACCTCGTGGGCGAAGCGCACGCCGACCTCGTCGAACACGTCCAGGATCGGGTTCCACCGGGTGGCGAAGTCCGCGTACCCGCGCTCGATCATCGACGGCGGCACCGGCGGGAACATCGCCACCGTGTGCCAGATCGACGAGCCGGTGAAGCCGACCACAGTGGACACGCCGAGCTTCGCCGCGGCGCGGGCGGTGGTCTTCATCTCCGCCGCCGCCCGCTGCCGGACGCCCTCGGGCTCGCCGTCGCCCCAGATCCGGACGGGCAGGATCGCCTCGTGCCGCTCGTCGATCGGGTGGTCGCAGACGGCCTGGCCGAGCAGGTGGTTCGAGATCGCCCACACCTTGAGGTCGTACTTGGCCAGCGTCTCGAGCTTCGCCCGGACGTAGCCGTCTTCCGCCACCGCGCGATCCACTTCGAAGTGGTCTCCCCAGCAGGCGATCTCGAGGCCTTCGTAGCCCCAGCCGCTCGCCAGCTCGCACACCTCCTCGAACGGCAGATCGGCCCACTGCCCGGTGAACAGGGTCAACGGTCGTGCCATGTCCTGACCTCCTGGTGAGTCCTACTCGGTTCGGATGGCCGCCAGCAGCAAGTCCTTGACTTCGGTGGCGTGGATCTTTTCGCGCGCGAGCGCCGGGTCCGAGCACAGCAGCACCGGCCCGTCCTCGGGCGAGTCGGGCAGCCGCCCGTGGCTGCCGCGCACCGGCGCCGGGTCGAGCGGGACGACCTGCATCGAGTACCGCAGGCCGAGCTTCTTGCGGGCCAGCGCGGACGCCGCCTTCAGCTTGACCATCGGGTCGTTCGGGTCGAAGAACAGCTCCGCCGGGTCGTAACCGGGCTTGCGGTGGATCTCGACGGTCTTCGCGAAGTCCGGTGCGCGGTCGTCGCTCAGCCAGTAGTAGTAGGTGAACCACGCGACCGGCTCGGCGATCGCGACCAGTTCCCCGGCCCGCTCGTGGTCGATCCCGATGCTCGCTTGCTCCGGACGATCGAGTACGACGTCCACTCCGGACAGTCCGGCGACGATGTCCCGCACGCGCGGGATGTCGGCCGGGTCGGCGACGTAGACGTGCGCGACCTGGTGGTCGGCCACCGCGAACGCCCGCGACGTCCACGGGTCCAGGTACTCCATGCCCGCCTGGACGTACACGTTGAGCAGGCCTTCACGACGCAGTGCGCGGTTGATGTCGACCGGCCGGCTCGCGTTCGTGATGCCGTACTCCGAGAGCGCGACGACGGTATGCCCGCCTGCGGCCGCGAAGTCCAGCAGGGGCTTCAAAGCGGTGTCGATCACGCGCGCGGCCGCCGCGGCCTGGGGCGCGTCCGGGCCGAAGCGCTGGAGGTCGTAGTCCAGGTGCGGGATGTAGACGAGCGTGGTGTCGGGCTTGTCCTCGGCCATGATCTTCTGCGCCGCGGCGATGATCCACTTCGACGACGTGATCGCCGCCGTCGGGCCCCAGTAGGTGAACAGCGGGAACTCGCCGAGCGCGCCGACGAGCCGGTCGTGCAGCTGCGGTGGGTGGGTGTAGGCGTCCGGGGATTTCTTGCCGTCGGCGTGGTAGATCGGCCGTGGGGTCACCGTCAGGTCGACGTCCATGCCCATCGCGTACCACCAGCAGACGTTGGCGACCTTGTGCCCGGCCTGCGCGCGGCGAGCGGCGTCCCAGAACTTGTCGCCCTGGACCAGCTTGTTGTGCTGGCGCCAGAGGAAGATCTCGCCGAGGTCGCGGAAGTACCAGCCGTTGCCGACGATGCCGTGCTCGGCCGGCTGCAGCCCGGTGAGGAACGTCGACTGCACCGAGCACGTCACCGCCGGGAACACGGTGTCGAGCTGCGCGGTGAAGCCGGGTTCGGCCATCTTGCGCAGGTTCGGCATGTGCGGGAGCAGCCGGGGCGTCAGCCCGACGACGTCGATGACCAGCAAGCTCATGCGGAAACCTCTTCCAAGCCTAGTTCGATCAAGGAACGCCGGGTCCAGTCCAGCTCGGCGGCGATGCCCGCGACGAGCCCGGCGTCGTCGGCGGGTGCGTCCGGGAGCACCTGCCAGGTGTAGGTCTCGACCTCGACGTGGTCGGCGCGCGCGGTGGCGCCGCCGAACAGCTCGGCCAGCGTCCCGGCCAGCACCGGCCGGGTGGACGTCAGCGGCGGCGCCGGGTCGGCGTGCAGCGGCACGTGGAAGTGCACCCGCCACGGCGCCTCGCCCGGGAGTCCCCCGGCCAGTGCCTCGTCGAGGTCGTCGGCGCCCGGCGGGGCGCCTTCGTTGCTCTGGTGCAGGAACCGGGGTTCCACGAAGGATTCCAGGGCTTTCCGCGTTTCCGGGTCGGCCGGGTTCGCAGCCTCCAGTGCGGCCGACGCCTGCAGCTTGACGACGTCCAGACCGGCCGCTTCGAGCCGGCCGAGCGCGTCCGCCGGGTCCTCGAACCCGACCGCGAGGTGGCACGTGTCGAGGCAGACGCCCAGCCACTCCTTGTCCACTTCGGACAGCAGCGACGCCGCCTGTGCGGTCGTCTCGATGACACAGCCGGGCTCGGGCTCGAAAGCCACGCGCACCGGACGATCCTGCTTCGCCAGCCCTTCGGCGAGCAGCTCGAGCTGGCCGCGGTCGTCCCGCCATTCCGTGCGCCAGCCGAGCGGCAACGTCGACACGCTGCCGCGGACCGCGTCCTCCGGCATCAGCTCGGCGAGCAGCCGGGCCAGGTCGAGGGTGTAGCGCGTCCGTTCGGGCGTGGACCAGTCCGGCCGGTACACCTTGTGCTTGACGACCGGGTCGTGGAACCCCTGGTACGGGAACCCGTTGAAGGTGACGACCTCCAGGCCGCGCGCGGCGAGTTCCGCCCGGAGCCGGGACACCGCGGCCGGGTCGGCGACCAGCTCCGAAGCGACCGGCCGGGCCAGCCACAGGCCCAGCCCGAGCCGGTCGGCGCCCAGCCGTTCCCGCACCGGCTCGCCGAAGCGGGCCAGCTGGGTGAGCACGCCGTCGAGGTCCTCGGCCTGGTGCACGTTGGTGCAGTAGGCGAGGTGGACGAGCGTGCCGTCGCGATGCCGGAACCTCACTTGCGCGCACCTCGCAGGATGGAGTTGCCCGCGAACTCGGCGTCCGGCGCCTCGCCTTCCAGCGAGAGGCGGCCGCTCTGGCCGTAGAACTCCACCGGGTTGCGCCACAGCACCTGATCGACGTCGTCCTCGGTGAACCCGGCGGCGAGCATCGCGTCGCCGGTCTTGCGCGTCTTGAGCGGGTCGCTCTTGCCCCAGTCTGCGGCCGAGTTGACCAGCACCTTTTCGGTCCCGTACTCGCGCAGGATGGCGACCATCCGCTCTTCGTCCATCTTCGTGTCCGGGTAGATCGAGAACCCCATCCAGGAGCCGGACTCCTTGACCATCGCGACGGTCACCTCGTTGAGGTGGTCGAGCACGACGCGCTCCGGCGCGATGCCGGACTCGCGGACGACGGCCATGCTGCGCTCGGTCCCGGCCGCCTTGTCGCGGTGCGGCGTGTGCACCATCGCGGGCAGCTCGTGGTCGATCGCCAGGGCCAGCTGCGCGGCGAACGCCTTGTCCTCCTCGGCGGTCATCGAGTCGTAGCCGATCTCGCCGACCGCGACGACGCCGTCCTTCTCGAGGTAGCGCGGCAGCAGGTCGAGCACCGGCGCGCACCGCGGGTCGTTGGCTTCCTTCGGGTTCAGCGCGATCGTGCAGTGGTGGGCGATGCCGAACTGGCTCGCGCGGAACGGCTCCCACCCGACGAGCGCGTCGAAGTAGTCGGTGAAGCTGCCGACGTTCGTGCGCGGCTGGCCCAGCCAGAACGCCGGCTCGACGAGCGCGCGGACGCCGGCGGCGTGCATCGCCGCGTAGTCGTCGGTGGTGCGGGAGCTCATGTGGATGTGCGGGTCGAAGATGCGCATCAGGCGTCCTGTTCGTTCAGCAGCGGGAGGAGGTCGGCGGGCACGGCGCGGCCCGCGGCGGTGCGCTCGGCGGCGAACGACCGCATCATGCGCAGCAGCTCCTCGTCGGTCCGGCGGTCCAGCCCGGCGACCTCGGCCAGCGGGATGCCCATGAAGACGCACTTGAGCACGCCGTGGCGGTACGCGGCGTCGTCGAGGTGCTCGGCGGCGTACTCCCCCATCGCGGCGGTGACGAGCCGCGTGTCGTTGGTGCGCAGGGCATCGGCGACCAGGGCGAGCCCGGCGTCGCCGATGTCCACAACGGACAGTCCACGGAGGACGGCCCGCTTCTCGGCGGCGTCGCCGTAGCGGTAGAGGTCCGGCATCTCCGCGGCCGCCGCGGGTGCGGCTTCCAGGAGCTTGACGCGGGCCACGTCGTCGACCGTCCAGCCCGGCGTGTCCGACGGACCGCGGCCGACCCGGCGGCCGACGCCCGGGAACAGCGTGCGCAACGCCGAAGCGTCGGCGGCGACGTCGTGCAGTGCCTTTTTCAGCCAGGCGTTCACGCGGCCACCGCCTTGTGCAGGAACTCCAGGGACTCGCGCGCGATCCGCGGTGCCGCGTGGCTGTCCCGCGGCAGTTCCACCGCGACCAGCCCGGGGTACGGCGACAGCGCTTCCAGCACGGGCGGGAAGTCGATCTCGCCCCGCCCGAACTCCAGGTGCTCGTGGGTGCCCCGGCGCATGTCGTCGATCTGCACGTTCACCAGCCGCGGCAGCGCGCGCCGGACGCAGTCGGGCACGGACGCCGCCTCGTTGCACCGGCAGTGCCCGATGTCCAGCGTCAGCCCGAACCGCTCCGGGTCACCCAGGCGCCGGGCCAGCTCGAAGTAGCCGTCGAGGTCCTCGACGAGCATCCCGGGCTCCGGCTCGAAGCCGAGCTTGACGTCGTGTTCGTCGGCCGCCTTGAGCACCTCGGCACATCCGTCGGCCAGATGTGTCCACGCGTCCTCGGTTGCCAGCTCCGCGGGCTTGTTCCCGCTCCAGAAGGACACCGCTTCGGCGTCGAGGTCCGCGGCGATCTCGACGGCCCGGGTCAGGAAGTCGATGCGCGACGCCCGGTCCGGGTCGAGGAACGTCGGCGAGTGCTTGCGCCACGGGTCCAGCAGGAACCGGGCGCCGGTCTCGATCACGACGGCCAGCCCGAGCCGGTCCAGTTCCGCGCCCAGCGACGCGACGCGGCGGGCGAGGTCCGGGCCGAACGGGTCGAGGTGCTGGTGGTCGAGCGTCAGCGCGACGCCGTCGTAGCCCAGGTCCGCCAGGACGCGCAGGGCGTCGCCGAGGCGGTGGTTGGCGAAGCCGTTGGTGCCGTACCCGAACCTCATGTCGGCGACACCTTCCGGCTCAGCGCCCGCGCGATCGGGAACGCGGCGGCGACGGCCAGCGCCGAGCGCCACGCGCCGGTGCGGGCGATCAGCCCGGCCTGCAGCGGGATCATGCCGTGGATGCCCGCGCCGACCGCGCGCCGGATCTGGGGCGCGGCCGGGTCGCGGACGGCGTCGTACTGCGCCCGCCCGGTGGTCACCGCGTACGTCCCGAGCAGCGCCGACGCCAGCGGGCCGACGCGGCCGGCGGCGACGCGCACCCCGGCCGTGGCGGCGAGGGTGGCCGCCGGCAGCGCGGGCTTCGCACCGTCCACTTCGGACCTTGACAACGTCGTCACGGCGTACGTGTGGGCCCCGACGGTGAGCGCCGCGGGCACCGCGGCCCGGGCACCGCCCGCGCCGAGCAGGACGTCCAGAGCCCGGGTCGCGGCCATCGCGGCCGGCCCGAACACGGTCTCCTTGAGCACGAAGTCGTACGCCCAGACCGTCGCGGCCAGCGGCACCGCGACACGCAGGGCGTGCTTCCCGCCGGCGGCCGCGGCGATGCCCAGCCCGCCGGCGGTCAGCCCGGCCGCGACGCCGAGCGCGGTCCCCGGCTTGACCCGGCCGGACGGGATCGGCCGCTCGGGCCGTTCCATCGCGTCGAGGAAGCGGTCGGCGTAGTCGTTGAGCGCCATGCCCGCCCAGTAGAGGCAGACGGACGCGCCGGTCAGGGCCAGCGTCCGGCGGCCGAAGGGCCAGCCCGAGGCGGCGGCCCCGGCGACGGCGTCTCCCGGCACGGTCAGCGCGGCGGGCGCGCGGACGAGTTCGACGAGCGCCTTCACCGGTTCGCCCACTCACGCAGGGCCGCGTACTGCGACGCGAGGTCGTGCGGGCCGTCCCCGACGGGATCCTTGAAGAAGAACCCGAACTCGGCGACCGGGCCGGCGACGCCGTCGCGGCACGCCTTGCCGGTCAGCCGGGCGAGGTCGAGCACCAGCGGCGCGGCGAGCGCGGAGTCGCAGCCCTGCCAGGTGAGCTGCAGCGTCATGCGCGTGCCGAGGAAACCTTCGAAGAGCACGTGGTCCCAGGCGGTCTTCCAGTCGCCGAGCGCCGGGACGTAGTCGATGTGCACCTCGCCGTCGACGTCCCGGCCGAGGTTCTGGGAAAGCACCTGCTGCTTCGACGCGTTCTTGCTCGACGCCGCGCCGGGGTCGGCGAGCGTGGCGCCGTCGCCACCGCCGAGCAGGTTCGTGCCCGACCACGAGAGGACGTTCAGCGCGCGCTGGGCGAACATCGGCGCGAGCACCGACCGCAGCAGCGTCTCGCCGGTCTTGCCGTCGCGGCCCGCGTAGGGCTGCCCGGCCGTGCGCGCGAGTTCGTCGAGCGCGGGCAGCCGGGCGCCGGTGGACGGGGTGAAGTCGACAAAGCCACAACCCGCGCGGAACGCGGCGTAGGCGTACAACGCGCTGGGCGGCAGGACTTCCAGCTCGGCTTCCAAGGCAGCCAAGGACGCGTGTGCGGGGTGCGGCGCGCACGGCGCTTCGGTGGAGGAGACGTTGACCACGACCACGTGGTCCAGCCCCTCCCGGAACTCGGTCAGGTCCGCGACGATCCGGTCGGCGGCGGCCCGGCCGCCCCCGGACGGCGCCGGCCGGAGCCGGGCTTCCGCCGCCTCCAGCTCCGCCGTGACCGCGCCGGGCAAGGTGGCCGGCAGCACTCCCGCCGCCGCCAGCTGCTCCGCCCGCTTGACCAGCGGCGTGTCGACGACGTCGTGGCCCCCGAAGACCAGGTCTCCCAGGCCGGGAAGGTCCGCGCCGGCGAAGTCCGGCAGCTCGGTCACGCAGCCCGTGCGCGCGGCGAGTCCCGCCCGCATCGCGGCGGCGCCGGCGATGGCCGTCGTGGCCACCGATCCTCGGGCGCCGATCAGCCAGACACCGATCTTCCCCATGTTCATCCTCCAGTTCGGCGAGTTCAGCCCGCGCCGGTCGCCCCCGACGGGACGCGGGTCAGGACACCGCTCGGTTCGGCGAGCGCGGTGCCCCTGGGCACGCGGATGTCCCCCGGACTACATCGCCGGAGTCGATCAAGTGTTTCCGCACGCCTTCGCGACGAAGGCGCACCTGGTCGCCGGCCGGGTCTTCGAACGGGCGCCTGGCCGGTACCGGTCACTTCCGCGAGCGTCATCCGCTGTCCCTTTCCGGCCGCACCGGCACCAGCGCCGGATCGTCGAACACCGCCTGCAGTGCGACGTGCGCGCCGCCGCGCGAAGCCGCGGAGAACCCGAGCCAGGACAGCTCGACGCGGCAGCCCCCGATGCGCGGGGCGATCACCCGGGCCTCCAGCTCGGCCAGCATCGGGCCGAGCAGGTACGGGCCCAGCTGGGCGAAGTAGCCGCCGAGCAGCACCACGCGCGGGTTGAACACGTTGACCAGCACGGCCGCGCCGACCCCGAGGCCGGTGCCGACCTGCGCGAGCGCGTCGAGCGTCCGCTTGTCCTTCAGCTCGGCCCGGCGGCGGATCATGTCGAGCCGTTGTTCGAGGTCGAGCGACGGGTCGTGCACCGGGTCGGCCGGCGACGCGGCCAGCCGCAGCATCCCGGCCAGCCCGACGAGCGTCTCCCAGCAGCCGCGGCGCCCGCACCCGCAGACGCGGCCCGCGGGATCGACCTGGATGTGTCCTACTTCTCCCGAGAACCCCTCCGCGCCACCGAGCAGCCGGCCACCGGAGATGACTCCGCCGCCCACGCCGATCTCGCCGGTCAGGTACACGAGGTCGGCGGTCCCGGCGACGCTGCCCATGGCGTACTCGCCGAGCGCGCCGAGGTTCGCGTCGTTGGCCGTGCGGATCGGGAACGACGGCGGGCCCAGCCGCCGGGTCAGCCGTTCGGTGATCCCGCGGACCACCGAAACGTCGGTCCAGTGCAGGTTCGGGGCGAAGGCGACGGTGCCGCTTTCGTCGACCAGCGCCGGAACCCCGATGGTCACGCCGGCCGGCACGACCCCGAGGCGGCGGCACTCCCGCAGCGCCCGCGCGGTCAGCTCCGCGCCGGCGTCGAGCACCTTCGCCACCGGAAGCGCTTGGACGTCGAGCGCCACGCGTTGTTCGAAGAGCACCGTGCCGGTGAGGTCGAGGGCCAGTGCGGTCAGGTAGTCGACGTTGATCTCGACGCCGATGCCGCCGACGCCGCGGCCGTCCAGCTCGACGATCGTGCCCGGGCGCCCGACCGCGCCGGCGCGTTCCCGCTCGCCTTCGCGAGCCAGCCCGCGCTCGACGAGCTCGGCGACGAGACTCGAGACGGTTCCCTTGTTCAGCCCGGTGTCGGCGGCGATCGCCGCACGCGAGCGGGGTCCGGCGTCCCGCAGGTGCCGCAGCACGAGCGCGAGGTTGCTCCGGCGAACGGCGGCCTGGTCGGCCGGGCGCACCGGTTTGAGCGAGAAGGAGGAGTCCACGCCGACACCACCCCGGTTCGTCTGGTGGTTCAACAAATTAGGTGCGGCGAAACGATCGGGTCAACGAGGGCACCCGGCGGCTTTCGTGGACAAATGCCACACAAATCGTTCTGACCAGCGAAACTATCGAACGCAGGCAGCAAAAGGGTCCCACGGATGGAGCACGGGTTAGGGCGCCCGCCCTCCCCAATCCCACCGCCGAACGGGACCGACTTCCGTAGTGTCCCGGTCATCGGGACGCCGCAAGCCTTACCGCGGACCGACGCGAAAGTGTCGCCGCGGCACCGAAACTTTCCGCAAGCGGGTCAGCGGGTGAAAGTGAGCGTGCCGAGCGCGGCGACCAGCGGCGCGAGTTCCGGCAAAGCCTCGGCTTCGGCGAGGGCTTCCGCCAGCGCCGTGTCGTGGGTGGGCCGCGCCGCCGTCAGCAGGGCCTGCCCAGACGGCGTCACCTCCGTGTAGATGCCGCGGCGGTCGTCGGCGCAGAGGTAGCGGGCCAGCAGCCCGCGGCTCTCCAGCCGGGTGACCAGCCGGGTCGTCGCCGACTGGCTGAGCACCACCGCGTTGGCCAACTGGTTCATCCGCAGGTGGAAGCCGTCCTGGCGGGCCAGCGCGTCGAGCACGCTGTACTCGCTCACCGACAGCTCGTGGTCGCGCTCGAGCGCGCGCTGCAGCCTGTCCTCGATCCGCGCGTGCAGCGCGGCCAGCGTGCGCCAGCCCTGCGCGCGGGCTTCGACGGCGTCGTCGTCCAGTGACACGGTTCACCTCTCCCGGACTTGCCGCATACGGTTGCGCGCGGCACTATCAAGCCTGTGCAATATACGGCGCGTGCAACTATCTCGGACGCTTGTAGTTGCTCACGCCCACAAGACTACTCCGGAAGAAGGAAGTCCATGCCCGCCGCTCTGCTCGCCCTCGCGATCAGCGCTTTCGGGATCGGCACCACCGAGTTCGTGATCATGGGCCTGCTGCCCGAGGTCGCGGCCGACTTCGGCGTCTCGATCCCGTCCGCAGGCCTGCTCATCTCGGGATACGCGCTCGGCGTCGTCGTCGGCGCGCCCGTGCTCACCGCGCTCGCCTCGCGGGTTCCGCGTAAGACCGTGCTCGTCGCCCTGATGGGCCTGTTCATCGCGGGCAACGTGCTCTCGGCGCTCGCCCCGAGCTACGGCCTGCTGATGACCGGCCGGGTCGTCGCGGCCCTCTCGCACGGTGCGTTCTTCGGCGTCGGCTCGGTCGTCGCCGCTTCGCTGGTGGCCCCGGCCAAGCAGGCCAGCGCCATCGCGCTGATGTTCACCGGGCTGACCGTGGCGAACGTGCTCGGCGTGCCCGCCGGCACCGCCCTCGGCCAGGCCTTCGGCTGGCGCTCGACGTTCTGGGTGGTCAGCGTGCTCGGGGTGATCGGCGCGATCGGCATCCTCGCCCTCGTGCCGCACCAGGAACCGGATCCGAACGCGGGCCTGCGCGGCGAGCTCGCCGTGTTCCGCCGCCCGCAGGTGTGGCTCGCCCTTGCCATGACGGCGCTCGGTTTCGCCGGGGTGTTCGCGTCCTTCACCTACATCGCGCCGATGATGACCGAGGTCGCCGGCTTCTCCAGCGGCGCCGTCACCTGGCTGCTCGTGCTCTTCGGCGCCGGGCTGTTCGCCGGCAACCTGCTCGGCGGCCGGGCCGCGGACCGCAAGCTGATGCCCAGCCTGTACGTCATCCTCGCCGCGCTGGCGATCGTGCTGGTCGCGTTCGTCTTCACCGCCCACGCGAAGGTGCCGGCCGCGATCACGATCGTGTTGTTCGGCGCGGCCGGGTTCGCGACGGTCCCGCCGCTGCAGGCCCGCGTGATGGCCAAGGCCGAGGGCGCCCCGGCGCTGGCCTCGGCGGCGAACATCGCCGCGTTCAACCTCGGCAACGCCGGCGGCGCGTGGCTCGGCGGCCAGGCCATCGAGTCCGGCCTCGGCTACACCGCCCCCAACTGGATCGGCGCGGTGCTCGCCGCCGCGGGCCTCGCCGTGGCGCTCGTTTCCGGCCTGCTCGACCGCAAGGCCCCGGCTAGTTTCGAAGCCGGGGAACGGGTACCCGCCCGATGAACCACTCACCGAAAGGAACCCTCGTGACCAGCGTGCCCGTGATCGAACTCAACAACGGCGTGCGGATGCCCCAACTGGGCTACGGCGTGTTCCAGGTCCCGGACGACGAGACCGCCACCGCCGTGAAGGCCGCGCTCGAAGCGGGCTACCGCAGCATCGACACCGCCACCGTCTACGGCAACGAGAAGGGCGTCGGCCAGGCTTTGGCCGAGTCCGGCATCGCCCGCGACGAACTCTTCATCACCACGAAGCTGTGGAACTCGGCCCAGGGCTACGACTCGACGCTCAAGGCGTTCGACGAGAGCATGAAGAAGCTGGGCCTGGAGCAGCTGGACCTCTACCTGATCCACTGGCCGACGCCCGAGCGAGACAAGTACCTCGACACGTGGAAGGCGTTCGAGAAGCTGCACGCCGACGGCCGGGTCCGCGCGATCGGCGTGTCCAACTTCCAGCCCGCGCACCTGGAGCGGCTGCTCGACGCGGCCGACGTCGCGCCGGCGGTCAACCAGATCGAGCTCCACCCGTACCTGCAGCAGCAGGAGGTCCGCGAGTTCGACGCGAAGCACGGGATCGCGACCGAGGCGTGGAGCCCGCTGGCCAAGGGCGGTTCACTGCTGGGTGACCCGGTGGTCGCGGACCTGGCGGTGAAGCGCGGCCGCACGCCGGCGCAGATCGTGCTGCGCTGGCACCTGCAGCTGGGCAACGTGGTGATCCCGAAGTCCGTGACGCCGTCGCGGATCGCGGAGAACTTCGACCTGTTCGGGTTCACCCTCACGGAGGATGAACTGGAGTCGCTGACCCCGCTCGACCGCGGCGAGCGCACCGGCCCGAACCCGGACACGTTCAACGCCGCCTGACCCGATCAATGCCGTTAAGGCCACCTTACGGGCGTCTGACGCCCGTAAGGTGGCCTTAACGGCACGTCGTCACTGCTTGCGGGCGACCGCGCCCAGCGTGAGGAAGTTCAGCTCGCTCAGCGGGTGGATCCGGGGGCCGTCGGGCCACCATTCGTGCAGGTAGACCAGCCCCGGCCGGAGCAGCTCCGTGCCCTCGAAGAACGCCGTGATCTGTTCGCGGGTGCGGTACACACTGCCGAGGCCGGTGCCCTGGAAGCTCGTCTCCAGCAACCGTGCCAGCTCCTGGCGGGGCGAGTCCTCTTCCGGGTCGAAGTTGTGCGTGAGCAGCAGGTACGAGCCCGGTGCGAGCGCCGCCAGGTACTCCGCGACGATCGACTTCGCGCGCTCGTAGTCGTCGATGTGGTGGACGATCGACGTCAGGATCAGCGCCACCGGCCGCGTGAAGTCCAGGTACTCCTTGACGACCTCGTCGGCCAGCGTCTCGGCCGGGCGGGTCAGGTCGGCGCCCGTCACGTGGGTCAGGTAGTTCTCCTCGAGCAGCGCCCGGCCGTGCACCTGCACGACCGGATCGTTGTCGACGTACACGACCTGCGCGTCCGGGTTGTACCGCTGGGCCACCTGGTGGGTGTTCTCCGCCGTCGGCATGCCGGAACCGAGGTCGAGGAACTGGTCGATGCCGCGTTTCCCGGCGAGGAACCGGACCGCGCGCACCAGCCAGTCGCGGTGCTCCTTCGCCATCGTGCGCGCGCCGGGCGCGATCGCCAGCAGGCGCCGCATCGCCTCGCGGTCGACCTCGTAGTGGTCGTGGCCACCCAGCAGCGCGTCCGACAGCCGGGCCAAGCTCGCCTTGGAGAAATCGAGGGACGCCGAGCCTCCCTCGGTTCCGGACCGCAGGTCGCCAGGCGTCATCGACTGTTCTCCCTTGTCTGTGGCGCCGGCCCCCTGCCCGGGCCCGGCCACCTCTGTCCGGCAACGGACAGTGCACAGACTACGACATGGCGTTCATCAAGTGAACCGGGCCGAAGGGCCTTAGCTGCCAGGGACAACTACCCCATCGGCACTTCGCGCCACATGTGTCCGCCGTCCGTGGTCCGATACAGGGCGGAGCCGCCGTCGGCGTCCGGCTGGCCGTCGACGACCACGCCGGTGCCGCCGCCGGGGAAGTCCAGATCGGTCAGGCTGAGCCCGCGGTCGGACAGCACGCTCGTCGTCCAGGTGCGGCCGCCGTCGGCCGTGCTGTGCAGGAATCCGGTGCCGCCTCCCTCGGCCGCGACCGTCGCGGACGCCGGTGACGCCGCCGCGAAGCCCTGCGTGATCCCGGCGAAGGGCGCCGCGTCCCCACCGCTGAACGCCCCGCCGAGCTTCGCCGCGTGCCGCAACTGTCGCTCGGTCGAGCCGGGCTGCGGCGAGCCGGGGCTGCTGCTGCACAACGCCACGACCTGCCGGTCGCGGACCCCGGCCAGCGAGGCGACCGACCCGGCCGGGCACGGCGCTTCGGCCGGGGTGAAGCGGACGCCGTCGCGCGAGGTCCAGTACCGCTCGGTGCCGTAGTCCGCGCCGAGCGCGACCTGCAGGCCGCCGCCGACGGCCAGGTCGCCGTAGGTGATCCCGCCGGTGGCCACAAAGCCGGGCACCGGAACCAGCACCGGCGAGCCGGCGACGCCGGAGTACAGCCGCGTCGAGCCTCGCCCCTCGCCGAAGGTGGTGACGACGGCGAAGACCCGGCCGGCGGTTTCGGTGATCTTCGAGAGGTAGTAGGGCTCCCGCGCGCCGACGAGGCCGACCGGGCGCCAGCTCGCGCCGCCGTCGCGCGTCGTACGCACGTGGACGCCGTCGTCGACGTACGCGACGCGGTCGCCGACGAAGGTCAGCGCGACGTGGTTGTGGTTGTCCGGCAACGACATCGGCGGCGTGCCGAGCCGCCGCCAGTGCGCCCCGCCGTCGGTGGTGCCCAGCAGCGCCGGGCACCACGACTTCGCGCACGGCGAGTACCCCAGGACGTACCCCGTGGCCGGGCCGGTCCAGCTCGTCGAAGCGGGCCGGAACCCCCTCGGGACAACGGATTCCGCCGTCGCGGGTGCGATGGACACGGCCAGGAGGGTGAGGACGGACGCGAGCAGCGCCGGGATTCGCATGATCACCTGGACGTGCCGCACGGTCCGGGGTTGCGCGGCCGGCGCCAGGTTCCGTCTCGCGGCTCAGCGCGCCGCGGCCAGCCGGGCGTCGAGCTCCGCGAGGTCGGCCACGAACCAGACGTGCCGGCCGCGGTTGGACTCCCGCACGACGTCCCGGAAGGCGGTGCTCGCCTCGACGTGCGCGCGGACGTCGCCGAGCAGCACCAGCCGGAAGCCGTACTGGACGATCTTCGAGAAGAAGTGCCCGATCAATTTGGCGTGCATGTCGAAGAACCGGGCGGGGAACCGCTCGACCGGCACGACGAGGACGTCGACGTCCTGGCCGTAGGTGGCACCGACGAGGTCGACGGCGTCCTGCTCGGTGGCCAGCTCCGGCCCTTCGGCCGGTACGAACCACACGCCCTGGTCGATCACGATCCCGCTCCTCTCAAGAACTCCACAGTGGCTTCCGCCCAGCCGGGCAGGAAGTGCCCGGCGTCCTCGGCCAGGCGGACGTCGGCGTCCGGCCGGGCTTCCCGCAGCTTCGCCGCGGCGTCGCGCTGGTCGAGCAGGACGTCGTGCGCGCCGAAGTGGGCCTGCACCGGCGTCGCGAGTTCGCGCAGCCGCTCGACCGGGAACGCCGGGATCGGCTCCAGCCGCGGCTTGAAGTGCTCGAACGTCGCCAGGGTGAACTCCCCGATCGCGCGCCGCCCCGGGTCGGCGGGGCCGCCCTTCGCGACCATGGCCAGCGAACGCCGTCGCCCCCAGGCGCCGAACCGGCTGTAGGCGGCGAACTTCAGCAGCGGCGCGACCCGGCGGCGGCCGATCCCCGCGGGGTTGACCAGCACCAGCGCCGTGACGCGCTCAGGACGACGCAAGGCGTGGTCGAGGGCCCACCAGCCGCCCAGCGAGGTGCCGAGGAAGGCCGCGCGGGGCAGTTCGAGCGCGTCGAGGACGTCCTCGAGCCACTCGGCGTAGGCCGGCGACCCGAGCGGCGGCCGCGCATCGACGGTCCGGCCCGGCTCCCCGGGCGCGTCGACGGCGTGCACGCGCAGGTGCTCCGCGAGCGTCGCGATGTCGGGCAGCCAGTGCGCCGCGGTGCCACCGGAGCCCTGCAGCGCGACGACCGGCGGCGCGCCCACCGGACCGGAGACCACGGCGAAGGTGGCGCCGAGCCGGGTCTCGAGGGTGCGCCTCTCGGACGGCACGGGCCAGTCCTCGATGAGGGCGTCGTAGCGCTGCCGGACGGCTTTCGCGCCTTCGGCCGTCCGGTAGCTGGTGGTCACGTCAGGCCCTCGGTGAACGAGGCGACGAAGCGCAGCAGGTCCGCGCCGGCGGCGAGGTCGCCGAGCACGATGATCTTCATGGTGGCGCGCTCCTTGTCGTAGATGGTTTCGACGCGCAGGGGCCGCTCGCCCCCGTCTCGCGGCCCGTTCACCGAGGCGACGACGACGGTGGCGATCCGGTCGGCCGTCGCGCGGTCGACGCCGCTGACCTCGGCGACGCTCGAAAGCTCGGCGATCGGCCGGCCCGGCCGCGGATCGGCGACCGGCAGCCCGGTGAAGGCCTCGAGGTCGTCGGCGGCGATCCGGTACTGCTTGCCGATCCGGACCGCCTTGAGCCGCCCGTCGCGCACGTAGTTCCGGACCGTCCGGACGTGCAGCCCGAGCTTCGCGGCGACCTGTTCGACGGAGAAGACCTCCTGCGCCATGACCCTCCTCATATTCCGCAAACTACCCTACCATGTCAAGTTTGAGGGAAGTTTGGGGAACGCGTGGTTCGCGCACCCGGGTGCCGGGTATCTCTCCGGTTGTTGCTCCCGCTCGCCCAGGTACGTCCACATCGGACAGTCGAAAGGACGGCGACGTCGATGCCGTATCCCCCGCCCCCCGAGCCCTACGATCCGCCGTACGAACCGGCTCCGGCCGAAGAAGTCGTGGAGCGCACCCACCCGCGCATCCGGATCGTGCGCACGGTCAACGCCCTCATCCACCTCGTGTGCGGCGTGTTCGCCCTGGTGCTCGCCGTGCACATCCTGCTGGTGTTCGGCGAGGCGAACGCGGCGAACGGCTTCGCGCACCTCATCTCCGAGTGGTCGGCCGGCGTCTCCCTCGGCCTGCGCAACCTCTTCACCCCGGACAACGAGAAGTTCCGGGTGTTCTGCAACGACGGCCTGGCCGCGGTCATCTGGCTGGTCATCGGGGCCGTGCTGACCGACGTCATCACGCGCATCGGCGCGCCCGGCCCGAGGCGGGTCTGGTACCGGCGCCGCCGCAGCTACTACGGCTGATCCGTCGCGCGAAGAAGCCGCCCCGGTCACGACCGGGGCGGCTTATTCTGCGCTGGGTCAGCCCTTCGGCTGGTCGGCGACCGGTTTGACGGGCTCCGGCTCCGGCCGCGGCCGGGCCTCGGCGACGTCGGCGGGCCGGGGAGCGGGGACGCCCTGGGCGGCGACCACGTCGAAGTGCTCCCGGCACCAGCGGCCGTAGCGGCGTGCCTGCACTGTCATGGTGTCCACCTCCTCTCCACGGGCGATCCTGGTCACACCCTCAGCGTCCTCCGCCGGGCCGCCGAAAGCCAACAGATTTAAGCCGGACTTAAGGACACGAGCGGGTGAACGTCCACAAAGGACGTCAGCCCGCGAACTCGCGCACGACAGCGCGGCAGAACGCCGGCAGGTCGTCCGGGTTGCGGCTCGACACCAGGCCGTTGTCGACTACTACTTCTTCGTCGACGACGGTGGCGCCGGCGTTACGCAGATCGGTCCGGATGCTCGGGTACGACGTCAGCGTGCGGCCACGGACGACATCCGCTTCGACGAGCGTCCACGGACCGTGGCAGATGACCCCGACCGGCTTGCCCGCGCGCACGAAGTCCGCGACGAACCGGACCGCGTCGGAGTTCGTCCGCAGGTTGTCGGGGTTCATCGTGCCGCCCGGGAGCAGCAGCGCGTCGAAGTCGCCGATGCCGACGTCGGCCACCTTGCGATCGACCGGGAACTTCTCGCCCTTGTCGATGTCGCCGTTCATCGCCTGGATCTCGCCGGTGTCCAGCGACACCAGCTCCACCGTCGCGCCCTCGTCGAGGACGGCCTGGCGCGGCTGCTCCAGCTCGACCTGTTCGACGCCGTCCGCGGCCAGGATCGCGACGCGGCGTCCTTGCAGTGCGTTCGCCATGAAACTCTCCTCCGCCCGAGATCAATGCACGAAGGAATTACCCCCTGGAGAGGCGGCCAAACTCGGTCCACACAGGACTTACCGTCAGTCGGAACACTCGATCGCGAGCACCGCGATGTCGTCGTGGGCGGAGCTGCCGAGCCAGTCGCGCACGGCCTGCCGCAGCCGCCGCACGACCTCGCGGGCGGGCTGGCCCGCCGCGGTCGCCAGCACCGCGCGCAGCCGGTCGTCGCCGAACAGCTCCGTCGGGTCGTGCCGGTTGCGGGCCTCGGTGATGCCGTCGGTGTAGAGCAGGCAGACGTCGCCGCGCTCCAGCCGCACCTCCGCCTCGGCGAAGCGGGCCTGCGGTGAGATCCCGACCAGCGTCCCGGGCACGGTGACCTCTTCGACCACGCCGCCCCGGCGGACGATCAGCGGCGCCGGGTGCCCGCCGGAGGCCAGCGTCAGGCCGACCCCGCCGTCGGACGGCCGGGCCGTGCCGAGCACCAGCGTGGCGAACCGGCTGCTGCCGCCGGCGATGAGCAGTTCGTTGAGCAGCCGCAGCAGCGTCCGGCCGTCGCGCTCGACCATCGCGAGCGCGGTCAGCGCGTGCCGGACCCGCCCGGTGAGCGCCGCGGCCTCGGCGCCCTTGCCGCAGATGTCGCCGAGCACCAGGAACGCGCTGCCGTCGTCGTGCGCGAGGACGTCGAAGAAGTCGCCGCCGACCGCGAGCACCCCGGCGGCCGGCTCGTACCAGGTCTCGAACCGGGCGCCGTCCAGCTCGGGCGGGTCGACCGGGCGCAGCGTGGTCTCCAGGCCGCGCGTGGCCTCCTCCTGGCGGGCGTAGCGCTGCGCGTTGGCGAGCGCCGTCCCGGCCGCCCTGGCGAACTCGACGACCGCGCGGCCCTGCTCGGCGCCGAACTCGGGGTCCGCCTTGCGGCCCAGCAGCAGGGCGCCGGTGACGCCGGCACTCGCGTTCGGGCCCAGCGACACGACCGCCACCTCGGCGTGCCCGGCGAACCGGTCGGCCACGACCGAGGGCAGGGTGGCGACCTCGGGCTCGGGCACGGGGGTCGGCTGCGGCTTCCCGGTGGCCGCGAACGTGGCCGCCAGCACCGGCGCGACCTGCGCCGGGACGCGCCGGATCCGGCCGTGGCCGTGCGCCGTCGGGCGCTCGCAGCTCCACCACTCCCACCGGCCGCGGGTGGTCGGCAGCAGCACGAAGACCGTCTCGGCCAGCGCGGACGCGGCCAGCTCGGCGATCACCCGCGCGGTGCCGTGGCGCCCGCGCGCGGCGGCCAGCCGGGGCCCGGCCTCGGCGAGGAAGTCGCCAACGTGGCGCTGCGGGACGTCTTCCGCGGAGACGGTCCAGGCGTGCCAGCCGCCCGGTAACGCACGGATCCGGGCGGGACGACGATTACCCGCCACTTCGACGTGGCCGGAGGTTTCAGCGAGCGGATGCAGCCGCGGCTCGGCGCCGCCGGTCAGCGTCCGGGCCGCCGGGTTCGCCCAGCGCAGCACCCCGTCGGCGTCCTGGAGGAACACCGCGTCGCGCACGTCTTCGAGGACGGCCCGTCCGAAGGCGTCGAAGCCCGGCGGCGCGTCCTCACCGGTCATCGGCGGCAGGGCCGCCGAGGCCGGAGCCGGACGTGACACCATGCACGGACCTCCTGCCTCCGGACAGCTATCGCACGGTTACCGCGTGAGCGGGCGGACTGGCTCGAAGTGTAGGGCGAATCATGACACGCTGGGTCATGGACCATGGCTGGCGCATGCGTGGTGGAGAGGGTCGGCACACATGACAACGGAATCCCAGAGCGAGGCGGCGGCGCTGGAGCGGCTGCTCGTGGCGGTGCGGGATCTCGGGGACGGCAACTTCCGCCGGCGGCTCGTGCCGCACGGCGACGGCATCTCGGCGCAGCTCGCGGTCGCGTTCAACGACATCGCCGAACGCAACCAGCGGCTGGTCAGCGAGCTGCTGCGGGTGCGCGCGGCCGTCGGCCAGGACGGCAGGCTGAGCGAGCGGCTGGAGACCGAAGTCGGCCCGGGCGGCTGGAGCACCGCCGTCGACAGTGTCAACGGCCTGGTCGAGGATCTGACGCGGCCGACGATCGAGCTGGACCGGGTGCTCGGCGCCGTCGCCGAAGGTGACCTTTCCCAGCCGATGACCTTGACGCTGGACGGCCGCCCGCTGCAGGGCGCGTACGCGACGCTGGCGAAGACGGTCAACGGCCTCATCGCGCAGCTGTCGAGGTTCGCCGCCGAAGTGACGAGGCTCTCCCGCGAGATCGCGGGTGAGGGACGTCTCGGCGGCCAGGCGGTCGTCCCGGGCGTGTCCGGGACCTGGCGCGACCTGACCGACTCCGTCAACTTCATGGCCGACAACCTGACCGAGCAGGTCCGCAACATCGCGCAGGTCACCACGGCCGTCGCGCGCGGCGACCTGACCCAGAAGATCAACGTCGACGCCCGCGGCGAGATCCTCGAGCTCAAGAACACCATCAACACGATGGTCGACCAGCTGTCGTCGTTCGCCGACGAGGTCACCCGCGTCTCCCGCGAGGTGGGCTCCGACGGCAAGCTCGGCGGCCAGGCCCAGGTGGCCGGCGTCGCCGGGACGTGGCGCGACCTGACCGACTCGGTCAACCAGATGGCCGACAACCTCACCGACCAGGTCCGCGGGATCTCGCAGGTGGCGACGGCGGTGGCCAACGGCGACCTGACGAAGAAGATCGAGGTCGACGCCCGCGGAGAGATCCTGCAGCTGAAGAACACGCTCAACACGATGGTCGACCAGCTCTCGGCGTTCGCCGGCGAGGTCACCCGCGTGGCGCGCGAGGTCGGCAGCGAGGGCAAGCTCGGCGGGCAGGCCGAGGTGGCCGGTGCGGCCGGGACGTGGCGCAGCCTCACCGACTCGGTCAACGGGATGGCCGACAACCTCACCGACCAGGTCCGCAACATCTCGCACGTGACCACGGCCGTGGCGAAGGGCGACCTGACCCAGAAGATCACCGTCGACGCGCGCGGCGAGATCCTCGAGCTCAAGACGACCATGAACACGATGGTCGACCAGCTGTCGGCGTTCGCGGACGAAGTCACCCGCGTCGCCCGCGAGGTCGGCACCGAGGGTCAGCTGGGCGGGCAGGCGCAGGTCCCCGGCGTCGCCGGCACCTGGCGCGACCTCACCGGGTCCGTGAACTTCATGGCGAACAACCTGACCACCCAGGTCCGCAACATCGCCCAGGTCGCGACGGCCGTCGCGCGCGGCGACCTGACCCAGAAGATCGCGGTGGACGCCCGGGGCGAGATCCTCGAGCTGAAGACGACGCTCAACACGATGGTCGACCAGCTCTCGGCGTTCGCGGACGAAGTCACCCGCGTCGCGCGCGAGGTCGGTACCGAAGGCAAGCTCGGCGGCCAGGCCGCCGTGCCCGGCGTCGCCGGGACGTGGAAGGACCTCACCGACAACGTCAACTTCATGGCGAACAACCTGACCGACCAGGTCCGGAACATCGCCACGGTGACGTCGGCGGTCGCGAAGGGCGACCTGACGCAGAAGATCTCGGTCGACGCGCGCGGCGAGATCCTCGAGCTCAAGACCACGCTCAACACGATGGTCGACCAGCTCTCGGCGTTCGCGGACGAAGTCACCCGCGTCGCGCGCGAAGTCGGCACCGAAGGCAAGCTCGGCGGCCAGGCCACCGTCCGCGGCGTCGCGGGCACCTGGAAGGACCTCACCGACAACGTCAACGTCATGGCCACCAACCTGACCGACCAGGTGCGCAGCATCGCCACCGTGGCGGCCGGCGTGGCCAACGGCGACCTGTCGAAGAAGATCTCGATCGTCGCCCAGGGCGAGGTCGCGGCCCTGGCCGAGACGCTCAACGGCATGGTCGAGACGCTGCGCGCGTTCGCCGACGAAGTCACCCGCGTCTCGCGCGAGGTCGGCACCGAAGGCATTCTCGGCGGCCAGGCGCGGGTCCCCGGCGTGGCCGGGACCTGGAAGGACCTGACCGAGAACGTCAACTTCATGGCGCACAACCTGACCAGCCAGGTGCGCAACATCTCGCAGGTGACCACCGCGGTCGCGCAGGGCGACCTGACGAAGAAGATCGACGTCGACGCCCGCGGCGAGATCCTCGAGCTCAAGACGACCATGAACACGATGGTCGACCAGCTCTCGGCGTTCGCCTCCGAGGTCACGCGCGTGGCGCGCGAGGTCGGCACCGAGGGCAAGCTGGGCGGCCAGGCCGAGGTCGGCGGCGTGTCCGGCACCTGGCAGCGGCTCACCGAGAGCGTGAACCAGCTGGCCGGGAACCTGACCACGCAGGTCCGCGCGATCGCGCAGGTCGCGACCGCGGTGACAGCGGGCGACCTGACCCGGCACATCGCGGTCGACGCGTCCGGTGAGGTCGCGGACCTCAAGGACAACATCAACCAGATGATCGCGAACCTCAAGGAGACGACGAGGACCAACCGCGAGCAGGACTGGCTGAAGACGAACCTCGCGCAGCTGTCGGGCCGGATGCAGGGGCACCGCGACCTGGCGTCGGTGGCGGCGCTGATCCTGTCCGAGCTGGCCCCGCTGGTCCGCGCCCAGCAGGGCGCGTTCTTCCTGGCCCGCGACGACGACCGCGACGGCACGGTGCTCGAGTGCATCGCCGCGTACGGCCTCGCCCAGTCCCGCGCCGGCCTGCGGTTCGCGATCGGCGAGTCGCTGATCGGGCAGGCCGCCGTCGACCACCGCACGATCCTGGTCCAGGACGCGCCGCCGGAGTACGCGCTGGTGTCGTCCGGGCTCGGCTCGTCGTCGCCGGTGAACCTGATCGTGCTGCCGGTGCTGTTCCAGGGCGAGGTGCTCGGGGTGCTGGAGCTGGCCTCGGTCAACGAGTTCAGCACGGTCCATCAGGACCTGCTCGAGCAGCTGCGGCACACGATCGGCGTCAACGTCAACACGATCCTGTCGAACTCGCGCACGGAAGCGCTGCTGACGGAGTCGCAGCGGCTGGCGCAGGAGCTGCGAGCGCGGTCGGAGCAGCTGCAGGCCCAGCAGGGCGAGCTGCGGCGGTCCAACACGGAGCTGGCCGAGAAGGCGGCGCTGCTGGCCCAGCAGAACCGCGACATCGAGGTCAAGAACAGCGAGATCGAGCAGGCGCGCCAGGAGCTGGAGGAGCGTGCCGGGCAGCTGACGGTGGCGTCGCAGTACAAGACCGAGTTCATGGCGAACATGTCGCACGAGCTGCGGACGCCGTTGAACAGCGCGTTGATCCTGGCGAAGCTGCTGTCGGAGAACCCCGAGGGCAACCTGACGGAGAAGCAGATCCAGTTCGCGAAGACGATCTACGCGGCGGGGTCCGATCTGCAGCAGCTGATCAACGACATACTGGACCTGGCCAAGGTCGAGGCGGGCCGGCTGGACATGCAGATGTCCGACATCACGCTGCCGGAGCTGGTGGACTACGTCGAGTCCCTGTGCCGTCCGTTGACGGCGGACAAGGGCCTGGAGTTCGCGGTCCACATCGACCCGCCGGTACCGGGCAGCGTCCACACCGACGAGCACCGCCTCCAGCAGATCCTCCGGAACCTGCTGTCGAACGCGGCGAAGTTCACCGACGAGGGTCGCGTCCGCCTCCACATCCGGGCAGCGGACCCGGCGGAGGTGGAGCAGGAGGCGCTTCGCAACGCGCCGGGCATCATCGCGTTCGCGGTCGAGGACACCGGGATAGGGATCCCGGAGGAGAAGCTGGCGGTGATCTTCGAGGCGTTCCGCCAGGCGGACGGCACGACGAGCCGCAAGTACGGCGGAACGGGCCTCGGGCTCAACATCAGCCAGCAGCTGACGGAGCTCCTGGGCGGCGAGCTGCGGGTGGTGAGCGAGCCCGGAGTGGGTTCGACGTTCACCCTCTACCTCCCGGTGGCGGCGGCCAACCTGGTGGACCCGGTGACGGCGTTGTCCTCCCCCCGGCTGCCGCCGGTCCCGAGCACGGTCCTGGTGGCGGCCCCGGACGTCACACCGAAGCGCTTCCACGGCGAGAAGGTCCTGATCGTCGACGACGACCTCCGCAACGTGTTCGCGCTGGCGGCGGTCCTGGAGCAGGCGGGCCTCGAGGTGGTCTACGCGGAGACGGGCGTGGACGGAATCAGGGCATTGGAGCGCCACGAGGACACGGCGCTGGTCCTGATGGACGTGATGATGCCGGAGCTGGACGGCAACGCAACGATCGCGGCCATCAGGGCCGAGGCGGCGAACGCGGACCTGCCGGTGATCGCGGTGACGGCGAAGGCAACCCCGGAGGACCGGGCAAGGACATTGGCCAGCGGCGCGGACGACTACATCACGAAGCCGGTGGACACGGACAAGCTGCTGGACGTGATCGCAGCGTCGCTGGAAGCGGACGCTGCATCGTTCGGAGCGGGTGACGGGAATCGAACCCGCGTAGCTAGTTTGGAAGACTAGGGCTCTACCATTGAGCTACACCCGCGTGCCCCCGAGGTACCCGGGTGCGAGGTCAGCTTAGCGTGACCCGCTAGGCTGACCGCACACCCCCCTGGGGGTGTCACGGGATGTGGCGCAGCTTGGTAGCGCATCCGCTTTGGGAGCGGAGGGTCGCAGGTTCAAATCCTGTCATCCCGACCCGGGTTCGAGGCTTCGCTTCGCGGGCGCCTCTTACCCTCCTTCTCTTCCCCCGGGGGCCGAGCCCCCGGACCCCACGGTGCCTCGGGCTCATCCTGGGTGGACTGCCGGAGGTTTCTTGATTACTTCCTTGGGGTTCGTTGCCGCCTTGGGCGGTGGCGGCGTAGGGCTAGAGTGCCCGCTGTTGCTGCTGAGCCGCCGCTCACCAGACCCGTCAGTGCGAGTGGTGACACCAGGCTGATCAGCACCAGCGCTGTTGCCACGATCGCCAGGGCGAGGACGCCCGCCGCGACTGCACACCGCGCCAGCCGCAAGGCGTTGCGTGTGCTCTTCTCACACGCAACGACCTCACGGAGCCACGTCAGCCATCGGTAATCTCCGTCCTCAAGCGACTTCGGGGCATTCACCAGACACCCCGATCCGTCGGCGGTCCGGAACGAAGCGTCAGCGCCAGCAATGGCGCTCGCACCAGCACTCTCAGCGCGTGCCGCACCTGGCCCAGCCACGAGCAGCCGGATTCGGTCATCTCGAGCAACTCCGAACGGAACACCTCGTCGTACTCCGCACGGGAGAAAACGGGGAGCAACCGGACCGCGCAAGAAGTCAGCCGTTGCGACATCTTGGCGACACGCGTGCCGTTGGACAGCTCGATGACTCGTGAATGCATACGCACTAGCCGACGCTGGAAATCCTTGACCGGAAAGTAAGTCGCGGAAATCACGGATTCCATCCGCCGCACGAAGTACATGCCGCCGGACGCGTGATCGGTCAATCGCGGGCCCACGTTGGCCACCTGGTCGGCATGGAGGTGCTCGTTCAGCTCCCTGGCCAGGCTGCCGATCCCCTTGAGCGCGTCGAACATGCCGTCCTTGAACCCGAGATTCAGATCCCGGACGGCAAGGTAGTTGCGCTGAAGATCAGGCTTCGACGAGATTTCGATGTCCGGATCGACGCCGAACAACCGGACGATCGCACGCGCGCCGCGCTCGGCTTGCTCCAGCTCGAAGACGAGCCTGCGCGCGTTTTCGAAGACGCGGTCACGGGCACAGATGTGCTGTTGGTCCTGCAGCAGCCGCGGATCCAGGTCACGGCCGAGGTTCTGAATCCGCGCCTCGGCAAGCGGCCGGAGATCCAGGCTGATGTCCCTGAGAACAATGAAGCCGCGAGCAAGGGAACCGCTGATGTCGACGACGTGCTCGAGGACGAGGCGAACGGCACGCCCTTGATCGAGGGTGAGTGCCCCCGCCATCACGCACCCCCGGCCAAGTCGGGACGCAGACGCGCGAGCGCCTGCGCGGAGGCTTCCGCACGGCGCAGGGCGGCCTGGACCTGCCCCAGACTGTTCGGGTCAAGGCTGTAGTACCGACGTCGGGGCCGCCCTCGTTCCGCCGGATCGACTTCTTCCCAGCGACTGCGGAGCCAACCGACCTTTTCCAGCCGCGCAAGGATCGGATGGATCGTGCCACTGGGCAGTCCCGCAGCCGCACAGAGCTCCAGGCCGTACCTCTCCCGGGCCGGGTCGCTCACCAGTTCCCGCAGCACCAGCTGCGTTGGTAGCGTCATCCTTGGACCAGCCATACTTGAACTCTACCTAGGGGCTAGGTAGAGTTCAAGTATCGGTTCGACCTTGACCTCAGACGGGCATCACCTGCCAGCCAGGTCACCAACGACTCGGCAATCAGCTCCGGCTGCTCCTCCGGCGTGTGGTGGCCCGCCGTCACCGGGTGGTGGGCCGCCTCCAGCGAGGCGAACGTCTTCGACATCCACTCGACCATCGGTGGGGTCAGCATCGTGTCGAAGCCGGGCTCGAAGGTGATCAGCAGCTTCGGGACCCCAGAGGACGTCGCCAGCCAGCCGTCGAAGGTCTCGATCCTCGAGACCACCGAAGCCGGCTCGCCGCCCAACGGCATCGAACAGGCCCAGCGCAACAGCGGGATTCGGGACTCCCGTGTCGGGTACATGCCTTCGTACTCCGGTGGGAGCGACTTCAGAAACATGTCGATCATCGGATCGGCTGCCCCGGGGGTCTTGAGTGCGCGGAACACCTCTGCTCCCGGCGGCGGGAACTCCTCCCACGTCATCGGCTTCAAGACCGCTTCCGTGAACGCCAGCCCGCGGACTCGCGAAGGGTGCCGCGACGCCCAGTCCGCCGCCAGCGCTCCGCCCCAGTCGTGGCCCACCAGGACCACGTCCTCCAACGACAGCTCGTCGAACCACTCCGCCAAGTAGCGCGCGTGGTCGGAGAACGTGTAGTCGATGCGTGGCCTTGGCGAGTCGCCCATGCCGATCAGGTCCGGTGCCAGACGGCGGCCCGGGACCAGCGGCATCACGTTGCGCCACAAGTGTGACGATGTCGGGTTACCGTGCAAGAACACCACCGGTGCGCCCGCACCCGTCTCGCGGTGGAACAGTTTCATTTGAACGCCACCGCGTTCCGTGCCGCCCAGTCGGCGAACGGGCGGGCTGGGCGACCCAGGATCTGCGCGACGTCCGGGCTCACCCGCTGCTCAGCCCGTGTCGGCGAGCCCAGGATGTCCAGCGTTGCCTCCGCAACCTCCGGGGGCATGAAGTTCTGGAACGACGCAAGCGCTTCCGGCCGTGTCTGCGGGGTGAACCGCACCGGCTCGCCCAGCGCCGTGCCGATCGCCGCCGCCTGGTCTCGCGGAGAGACCAGCGCCGGGCCTGTCAGTTCGTACGTGCGGCCCGTGTGCAACGGTGAAAGCAGCGTTGCGGCCGCCACCTCGGCGATGTCCGCCGGGTCGATCACCGGCAAACCGACGTCGCCGAAGGGGGCGGACAAAACACGGGAGGTACGCACGCTTTCCGCCCACTGCAACGCGTTCGACGCGAACCCACTCGGCCGGAGGATCGTCCACGGCAGACTCGAGCCGCGCACCTCGTCCTCAAAGAACGACGGGTGCCGGCCCGTTCCGACTCCCTGCGACGACAACAACACCACCCGAGCTCCGTCAGCCGACGCGAGTATCGGCGAAACCGGACCGTGAAAACCCGGTGGCAGCAGCAAAAACACCGCCGTCGCGCCCTCGAAGGCCGGACGCAACGACGCTGCGTCCGACACGTCACCCGGGAACGGCCCCTTGCGGGACACCGCCCGGACCTCTTCCCCTGCCGCCGTCAGGGCCTCCACCAATGGCCGGCCGACGTTGCCCGTTGCTCCCATGACTGTGATCATGCGAGCGACGCTACATTCGGACGTATAGTAGGTACCTAGAGGAAAGTATTGGACGGAGGCACCAAAAGTGACCGAGACCACACCCGAGCTGGCCTGCCCGATCGCCCCCGTCGTCGACATCGTCTTCAGCCGCTGGACGACGCCGATCCTGTGGGCGCTCAACGAATACGGACGTCTGCGGTTCGTCGAACTCGAGCGCCGCATCGCCACCATCACCCCGAAGGTGCTCACCCAGCGGCTGCGGCAGATGGAACGTGACGGCCTGATCACCAGGACCTACCACGCCGAAGTCCCGCCGCGGGTCGAGTACGAGATCAGCGAACTGGGCCGCAGCCTCGGCCCGATGTTCGCGACCCTCGCCGAATGGTCGCCCAACCTCGACAAGGTCGACGCGGCCCGGCAGGCCTACGACTCGCGCAGCTCCGCCAGGTAGTCCTCGGCCGCAGCCACATCGGCCGCCGAGGAAGCGCGCGGGGGCGTGCCATCCGCTGGATCCCGCCGCCAGCAGCTTTCCGTGCACCGCGCGCATCCCCGCGGCGAACGCCTCGAACAGCGCCGCGACGTCGGGGACCTGCACCAGGCAGCTCCCGTAGGACTGCGCGGGATCGAACCCCGGCAGGCCGAAGAAGTGCAGGTGCAGGTCCTCGCGGCGCAGCGCCACTAGGGCGAAACGTCCAGATAGTCCAGGTTCGCCGGACCGTCGACAGTCGTCGCCGTGACACGCACCGTGTGCGGGCCCGCCGCCAAGGCGACCTGCCGGGTGACCGTGCTCCACGTCGTCCACGCGCCGGTCGCCGGGAACGGCACGTCCGTGGCCACCACCGTGCCGTCGACCGCGATGTCCACCGGGCGCGCCGCCGCCGTGCCGTTCGCGTAGCCGAACGTCAGTGCCGACGCCGGCCCCGTCACCTGCCACTCGACGTAGCTGCCGGCCGCGTTGGCGCCGTTCGCGAAGCCGGTTCCCGAGAAGCCCGCGTGGTTCGCGTCCACCGTGCCGCCCGCCGACAGTGAAGCCGACTCGGCTTCGTAGCGCGAACCGGAACGGGACAAGCGGTACAGCACCGTCGCGTGCGAAGGCACCGAAGCGCTGATCGTGCCCGTGGTAGCGCGAGAAGCCTTGCTCCACAGGTCCTTCAGCGTGTACGACGACGCGCTGCCGATCCCGGTCGCCGACGCGGAAGTGCTGATCGTCGCCGTCGACGCCGTTTCGTTGGACAGCGCCACCGCGCGGTCACCGTTGGACAGGACCTTGCTGTAGACGACCAGTCCGCCGGTCGAGCTCAGCACGGTCGCCTGCTTGCCCAGCGGGTCCTGGTCGAGCGCGATGACGTCGGCGTTCTTCAGGATCGAGAAGCTGTCGTCGGACACCTTCCGCAGGTCGCTGCCGATGAGCAGCGGCGCCGCCATCATCGCCCAGAGGCTGAAGTGCGTGCGGTACTCGGCCGCGGTCATGCCGCCGTTGCCGACCTCCAGCATGTCCGGGTCGTTCCAGTGCCCGGGCCCGGCGTACTGCGCGAGGCCGCGGTTGGCCTGCGCCTTGCCGATCATGCTCGACCACTTGTCGGAGATGTCGCCGGTGGTGCGCCACAGGTTGCCGACCGGCGCGGCCCAGGTCCACGGCTGGTTCTGACCCCACTCGCAGATCGAGTACGCGATGGGCCGGCCGGACTTCGCCAGCGCGTCCCGCATCGCCTTGTACCGCTGCTGGGCGTCGACGCCCTGGTTGTTGCAGTTGTCGTACTTCAGGTAGTCGACACCCCAGGAGGCGAAGAGGTTCGCGTCCTGCTGCTCGTGGCCGAGACCACCGGGGAAGCCGGCCTTGTTGCAGGTCTTCGTGCCGGCGCTGGTGTAGATGCCGAACTTCAGGCCCTTCGCGTGCACGTAGTCGGCCAGCGCCTTGATGCCGCCGGGGAACCGAGCGGGATCCGGGACCAGGTTGCCCGCCGAGTTCCGCGAGGGCAGCGCCCAGCAGTCGTCGATGTTCACGTACTGGTAGCCGACGTCCTTGAGCCCCTTGCTGACGAAGAGGTCGGCGATACCTCTGATCATTGTCTCGTTGAAGTCGGCCTTGCATTGCGTGGAGTTCCAGTTGTTGAACCCCATCGGCGGTGTGCGCAGCAGCCCGTTTTCCAGAGCCGACGCCGGGGTCTGGCTCAGGACGGTGCCGCTGGCCGCGAGCGCGAATGCGGCGGCCGCGACCGCCGTGCGCCGGAGGAAGGACATGCTTGCTCCCTGGTGGAGACATCGGAGGTCTACACCAGTTAGTAAAGAGACCTGCCTAACCGGACGTCAAGAGATCATGTATCAGATATGAAATTGGGTTTCCGCTGGCCGGGACCTACTCGGTCACCTGCCGGGCGGTCGCCATCGCGCGTTCGGTCTCCCAGAACGCCCGCATCGACGTGATCAGCCCGTCCTCGCCGACGCGGTAGACGAACACCCCGTCGGTGTCGACGCGGTAGCCGCCCGGCAGGTACGTCGTGATCGTGCCGACGTTGGCGCACTCGTCGCCCGCCGCGTGCGAGTCGCGGATCGTGAACTCGAAGCGCTCCACGTTGCCGATCGTCTTGTCCCAGAACGCGCTGATCCCCTCGCGGCCGTGGTGCCCCTTGCCCTCTTCGTCGAAGAAGGACGGCCCGACCGGGTCTTCCACCACCCCGTCCGGGGCGAACAAATCCAGCCAGGCCTCCTTCTCGCCCGCCGTCACCGCGGTCATCGACGCGAGCGCCGCGCGCCGCGCCGGCGGCTGCTCCGCCGACGTGTCCCAGCTGACCTGCACACCCATGGACGTCACTCCTCGAACTTCGCGATGATTTCGGCCCCGAACTTGTGGATCGCTTCGAGCTTCGGCTCGACCGGCGCGTCGAACCCGACGCCGTCGAACACCCACGGCATGGTGATGATGTCGGTGACGCCGACCTCGGCCTGCTCGCGGTAGCCGTCGAGCCCGAACTTGTCGATGCAGACGGCCTGGTAGTCGAACGGGTCGTCGGCGCGGCCGCGCTCGGCCAGCAGCTCCTTGAGCCGGGCGATCGTGTCGCGCAGCTCGTCGAGCTTCATCATCGCCGACGACCAGCCGTCGGCGACGCGGGCCGCGCGCCGCAGCGCGACGTCGGTGTGGCCGCCGATGTAGAACGGCACCCGCTTCGGCGGCGCCGGGCTCATCTGGATCTTGTCGAAGTCGTAGAACTCGCCGTGGTACTCGACCATGCCGCCGTCGAGGATCAGCCGGAGGACGTCGATGGCCTCGTCGACGCGCTTGCCGCGCCGCTCGAACGGGACGCCGCAGTACTCGAACTCCTGCGGCAGCCAGCCGACGCCGAGCCCGAGGCCGAACCGGCCGCCGGTGAGCACCGACGCCGAGCCGACCTGGCGCGCCAGCAGCACCGGGTTGCGCGAGCCGAGCTTCAGCACCGACGTGTAGAACTCGATGCGGCTGGTGACCGCGCCCATCGACGCGGTCGCGACCAGCGGGTCGACCCAGGGCGTCTCCCCGGTCCAGAACCGGCTGCCGTCGGGCGTGTACGGGTAGTCCGTGTCCACCGTCTCGGCGTAGAACAGCGAGTCCGGCAGGGCGATGGAGGCGAAACCGGCCTCTTCGGCGGCCCGGGCGAGCTCGCCCAGCTGATCGAGGGGGTTCATCGCGATCGACAGGGTGAACTTCATACCACGGAACTATAACGTGTTCTAGTTTCCTCGGCCAGCCCGCGCGGTGTGCCGGATCACGTCCCGGGAACCCTCCGCGTAACGTCCGCGTTGTCCGAATCAAAGGTGACTTCCGGTCACCGGGCACCGAGCTTCTGGGAGTGGTCCATGGGCACCGCGATCTTCCTGATCGTGCTCGTCGTCGTGATCGTCGGTGGCGGCCTCTATTTCTCGCGGCAGCGCGCCGCGGCCCGGCAGCGGGAACTCGACGACGCCAAGGCCGACGCCCGGCGCCTCGTCGAGCGGCTCGGCGGCCAGGTCCTCAACCTCAACGGCAACGACACCGCGTCGATGCAGGCGATGGCGGACGCCGCCGAGCGCTACAACGCGGCCGGTTCCCAGATGGAGCAGGCTCGCACGATCGAGCAGGCCCGGCTGGTCAAGGACACCGCCGTCGAAGGCCTCTACTACGTCCGCGCCGCGCGCGTCGCGATGGGCATGGACCCCGGCCCGCAGCTGCCGGAGGAGGCCGAGCGCGAGCGCGCCGGCAAGGTCACCGAGCGCCGCGACGTCGACGTCGAGGGCCAGCACTACGCCGCCTCGCCCGACGCGGGCCAGGACACGCCGTACTACTACCCCGGCGGCCGCGTGGCCGGGCGGCCGGTGCCGCAGGGCTGGTACAGCGAGCCGTGGTGGAAGCCCGCGCTCGTCGCCGGCGCCTGGGGCCTCGGGTCGATGTTCCTGTTCAGCGCCATGTTCTCCGGCATGGGCGGCATCGCCAGCGCCGGGGCCTGGGAGTCGGGCTACGACGCGGGCCAGCAGGACGCGCTCGAGTCCGGTGACGCGGGCGGCGACGGTGGTGACGGCGGAGGCGACTTCGGCGGCGGCGACGGTGGCGGCGACATGGGTGGCGGCGACTGGGGCGGCGGCGGTTTCGACGGTGGCGGCTTCGATGGCGGGGGCTTCGACGGGGGCGGCTTCGACTTCTGATCGCCGGCTGGCATCCTCCTGGACGACCTTCAGGAGGATGCCGTGGCGACCGTGCTGATCCCCGTCCCCGCCCGGGACTCGGACCCGTCCGAAGTGGCCGTCAGCCGGGCGGTCCTCGCCGGGCACACCGTGGTCTTCGCGACGCCGGACGGTGCGCAGGCGACCTGCGACGAAATCATGGTCACCGGCGAAGGCCTCGACCTGTGGAGCCGCGTACCGGGCCTGCGGAAGCTCACGGCGCTCGGACGCGTGTTGCGGGCCGACGAAGCCGCCCGTGACGCCCACCGGGCGTTGCTCGCGGATCCCGCGTGGCGCGCCCCGATCCGCTGGGACGACATCGAGCTCGATGGCTTCGACGGCCTGCTGCTGCCCGGCGGGCACCGCGCCCGCGGCATGCGGGAGTACCTCGAAAGCCCGGTGCTGCAGGGCGTGGTCGTCGAGGCCTTCCGCCGGGACCTCCCGGTCGGCGCGATCTGCCACGGCGTCCTGCTCGCCGCGCGCAGCCGCAACCCGGACAACGGACGCTCCGTGCTGTACGGCCGCGAGACGACGGCGCTGACCTGGCGGCTGGAACGCACAGCCTGGCGGCTCGCGCGGCGGACCCGGTTCTGGGACCCGGACTACTACCGCACCTACCGCGAGGAGCCGGGGCAGCCCGAGGGGTACATGTCGGTGCAGCAGGAGGTCACGCGGGCGCTGGCGCGGCCGGCGGACTTCCGGGACACGACCGACCGTGTCCAGGCGAGCGGCCGGGCCCGCGACCGGCTCGACGACGCGCGTCCGGCGTTCGTCGTCGAGGACGGGAACTACGTGTCAGCGCGCTGGCCCGGTGACGTCCACACGTTCGCGAAGACCTTCGCCACCCGCCTTCAGGCCGGCTGACAGGTGGGGCACCAGTAGAGGTTGCGGCCCACCAGCTCCGAGTTCGCCACCGGCGTCCCGCACACCAGGCACGGCTGCCCGGCGCGGCGGTAGACGTACACCTCGCCGCCGTGGCGGTCCACCCGCGCCGCCCGCCCCATCGCCTCCGGCAGGTGCTCCGGGCGGACCGTGTCGATCCGGCCGACGCGGACGCCGTCGCGCATCAAGGCCACCAGGTCCGCCCACAGGTCGTCCCACAACGCCCGGTCGAGCGACCGTCCCGGCGTCAGCGGCGCGACGCCGTGGCGGAACAGCACCTCGGCGCGGTAGACGTTGCCGACGCCCGCCAGCACCGCCTGGTCCATCAGCAGCGCCGCGATCGACGTCTTCGAGCGCGAGATGCGCGCCCAGGCCTGGTCGGGTTTCGCGTCGCGGCGCAGCGGGTCGGGGCCGAGGCGCGCCTTGATCGCGTCGACCTGGTCCGGGGACAGCAGCTCGCACCGGGTCGGCCCGCGCAGGTCCGTCCAGTGCGTCCGCCCGGCCAGCCGCAGCCGGACCTGGCCCACCGGCTCCGGCGCGGGCAGCGGGGACTCGCCGAACGTGCCGTAGAGCCCGAGGTGGATGTGCACGATCCCGTGTGGACCGTAGTCGTGGAAGAGGTGCTTGCCGTACGCCTGCGCACCGACGAACACCCGACCGTCCAAACGGGACGCCTCGGTGGCGAACCGGCCCTGCGGGCTGCTCACCTCGACCGGGGCGCCGGCGTAGCGGCGCTTGTGCAGCCGCGCGAGCCGGTGGAGCGTGTGCCCCTCGGGCATCAGGCCTCCGGCAGCGCCGGCGGGGTGCCGGTGCGCTCGTAGTCCAGCAGCTGCTGGACGCGGCGCGCGTGCCGTTCCTCCGGCGAGACCTCGGTCGCCAGGAAGGCTTCGACGATCTCCGTGGCCTGCTCGGCGGTGTGCATCCGGGCGCCGACGCCGATCAGCTGGGCGTGGTTGTGCTCGCGGCACAGCTTGGCCGTCTCGACGCTCCACGCGAGGCCGGCCCGCGCGCCGGGGACCTTGTTCGCGGCGATCTGCTCGCCGTTGCCGGAGCCGCCGACGACGATGCCGCGGCTGCCCTCGTCGGCCACCACGCGCAGCGCCGTCTCGACGCAGAACGCCGGGTAGTCGTCGGCCGCGTCGTAGACCCGCGGGCCGATGTCGGTGACCTCGTGGCCCTGCTTCTCCAGGTGAGCCACCAGGTGGTTCTTCAGCTCGAAGCCGGCATGGTCGGATCCCAAGTAGACACGCACGGCTGGAGTCTGCCATCACGGCCGGTTTCGGGCATGCTCCGGGGGTGGGCATCTGGGAGCAGACGGGGTACGACGTCCGGCTCGACTGGGGCGCCGAAGGCGTGGCCGCTCTCGGCCGGGAATGCGCCGTACTGGTCGTCGTCGACGTGCTTTCCTTCAGCACCACCGCGGATCTCGTGGTCGGCCGCGGCGGGCGCGTGCTGCCGGTCCGCTGGCGCGACGAACGCGGGGTGGCTCAGGCCCGGGCGGCCGGCGCCGTCATCGCGGGTGAAGGCGCGTTCACCCTCAGGCCGTCTTCTGTGACGGAAATCCCGCCGGGGACGCTGCTCGCGCTCCCCTCGCCCAACGGCGCGACGCTGTGCGACGCCGCCGCGGCGACCGGCGCGCGGGTCCTCGCCGGCTGCCTGCGCAACGCCTCCGCCGTCGCCGCGAAGGCGCACGACCTGGGCGGCCCGATCGGGCTCGTCGCCGCGGGGGAACGTTGGGGCGTGAACATCTTCGGAGAGGGCGAAGTGTTCGGCCCGCTGCGGCCGTGCGTCGAAGACCAGCTGGGCGCCGGCGCGATCGCCGCGGCACTGGCCGGGCTCGGCCTGTCGTTGTCCCCCGAAGCCGCGATCGCCGCCCGATCGGTCGACGTCGCGGCCCTGGCAAGCTGCGTGTCCGGTCGCGAGCTGACCGAGTCGGGTCACGGCGCGGACGTGACGCTGGCCGCGCAGCTCGACGTGAGCGATGCTGCTCCCGTACTGAGCGAAGGAGTACTGGCATGAACGGGCGTTGGATCGAGGTCGCCGACGGCGTGCACGCGCGCCGCTACGAAGAGCTGGACCTGACCGTCGGCCTGGTGGTGGGCGCCGACCGCTGCCTGGTCGTCGACACGCGCGGCGACCTCGAGCAGGGCGCCGAGCTGGCGGCGGCGGTCCGCGAGCTGACCCCGCTGCCCTGGTCGGTCGTGTACACGCACGCGCACTTCGACCACACCTGGGGCACCGAGCGGTTCGCGCCCTGCCCGGTCTGGGCGCACGAGGGCTGCCGCGCCGAGCTGACCGAGGACCCGGAAGGCGCGCGCGCCACCTGGATCGCCCACTACCGCAAACAGGGCAAGACGGAGACCGCCGACGCCATCGCGCGCACCACGTTCGTCGTGCCCGACCACCTGTTCACCGACCGGACCGAGCTCGACCTCGGCGGCCGGACGGCCGTCCTGCTGCACCCCGGCCGCGCCCACACCGACCACGACGTGATCGTGCACGTGCCCGACGCGGGGGTGGTCTTCGCGGGAGACATCGTCGAGAACGCCGAGCACGGCTTCAGCGAGTTCTCGTTCAGCTCCGAGTCGGATCTGACCGCCTGGCCGGACACGTTCGACACGATCCTCGCGCTCGAGCCCCGGGTGATCGTGCCCGGCCACGGCGAGCCGGTCGACGCCGACTTCGTCCGCTACCACCGCCACGGCCTGCACGAGCTGATCGCGCTCAAGGCCGGGGTCGGGCGCGGCGAGACGACCGAGGCCGCCGCCGTGGCCGCTTCGCGCTACCCCGGCGACGTCACCTTGGCCGCCCTCAAGACGCCTTGAAGACGCCTCAGTCGAAGTTCAGCTCGCCCGAGCGGGTGCGCTTGAGCTCGAAGAAGTCCGGGTAGCTCGACAGCGCGACGGCGCCGTCGAACACCTTCAGCGCGTCTTCGCCGCGCGGGATCGAGCTCAGCACCGGGCCGAAGAACGCGACGCCGTCGATGTGGATCGTCGGGGTGCCGACGTCCATACCGACCGGGTCCATGCCCTCGTGGTGGCTCTTCTTCAGCGCCTCGTCGTACTCGGTCGAGTCCGCGGCGTCGTACAGCTCGGCCGGCGCGCCGATCGCGGCCAGGGCTTCCTTGATGACCGCGTCGCGGTCCTTGTTGCCCTGGTTGTGGTACCGCGTGCCGAACTCGGTGTAGTAGTCGCGCAGCACCTCTTCGCCCTTGAGCTGCGACAGCGCGACGGCCACGCGCACCGGGCCCCAGCCCTTCGCCAGCAGCTCCTTGTACTGCTCGGGCAGCTCGTCACGGCCCTCGTTGAGCACCGACAGGCTCATGATCCGGAAGTGCAGGTCCAGGTTGCGGTGCTTCTCCACCTCGAGGATCCAGCGCGAGGTGATCCACGCGAACGGGCAGATCGGGTCGAAGTAGAAGTCGACCCTCGTGGGCTGCTCGGCAGCGGTCATCAGGTTCTCCTGTGCGAAGTCAGGTCCGGTCCGGGGGCGGGCACACCCCCACACAGCGGGCCAACACCTCGGGACCCGGGCTTGTTCCCCATCGCCCGCCACCCCTTCCCCATGATTGGATGCGAGGAGTTGAAAACCGATACCAACGACCAGAGGTGCCTGTGCCCGCCCCCAACCTGACCCGCGACCAAGCCAAGCTGCGCGCGGACCTGCTCGAAGTCACCGCTTACGACATCGAGCTGGATCTCACCGACGGCCACGGCGGCCCCGGCGAGAAGACCTTCGCGTCGAAGACGACCGTCCGGTTCGCCAGCGCCCGGGCCGGCGAGCGGACGTGGGTCGACATCGTCGCCGACCGCGTGCACTCGGCCACCCTGAACGGCACCGACGTCGACGTCAGCGCGTACGTCGAGGACAAGGGCATCGCGCTGGCCGGCCTGGCCGAGGCGAACGAGCTCACCGTGACCGCCGACTGCCGGTACATGAACACCGGCGAGGGCCTGCACCGCTTCGTCGACCCGGTCGACGACGGCGTCTACCTGTACACCCAGTTCGAGACGGCGGACGCGAAGCGGATGTTCGCCTGCTTCGACCAGCCCGACCTCAAGTCGGTCTACCGGCTCACCGTGATCGCGCCGGACGACTGGAAGGTCGTCTCGAACACGATGGCGGAGTCCACGGAGAAGACGCCCGAGGGCGCCGTCCGCACGGTGTTCAAGGAGTCCGAGCGGCTCTCGACCTACCTGGTCGCGCTGATCGCCGGCCCGTACGCCGAGTGGAGCGACGAGTACACCGACGAGCACAAGACGATCCCGCTCGGCATCTTCTGCCGCGCGTCGCTGGCCGAGCACATGGACGCCGAGCGGCTGTTCACCGAGACCAAGCAGGGCTTCGGCTTCTACCACGAGAAGTTCGGCACGCCCTACCCGTTCTCCAAGTACGACCAGCTGTTCGTGCCCGAGTTCAACGCGGGCGCGATGGAGAACGCCGGCGCGGTGACGTTCCTCGAGGACTACGTCTTCCGCAGCCGCGTCACCCGCTACGCCTACGAGCGGCGCGCCGAGACGCTGCTGCACGAGATGGCGCACATGTGGTTCGGCGACCTGGTCACCATGCGCTGGTGGGACGACCTGTGGCTGAACGAGTCGTTCGCGACCTTCGCGAGCGTGCTGGCCCAGGCCGAGGCGACCGAGTACAAGAACGCGTGGACCAGCTTCGCGAACATCGAGAAGTCGTGGGCCTACCGCCAGGACCAGCTGCCTTCGACGCACCCGATCGCGGCCGACATCGTCGACCTGCACGCGGTCGAGGTCAACTTCGACGGCATCACCTACGCCAAGGGCGCGAGCGTGCTCAAGCAGCTCGTCGCCTACGTCGGGCTCGACCACTTCCTCGACGGCCTCAAGGTGTACTTCGGCAAGCACGCCTGGGGCAACGCCACGCTGGCCGACCTGCTGGGCGCGCTGGAAGAGGCATCCGGGCGCGACCTGTCGTGGTGGAGCGCGCAGTGGCTGGAGACCACCGGGCTGAACTCGCTGAGCCCCCGCTACGAGATCGGCGCGGACGGGAAGTTCACCTCGTTCGCCGTCGTGCAGTCCGGCGCGAAGCCGGGCGCCGGTGAGCTGCGCACGCACCGGGTCGCCGTCGGGATCTACGACGAGGACGGCTCGGGCAAGATCATCCGGACCCAGCGGGTGGAACTGGACGTCGACGGCGAGCGCACCGAGGTGCCGGACCTGGTCGGGCGGCCCGCGGGCAAGCTCGTGCTGGTCAACGACGACGACCTGACGTACTGCACGATGCGGCTCGACCCGGCGTCGTTGACGACGCTGATCGACCGCGTCGCCGACATCACCGAGCCGCTGCCGCGGACGCTGTGCTGGTCGGCGGCGTGGGAGATGACCCGCGAGGCCGAGCTCAAGGCCCGCGACTTCGTCACGCTGGTGCAGCGCGGCATCCACACCGAGACCGAGGTCGGCGTCGTCCAGCGGCTGCTGCTGCAGGCCCAGACGGCGCTCAACTCGTACGCGGAGCAGCAGTGGGCGGCCTCGACCGGCTGGCCGGCGTTCACGACGCGGCTGCTGGAGCTGGTCCACGCCGCCGAGGCGGGCTCGGACCACCAGCTGGCGTTCGTCAATTCGCTGGCGGGGTCGGTGCTGGACGCGGCCACGCTGGACGTGGTGGCCGGCTGGCTCGACGGGTCCGCGCCGCTCGACGGCCTGACGGTCGACACGGACCTGCGCTGGCGCCTGCTGCACGCGCTGGTGGCGCACGGCAAGGCGGACACGGCGGAGATCGACGCCGAGCTGGCCCGCGACAACACGGCGACGGGCCGCCGGCAGGCCGAGCGCGCGCGGGCGTTGCGCCCGACGGCGGAGGCCAAGGCGGACGCGTGGCAGCGCGCGGTGTACGACGACGAGCTGCCGAACGCGGTCAGCGACTCGCTCATCTCGGGCTTCTCGCACCCGGGCCAGAAGGCGCTGCTGGGTTCGTACGTCGCGCAGTACTTCGAGGTGATCGACGAGGTGTGGCAGCGGCGGTCCAGCGAGCGCGCGCAGCCGATCGCGATCGGGCTGTACCCGTCGTGGGCGGTGGCCCCGGAGACGGTGACGGCGTCGGACGAGTGGCTGACCGGTGAGCACTCGCAGGCGCTGCGACGGCTGGTTTCGGAAGGCCGGGCGGGGATCGTGCGCGCTTTGGCCGCGCGGGACTTCGACGCCCAGGCCTGAGCCGGACGTAAAAGAGCCCCGCCACCTCTACTCGAGGTGCGGGGCTCTTCGCGTCTCTGCGTCAGCGGGGCGCGGGGCCCGCCTGGTCGGACAGCATGCGCAGCGCGTTCACCAGGCCGTTGACCAGCCCGCGAACCAGGTCGCCCTCCTTGAAGGACGCCACCATGCTGGCGATCGCCAGCTTGGCGCCGCGGTCGGGCAGGCGGACGTACGCCGCCTTGCCCGTCACGATCTCGATCAGGCGCTCGCCCGGGGAAACCGCGATCAGGACCGAGTTCGCCGGGTTCGACGTCGTCGCGTGCAGCTTCTCCGCCGCCGAGCGGCTGTCGTCGCCCAGCTCGCCGAGGTACAGGCTGAAGTCGAGACCCGTCTCCCGGCTCGCGAACGTCAGCGCCTCGTCGAGGCGGGCCAGCTGGCGCGTGTTGAACGGGCTCGTCGGCGCTTCCGGCTCGTACATCTTCGCGGCCGACACGCGGCCGCTGGACGTGAGAGCTTCGCCGTAGCCCAGTTCGGACTCGTCGACGCGCTTCGTCAGCTCACCAGTTGCCACGAGCGCCTCCTGCCGCGGTCGGGGCGCCCTCGGGCGCGCTGTTCTCGGTGGCGGCGTGGTGCCCCGCGCCGACCCCTTCGGGGTTGGCGCTCCACCACATGGCCGGGTAGTCCCAGGCCTGGCCGGACCGGTGCCGCGGGGCACCGCCGGACCTGCGCCGGAGCGTCAGCAGCCCGGCGAGGCCGTAGATGGCCAGCGGGATCACGGCGAAGACCACGATCGTCTCGACAACGTTCACGGCGCTGAGCGTATCGGATGGTCCCCGAAGACACTGAGGCCGCCGCGCCCACCCCGCTCGACCGTTCGTCGTAAGCCGACTGCCGTCCGCCGCTTGGCTCGCGGCGACTGGAACGTTGGGGCGAAGACCTTCGGGCCGAAAGGTTGCAACTCAACGTACAGGCGGCCGCACCCGCCGCTGTCGTCTTGTCGCAGCCTTGAAATCCTCGTAGCTTTTTCACCTGTACGGGCCTTGCGCCCCGCTCCCCAGCCCCAGCAGGTAACGCACCGGTCCCAGGAGGCCTTGCCATGAACAGCGTCCACACCCCCGCACAGGCGATCACCGAGGCCACCTCGTCACCCAGCGAAATCGAATTCGTGCCCGGAACGCGTGTGACCGCGGGCACAAGGGTTACCCGGGGTACACGCGTCACTCGGGGTACACGCGTCACGGCGGGAACGCGCGTCACCATGGGCACCCGGGTGACAGCGGGGACACGGGTCACGCGCGGTACCCGGGTCACCCGGGGCACTCGCGTCACGATGGGCACTCGAGTGACGGCCGGCACGCGTGTCACCTGCGGCACCCGCGTCACGCGAGGTACGCGGGTCACCCGCGGCACGCGCGTCACCATGGGGACCCGCGTCACCTGCCAGAGCGACTACGCGCTCGCTGCCTGACCGCTCGTTCAAGGCCGTACGCACTACCTGAACACGCGCAAGCACCCGGCTCGCCCCGGCCGCCGCAAGGCAGCCGGGGCGCCGTTATGTCCGGGGCTCCGTCAGCTCGTGAGCGTCAGGCTGCGGAGCCCAGATACGGACGCCAAAGCGGATCGGCCTCCTTGGAGTGCGCGAGCAGCCGCCAGTGCGGGCCGTGCGGAGCACGCGGGACGACGCGCAGGCGCCAGCCGATCTCCGAGAGCAGCCGGTCCGCCTTGCGGTGGTTGCACTTGGCGCAGCAGGCGACGCAGTTCGTCCAGGCGTGGGGCCCGCCCCGGCTGCGCGGGATGACGTGGTCGATCGTCTCGGCCCGCCCTCCGCAGTAGGCGCAGCGGTACCGGTCGCGGTGCATCAGCCCGGCGCGGGTCAGCGGCACCTTGGCCCGGTACGGCACGCGCACGTACGTGCTGAGCCGGATCACCGAGGGCACGGGCAGCGACACCTTCGCCGAATGCAGCTCGATGCCGCCCGGATCGCCGTGCACCACTTCGGCCTTGCCACACATCACGAGCACGACCGCGCGCCGCAGCGGCAACGCGGTCAACGGCTCGAAAGTGGCGTTGAGCAGGAGCACCCGGCGCCGGCCCCAGGCCGGGGCTGCCGGATCCCGGCCTCTACTACGCTGTCCGGGCGGGCGGGTAACTCCCCCTGGGCGGTTCCCCGGCCCGGCCGGGACGGCTCCGCCGGATGCGGAACCCCCCGGATAGGCGCGCAGGACCACCTCTGGCGTCTCGGCGGCCATGGCTTGGCCGGAGACGCCGCGGGGGCTGGGTTGTCGGTCTGGCACTCGACCACCTCCAGGGGCGTAGGCATAGTCGACCACAGAACAGGCCCCCAGCGCACGTGTGTTACACGACGTGTCACATCCGCGCGACCCAACATCCACTTACAGTTGGGCTCACCGACCTGATCGGAAGGATGATCGAACTCCCGTGTCCCCCTTGCTCACCGCCGGCCAGACGCCGTGCATCAACGACGCGTCCACCTTGTGCTTCCAGGTGTACAAGGCCACCGGCAACGAGTGGCTGTCCGGCTCGACGAACTGGCTGCTGACCAAGCCGCTGAAGATCCTGATGATCGTCGTGATCGCGTTCGTCGTGCGGTTGCTGATCAGACGGATGATCAACCGGGTCACGACGCTGCCCCGAGGCAGCGGGAAGCTCCCCGCGCTGCTCCGCCCCCTGCGCGAGCGCGCCCCTGAAGTGCTGGGCTCCGCCGTGATCGAACGCCGCCGCCAGCGCGCGCAGACCATCGGCTCGGTGCTGAAGTCGATGGCGACGTTCCTGATCTACGGTCTCGCCTTCATCCTCGTGCTGGGCGAGCTCGGCATCAACCTGGGCCCGATCATCGCCTCGGCCGGCATCATCGGCGTCGCGATCGGGTTCGGCGCGCAGAACCTGGTGAAGGACTTCCTCTCCGGCATCTTCATGATGGTCGAGGACCAGTACGGCGTCGGCGACGTCGTCGACATCGGCGAAGCGACCGGCACCGTCGAGGCGGTCGGCTTGCGGATCACCACGCTGCGCGACGTCAAGGGCACGGTCTGGTACGTCCGCAACGGCGAGGTGCTGCGCGTCGGCAACTCGAGCCAGGGCTTCGCGGTCGCGCTCGTCGACGTCCCGCTCGGCTACACCGCCGACGTCGAGCGCGCGTCCGCCGTGCTCGGGGAGGCGGCCCTGGCCGCGACCGAGAGCGACGCGCTGAAGGACAACATCCTGGAGCCCCCGGAGATGCTGGGCGTGGAGAGCGTGACCCCGGAGGGCCTCCAGCTGCGCCTGACCGTGAAGGTGCGGCCGGGCAAGCAGTGGGCGGTCCAGCGGGCCCTGCGCGGCCAGCTGCTGGCGGCCCTGGAGGAGGCCGGCTTCGAGCCCCCGCTCGGCCGGTTGTTCCCGAACTCCGCCCCGGTGGCCGAGAAGAAGTAGTGCTCCCGCGGCCGGGCCGTGAGATGTCTCACGACCCGGCCCGCGTGGTTACGCTGGGAAACGGGTTCGCGACCTTCCGGCGAGGAGCGGGACCGGGCGTCGGGAACCCGCACCCGGAAGGCAAAATGGAAGGCGTGTCTGCAGTGAGCGAACCGGCGAACCTCTACGAAGCGGTGGGCGGCGAACCCACGTTCCGCCGGATCGTCGCGCGCTTCTACGAAGAAGTCGCGCGAGACGAGATCCTGCGCCCGCTCTACCCCGAGGAGGACCTCGGGCCGGCCGAGGAGCGCTTCCGGCTGTTCCTCATGCAGTACTGGGGCGGCCCGCACACCTACTCCGACCGGCGCGGGCACCCGCGGCTGCGGATGCGGCACGCGCCGTTCAAGATCGGGCCGATCGAGCGCGACGCCTGGCTGCGCTGCATCCGGATCGCGGTCGACGAGGAGAACCTCGAGGAGCCCTACCGCGGGCAGCTCTGGGCCTACCTGGAGATGGCCGCCCACAGCATGATGAACAGCTTCGTCTGATGAGACCCGGGCCCGGCTGGTGGCGGGATGCCGTGTTCTACCAGGTCTACGTACGCTCGTTCGCCGATTCGGACGGCGACGGCGTCGGAGACCTGGAAGGCATCCACTCCCGGCTCGGTTACCTGGAGCTGCTGGGCGTCGACGCGCTGTGGCTGACGCCGTTCTACCGCTCCCCGATGGCCGACCACGGCTACGACATCGCCGACCCGCGTGACGTCGACCCGATGTTCGGCACCCTCGGCGACTTCGACGTGCTGCTGACCGAGGCGCACAAGCGCAACATCAAGGTCACCGTCGACGTGGTGCCCAACCACACCAGCAACCAGCACGCCTGGTTCAAGTCGGCGATGGCGGCCGCGCCGGGCAGCCCGGAGCGCGACCGCTACATCTTCCGCGACGGCGTCGGCCCGAAGGGCGAGGACCCGCCGAACAACTGGGTCAGCGCGTTCGGCGGGCCGGCGTGGACGCGGGTGCCGGACGGGCAGTGGTACCTGCACCTGTTCGCGCCGCAGCAGCCGGACCTCAACTGGGCCAACCCGGAGGTCGCCGCCGACCTGGAACGCACCCTGCGCTTCTGGCTCGAACGCGGCGTCGACGGCTTCCGCATCGACGTCGCGCACGGCATGGCCAAGCCGCCCGGCCTGCCGGACATGGACCCGCGCGCCGACGCGCTCGGGCCCAGCCACTACTACGACCCGCGGTGGGACCACGACGGTGTCCACGAGATCCACCAGATGATCCGCAAGGTGCTCGACGAGTTCCCGGAAGCGATGGCCGTCGGCGAGATCTGGGTGACCGACGAGGAACGCCTGTCCCGGTACCTGCGGCCCGACGAGCTGCACCTGGCGTTCAACTTCCGGCTGGTGCTGACCCACTTCGACGCGGACGCGATGCGCACGGCCATCCAGCGCTCCCTGACGGTGCCGGCGAAGGTCGGCGCGCCCGCCACCTGGACGCTGGGCAACCACGACGTCTGGCGGCAGGTCAGCCGCTACGGCGGGGGCGCCGCGGGCGTGCGCCGCGCGCGGGCGATGGCGCTGGTCGAGCTGGCGCTGCCCGGCACGGTCTACCTGTACAACGGCGAAGAGCTCGGCCTGGCCAACGTGGACATCCCGGCCGCCGAGATGGCCGACCCGCGCGCGAAGACCAGCGGGGCCGAGTTCGGGCGGGACGTCTCGCGGGTGCCGCTCCCGTGGGAAGGCGACCTGCCGCCGTTCGGGTTCTCCCGCAACCCGCGGACGTGGCTGCCGATGCCCGGCGAGTGGGCCGCGCTCACGGTCGAGAAGCAGATCGAAGACGCCGGCTCGACGCTTTCGCTGTACCGGCAGGCGATCGAGCTGCGGAAGACGCATCCGGCGTTCGACGGCGACGAGCTGGAGTGGTACGGCGCCCCGGCCGGCTGCTTCGCGTTCCGCCGCAAGAGCGGCGGCCTGGTGTGCGCGCTGAACACGTCCGCGAGCCCCATCGCGCTGCCGCCGGGCGAGGTGCTGCTGAGCAGCAGCCCGCTGGTGGACGGGAAGCTGCCGGCGGACTCGGCCGCCTGGCTCGTTTAGAGCGGCACCCACCGGCCGGGCTTGGCCACTTCGGCCGCCTCGGGTGCGGGGCCGCGCGCGATCTGGTTGACGCGCTGGTGCGACAGCCCGAGCAGGTCGGCGATCGCGCGTTGCGAGATCTGCCCGTTCAACGCCGACACCAGGCGCGCGCGGACCCCTTCGCGCCACTCGGCCACGTCCTCGGCGATCCGGTGCGCCTCCTGGTACTGCAGCACGAGTTCGGTCGCGTCCGCGTCGTCGAACTCGTAGCGCCACCGGAGGTGGAACCGCTCGGGCGGGAGCGCGGTCAGGTTCGCGATGATCTTCCGCATGCCGGGGTCGACGTCGACGAACTGCTTGAATTCACCCGCGGCGCCGTCGAGTCCGTCGGTCACCTTCGCGGTCCACACACCGGCTTCGCGGGTCACGGCCACGGTGAACGCCGGGAACCTCATCAACTGGCTCACCTCCGGGAAGGCGCGGACTGTAACCAATCGGTCACGAGCCTGTCAACCGCTCTGGTCGCCGGAGCCGTCGTCGAAGGCGCCGCTCGCCAGCCACGCCACGAGCGCCGCGGCCTGGAGGTAGGGCGCCGCTTGGGCGGCCGCCCGGCCCGCCGCTCGCGTGCGGCCCCACCTCTCAGGACGCTCGGCACGCTCCGGCGCCTGCTCCCCCGGCGGACGCTCGCGACGCCAGGGCGTCTCCTCCTCGCGGACTTCGTCGAGGAAGTCCGCCGTCGGGTCGTCGTCCGGGGGCATGTGCACCAGCGTGCCACCGAAAACCGGCGCACGCCCGCGACACAAGGATTCCGTAATCAGAACAGCAGCGGCAGCAGCGCGTGCCGGCGCCGCACGATCGCGCCGTAGCGCGCGTCCAGGCGCAGCCACGAGTCCGTCGCCGTCACGCGGACCACGTCGCCGTCCACGTCCGAATCCACGAACCCCATGCCGGACATCGCGAACAGGCAGCGCATCTGGACCTTGACCTCGACCGTGCCGCCGCTGACCGTCAGCACCGCCTGGTCCATCAGCGACGCCGGCGGGTTGCCGTGCGGGCCGGCGTTGTCGCGCGCCAGCGTCACGCCGCGGTCGGCCAGGTCCGACACCACCCGGGCGGGCAGCTCGTCGACCAGCTGCCACGGCCCGGACGGCGGCAGCTCGCCGTGCCACAGGAGGTCTCGGGCCGGACCCGGGTCCATCCGCGGCCCTCCCGCCACCGTCAGCGCCGCCAGCAGCTCGTTGCCGGACACCGTGACGTCGCCGGGCGTGACGTCACCGGCCACCGCGCGCGTGGCCAGGCACTCGAACGGCGTCGCCGTCCAGGCCTCGACCACGCCGTCGCCGCGCTGCCGCAGCCGGACGGCCGTCTGGCCGTCCAGCCGGACCGCGCGGGCGACGAACGCACCGAGGGTCTCCCGGTCCGCCGCGTCCGGCACGAAAAGCTCAGGCATCCGCGAACCCCTGCTTCAGAAACTCCGACTCGGGCGGGCTGAGCCTACGCGGCCGCAGCGCGACCGTGTCGTACGGCGCCAGCACCGTCTCCGCGGTGACCGCGACCGGGTCGGATTCGGCCGGCCCGGTGTGCACGCGGTAGACCAGCCGGAAGCTCGCCGCGCGCAGCTCCGTCAGGTCGATGTCCACGCGGAGCTCCTGCCCGGACACCACGATCGGCGCCTTGTAGGCCACCTCCAGCTTGACGACGACGATGCCCTTCGGCAGCTCCTCGAGCCCCGCCTCGACGGCGCCCTTGAACAGCAGCGGGATGCGTGCCTCTTCGAGCAGCGTCACCATCTTCGCGTGGTTGATGTGGCCGTAGACGTCCATGTCCGTCCAGCGCGGGCGGACGTGCGCAACGTAGGTCACCGCACCGTGCTCCGGATCTGCCGGGCCGCCACCGAAAGCGTCGCGAGGTCGAGCCGGCCGGACTTGGTGATCTCGTCCAGCGCGACGCGGGCCCGCTGCAGCCGGGACGCGTTCGTCTTCTCCCACTGGGCGATCTTGGCGTCCCCGCTGCTGCCCGGGTCGCTGTGCTTCAAGGCGTCCAGCGTGATCGCCCGCAGCGAACCGTAGACGTCGTCGCGCAGCGAAAGCCGGGCGAGCGCGTGCCAGCGGTTGCCGCGTTCGAGCGCGCTGATCTCGGTCAGCATCTTGTCGACGTCCAGGTGTGCCGACAGCGCGTAGTACAGCTCCGCCGTCTCCGCCGGGCTGTGCGGGGCGTCCACGCCGACCTGCTGCTCGGCGAGCTCGGCCACCTCGGTGACGTCGAGCAGGCCGTAGGTGTGCAGCAGCAGCGAGACGCGGCGAGCCAGCTCCTCGGGCACGTTCGCGGCGATCAGCTCTTCCACGTGCTTCTGCACCGACTCCGCCTCGCGGCCGCGGAGCAGGTCACCGATCTTCGGAACGAGCTTGCCCAGCACCCGGCCGAAGCGCTTGATCTCCGACAGCGGCGCCAGCGGCTGCGGGCGGTTGGTGAGGAACCAGCGCGCGGCCCGGTCGAGCAGCCGCCGCGTCTCCAGCACCATCGCGTCGGCGACGTCGGTGTGCACGACGTTGTCGAGCGCGTCGATCTCCGCCCACAGGGCCGGCAGGTCGAACACCCGCGTCACCACCGCGTACGCGCGGACGGCGTCGGTCGCCGTCGCGCTCATCTCCTCCATCAGCCGGTAGACGAAGGAGATCCCGCCGCCGTCGACCACCTCGTTGGCGATCATCGTGGTGATGATCTGGCGCTTCAGCGGGTGCTCGCCGATCGCGTCGGCGAACCGCTCGCGCAGCGGCTTCGGGAAGTACTCGGACAGCCGGCCGGCGAACACCTTCGAGTCGGGCAGGTCGCTGGCCAGCAGCTCGCCCTTCAGCTCCAGCTTGACGTGCGCGAGCAGGGTCGCGAGCTCCGGTGACGTGAGGCCCTTGCCCGCCTTCTCCAGCTCGCGGAACTCGGAGTTGCTCGGCAGCGCTTCGAGCTTCCGGTCGAAGGCGCCCGCGGCCACCAGCGCCTGGACCTGGCGCGCGTGCACCGACAGCATCGGCGCGGCGTGCGCCCGGCTGACGCCGAGGACGGCGTTCTGCCGGTAGTTGTCGTCGAGCACCAGCGCGCCGACCTCGTCGGTCATCTCCGCCAGCAGGTCGTTGCGCTGCGCCTCCTCGAGCTTCCCGGTCGTCACCAGGTGGTCGAGCAGGATCTTGATGTTGACCTCGTGGTCGGAGCAGTCGACGCCGGCCGAGTTGTCCAGCGCGTCGGTGTTGATCTTGCCGCCGGCGCGGGCGAACTCGATCCGGCCCAGCTGGGTCAGGCCGAGGTTGCCGCCCTCGCCGAGCACCTTGACGCGCAGCTGCTTGCCGTCGACGCGGATGGCGTCGTTGGCCTTGTCGCCTGCCGCGGTGTGGGTTTCGGTCTCCGCCTTGACGTAGGTGCCGATGCCGCCGTTCCAGAGGAGTTCCACCGGGGCCAGCAGGATCGCCTGGATCAGGTCCATCGGCGCCAGCGCGGTGACCCCTTCGTCGAGGCCGAGGGCTTCGCGGACCTGCGGGCTGATCGGGATCGACTTCGCCGAGCGCGGGTAGATCCCGCCGCCCTCGCTGATCAGCGAGCGGTCGTAGTCGTCCCACGAGCTGCGCGGCAGGTCGAACAGCCGGCGGCGCTCGGCGAACGTCGAGGCCGCGTCCGGGTTCGGGTCGAGGAAGACGTGCATGTGGTTGAACGCGGCGACGAGCCGGATGTGCTCCGACAGCAGCATGCCGTTGCCGAAGACGTCGCCCATCATGTCGCCGATGCCGACGACGGTGAAGTCCTCGGTCTGGGTGTCCTTGCCCAGCTCGCGGAAGTGCCGCTTGACGCTCTCCCAGGCACCCTTCGCCGTGATGCCCATGGCCTTGTGGTCGTAGCCGACCGAGCCGCCGGAGGCGAACGCGTCGCCGAGCCAGAAGCCGTACCGCGCGGACATCTCGTTGGCGATGTCGGAGAACTTCGCGGTGCCCTTGTCCGCCGCGACGACCAGGTACGAGTCGTCGGCGTCGTGCCGGACGACGCCGGGCGCGGGCACGGTCTTGCCCTCGATCCGGTTGTCGGTCAGGTCGAGCAGGCCGGAGATGAACATGCGGTAGCAGGCGATGCCCTCGTTGAGCTGGGCGTCGCGGTCGATGCTCGCGTCGCCGGTCGGGGCCGGCGGCATCTTCACGACGAAGCCGCCCTTCGCGCCGACCGGCACGATCACGGCGTTCTTGACCGCCTGCGCCTTGACCAGGCCGAGGATCTCGGTGCGGAAGTCCTCACGCCGGTCCGACCAGCGCAGGCCACCGCGCGCGACCTCGCCGAAGCGCAGGTGCACGCCCTCGACGCGCGGCGAGTACACGAAGATCTCGAAGCGCGGCCGCGGCTCGGGCAGGTCGGGCACGCCGGCCGGGTCGAGCTTGATCGCCAGGTAGGTCCGCGGGGCCCCGTCGGCGTCGGTGACGTGGTAGTTCGTCCGCAGCGTGGCCTGGATGACGGCCATCAGCCGGCGCAGGATGCGGTCCTCGTCGAGGCTGGTGACCTCGTCGATCATCGCGCTCAGCTCGCTCGCCAGCGCTTCGGTCGCGGCCTCGCGGTCGGCGTCGCCCAGCTGCGGGTCGAAGCGGGCCTCGAACAGCCGCAGCAGCTTCGTCGCGACCTGGGTGTGGTTCAGCAGCGTGTTCTGGATGTAGTCCTGGGAGAACGCGCTGCCGGCCTGGCGCAGGTACCGCGAGTAGGCGCGCAGCACGGCCGCCTGGCGCCAGGTGAGCCCGGCACGCAGCACCAGGCCGTTGAGCCCGTCGACCTCGGCGTCGCCGCGCCAGGCAGCCTCGAAGGCGTCCTGGAAGCGGTCGCGCAGCGCCGTAATGGCTTCGGCGTCCGGCTTGGCCATCACCTTCTGGTCGATGCGCAGGCCGAAGTCGTAGATCCAGCACGCGCCGCCGTCTTCGCGGTGCAGCTCGTACGGCCGCTCGTCGACGACCTCGACGCCCATCGCCTGCAGCACCGGGAGCACCTTCGACAGCGTCACGCCCTCGCCACGCAGGTAGAGCTTGAACCGGCGCTCGCCGGGCTCGGCGTCGGCGGGCAAGTAGAACGACAGCGCGAGGTCGCCCTCGTCGGTCAGCGAGTCGAGCGCGCGAAGGTCGGCGAGTGCCTCTTCGGCGGAGAAGTCCTCCCGGTAGCCCTCGGGGAAGACGCTCGCGAAGCGCTGGCCCTGCTCGGTCGCCGACTCCTCGCCGAGGACGCCCACGGCGACGCCGCCGTCCGAACGCTCACGGCGTTCGTCGAGGACCGCCTCGACCATCCGGTCGTCCCAGCTGCGGACGGCGTCGTTGAGCCGGTCCTGGATGCGCGGGGTGTCCAGCTCCAGCCGGCGCGTGGGATCGGTGTGCACCATGAAGTGCACCTGCGCGAGGACGGTCTCGCCGATCCGCGCGCTGTACTCGAGCTGGGTGCCTTCGAGCTCTTCCAGCAGGACTTCCTGCATCGCCAGCCGCGACCGCGTCGTGTAGCGGTCCTGCGGGAGGTAGACGAGGCAGGAGTAGAAGCGGCCGTACGGGTCGCGGCGCAGGAACAGCCGTAGCCGCCGGCGGTCCGACAGCGTGATCGCGCCGGTGGTCGTCGAGTACAGCGAGTCGGTGTCGGCGGAGAACAGGTCGGCACGCGGCCAGTTCTGCAGCACCTCGAGCATCCGCTGGCCGGAGAACGACTCCATCGGGAACCCGGCGCGGTGGATGACCTCGCGGACCCGCTTGCAGACCACCGGGATGTCGAGGACGTTCTCGTGCAGCGCCGTGGTGGTGAACATGCCGAGGAAGCGGTGTTCGCCGGTGACGTGGCCTTCGCCGTCGAAGGTCTTCACGCCGACGTAGTACGGGTAGACCGGCCGGTGCACGGTCGAGGGTGCGCTCGCCTGGGTCAGCACCAGCAGCGTCGGCGAAAGCGCGGACGCGGCGGTGTCCGGGCCGGCGGTGAGGCCGCGGGCGGCCAGGCTGTCCTGGCGCAGCACGCCGAGCCCGGAAGCCAGCACGGCGCGCAGGGCCGGGTCGTCCGAGTCCGGGTGCGGGTTGTCGACCAGTTCGTAGCGGCGGTAGCCGAGGAACGTGAAGTGCCCGTCGGCCAGCCAGCGCAGCAGGCGGGCGCCCTCGGCGACTTCGGCCTGGGGCAGCTTCGGCGGGTCGGTTTCCAGTTCGCTCGCGAGCTGGCAGGCCGTCTGGGCCATCTTCTCGGCGTCCTCGACGACCTCGCGGACGTCCCCCAGGACGCTGGAGAGGCGGTTGTCGAGCTCGCGAGCCCGGTTCGGATCGGTGACGAAGTCGATCTCGATGTACATCCACGACTCGGCGGCCGAGTTCGCGGGCGGCTCGCCCGGGTCGGCGTCCGGATGGACTTCCTGGAGCTCGCCGGTCAGGTCGCGGCTGACGACGACGATCGGGTGGACGATCCGCTGCACCTGCACGCCGTCCCGGGCGAACTCCGCGGCGATCGAGTCGACGAGGTAAGGCATGTCGTCGGTGACGACCTGCACGACGGTGGCTTCGCGCGCCCAGCCGTCTTCGGCGACGGTGGGGTTCAGCAGCCGCACGGCCGGGCGGCCGGGCATCCGGGACTTGGCGAGCTGCAGGTGCGAGCGCACCGCGCCGACCAGGTTGACGGGCTCGTCGCCGACGATCTCTTCAGCTGGGATGTGCCGGTAGTAGAGCCGGATGAGCTCCCCGATCTCCGGCGCCAGGCCGGCGGCGGCGTCGATCAGGTCGTCCCTGATCTGCTCCGGGCTGGCCGGGGAGCGCTGACCGAATTCGGGTTCGGTGTCGGCTCCGGTTCCGGGTAGGGACGAGACTCCGGTCGAGCTCATTTGAGGCAACTCTCCAGTATTCGTGAGATGGCACCACGCCGGTTCGGCGTTGAACCGGACTACCCCACACTAATGCGCCGCGATCGGGGATCACATGAAGACCCGGGGGTTCCCCAGACCCGGAAAACCCTTCCGGGCCAGCGATTTCGCGTGATCGGTCAAGCTACTGACGGGTTGCGTTCGGAGGGTCCGCGCGGCGCTGACCAGCCGGGCTCGGCGGGCGTTACCCGACGTAGAGCCAACATGATCGGTTCAGCTGAGGTCCGGCGGAGCCGTTCGGCGAAGGGTGTCGGCCGGTCGGCGACGCCGGAGTGCGACGGACGCCACTGTCCGCGGGGCTCCGACAGGTCGGCGACGAATAGGGGGGTCTCGCCGACGCGGGGCCCGCTGGGGTGCGGTGCGGGGTGGGCGAATCCGGCAATTCGGCGACGGGTCCGGGTTCGGCGCGGGGGCTTCGCGGGGTGAAACGAGGACGGCCCGGTGGGCTCGGGAGGGTTCGCGGGCTCGGTGCGGGCTCGGCACCGGTGCTCTGCCGACGTCTTGTATGAGTCATTCAGGACGTCGCAGGTCTTGAATGACTCATTCAAGACACCTGCCGAGCCGGGACTCGGGCTTGGTCAGTCGCCCGAGCCGTGGCGGCGGGAGTCCGGGACCTCGGCTCCGTGACCGTTGCGGCCGTGGCCGTTGCGGCGGCCCGTGTCCTTCGATCCCAGCTGCTTGACCAGCGCCGCCGCGCTCGCGGTGCCTGCCTGGTGCTCGGCCAGCGCGCGGGCGAGCAGGTCCGCGAGGCCCGCGTCCGGCGGGGGCTCGTCTTCCGCGATGGCGCGCGCGTAGCTCTCCGGGAACGGGGCCGTCGCCGGGGTCCAGTGGCCGAAGTCCTCCATCGGCTCCAGGGACGGCGGCATCCGCAGCCGCGGGAGCCAGGGCTCGGCTTCGTCGCGGTAGTCCGGCACCGACGGCGGCTCGTCCTCCGGCCGCGGCGGTGGCGCCAGCTCCGGCTCGGCGCGCTCCCGGCGCGGGCTGTCGTCGGCGCGGCTGTCGGCGTCTTCGGCACGGCGACGACCGCCGCTCGCGCCGGCCGACGACGAGATGCCCAACCGGTCCAGCACCGACTGGGCGGCCTCGGAACCGTGCTCGGCGTCGTGGCGGGTCGAGGGCTGCGGTTCGCGCCGCGGCTCCCGCTCGGCGGCGGGCTCGGGCGCGAGCGGCAGGGCCGGCGTGATGCGCGTGGGCGCCGACTCGCGTTCGGCGGCGGTCTCCCGCAGCCGCGCTTCGGCCAGGGCCGCCCACGAGAACTTGGTCTTCTCGATCTCCCGCGGCGCAGGTGGCTCGGGAGCGGCGGCCCGGGTCTCGGCAGGTTCGGCCCGGCGCTCGGGCGCAGTGCGGACTTCGATCGGCTCGGCGGGAACCTCGGGCGCGCGCCGGCGTCCGGACGGCTGCGCTACGGCGGGTTCCGGCGTGGCCGGGATCGGCCGCGCCTGACCGGGCGACTCGCGCCGCCACGGCGGGTCGACGGGAGCCGACCGCACCTCGATGGGCGCCAGCTCACGCGGCGGGGGTTCGACGGACTCGGGCCGGCGCACCGGCTCAACCGAAGCCGACCGCACCTCGATCGGCTCCAGCTCACGCCGCGGAGGATCGACAGACTCAGACCGGCGCACCGGCTCAACCGAAGCCGACCGGACCTCGATGGGCTCCGGCTCCCGACGTCCCGCCGGCTGAGCCTCGACCGGCTCCGGCCGCCGCCGCTCGACGACCACCGGCTCCGGGCGCACGCGGGGCTCCGCGGGCTCGTCCCGCACCGCCGGCATCAGCGATGTCTCGGCCGCGTCGGCGGTCACGCGCGGCCGTTCGAACGACCACGCGGGCGCCGGCTGCCGCGGCTCGGGCTTCGGGGTCTCCTCGCGGCCGAACGACCAGCCCGGCGTCCGCAGCGAAGGCTCGGGGGCCGCCACCACTTCGGCCACGACCGGGACCGGCCGCGACGGCACCGCCTTCAGCACCTCGTCGAGGTCGACCGACGCCGGCTCCCCCGTGCCGAACTCGCCGGCCAGCACGCCGCACGCCTGCCGCCGGGCCCGCGCGTGGAGCTGCTCGGCCGCGCGCGAGCGGTACAGGCACGCGATGGCTTCTTCAGGCTGCCCGAACCGCTCCTCCAGCTGCGCCAGCTCCAGCCACAGCCGCGCGGTGATCGCGGACAGCCCGTGCCGGTCGGTGCTCGCCACGGCTTCGCGGACCAACTCGATCGCCGCTTCGCCCGAACCCGAGGACAGGTGGATCCGGGTCGCGACGGCCAGCCGCAGCCAGCCCATCGGCGCGACCCCGGCCGCCCGCACCGGCTCGGCGAGGATCGGCTCGGCGATCTCATACGCCATTTCGGCGTCGCCGCGGTCGAGCAGCGTGCTCACCAGAAGCAGCACGAGCCGGATCCGGACGAGCCCGCCGTCGTCGGCCGGGTTGTCGAGCTTCTCCAGGAAGCCCAAGCCGGTCCGGGCCGCGTCGGCCGCCGCGGTCAGGTCACCGTGCCGACGCCGGTGTGCGGCCGTGCCCACGCGCAGCAGCGCCCGCACCAGCAGCTGGGTGTCGGCACCCAGGGACTCGTCGCCGAGGACGAGCTTGTCCGCCTCGACGAGCGCCCGGTCCAGCTCGGCCTTCCGGCCCAGCAACCCGAGGCAGCCGACGAGGTGGGTCAGCGCGGCGGCGCGGTGCACCGGCGAGACGACCGGATCGGTGAGCACCGGCCGCAGGGCGGCGAGCCCGGTCAGCGGCACGCCCAGGCTGCGGGCGCACACGGCGAGGTCGATGCGCAGCCGCGCGGCGATGTCGCCGTAGCCGGCGTGCTCGGCCGCGCGCAACGCCGCGACCGCCCGCCCGACCGTGCTCGGACGTTCGCCGAGCCGGACGCGCGCGGACACGACCAGGCTCTCGGACCGGATCCACTGCTCGTCGGCGCCGGCGGCCTCGGACAACGCGGCCGCGCGCTCACCCAGGACGAGCGCGAGCTCGGGCGCCCGCAGGTGCAGGGCATCCGCCCGCTCGATCAGCCGGCCTACTGCGGAGAGGGTTCCCCCGGCATTGGCGGCGCGCCCGCTCTCGTGGGAGAGCGGGCCCGTCCGGTGCTGCTTGCTGGCTTCCACGGGGAAACCCGCCCCCTCAGTCGCGGGTCAGCTTGCGGTGGGTGACACGGTGCGGGCGGGCGGCCTCGGCGCCCATCCGCTCCACCTTGTTCTTCTCGTACCCTTCGAAGTTGCCTTCGAACCAGAACCACTGCGAGGGGTTCTCGTCGGTGCCTTCCCAGGCCAGGATGTGCGTCGCGACCCGGTCGAGGAACCACCGGTCGTGGGAGATCACGACGGCGCAGCCGGGGAACTGCTCCAGCGCGTTCTCCAGCGAGCCCAGCGTCTCGACGTCCAGGTCGTTCGTCGGCTCGTCGAGCAGGATCAGGTTCCCGCCCTGCTTGAGCGTCAGCGCCAGGTTGAGCCGGTTGCGCTCACCACCGGAGAGCACGCCCGCCGGCTTCTGCTGATCCGGGCCCTTGAAACCGAACGCGCTGACGTATGCGCGCGACGGCATTTCGGTCTGGCCGACGTGGATGTAGTCCAGCTCGTCGGAGACGACCTGCCAGACCGTCTTCTTCGGGTCGATCCCGCCGCGGTTCTGGTCCACATAGGACAGTTTGACCGTCTCGCCGATCTTGACCACGCCGTCGTCCGGCTCCTCGAGCCCGACGATGGTCTTGAACAGCGTGGTCTTGCCGACGCCGTTCGGGCCGATCACGCCGACGATGCCGTTGCGCGGCAGGTCGAACGACAGGCCGTCGATGAGGACGCGGTCGTCGAAGCCCTTCTTGAGCTTCTCGACCTCGACCACGACGTTGCCCAGCCGCGGGCCCGGCGGGATCTGGATCTCTTCGAAGTCGAGCTTGCGGTGCTTGTCCGCCTCCGCCGCCATCTCCTCGTAGCGGTCGAGCCGCGAACGGGACTTCGTCTGGCGGGCCTTGGCGTTGGACCGCACCCACTCGAGCTCGGACTTCAGCCGCTTCGCGAGCTTCATGTCCTTCTTGCCTTGGACCGCGAGACGTTCCTGCTTCTTCTCCAGGTACGTCGAGTAGTTGCCCTCGTAGCCGACGACGCGGCCGCGGTCGATCTCCATGATCCACTCGGCGACGTTGTCCAGGAAGTACCGGTCGTGGGTGACGGCGAGGACGGCGCCGGCGTAGCGGGAGAGGAACTGCTCCAGCCACAGGACACTCTCGGCGTCCAGGTGGTTGGTGGGCTCGTCGAGCAGCAGCAGGTCGGGCGCCGACAGCAGCAGCTTGCACAGCGCGACGCGGCGGCGCTCACCACCGGACAGGTGCGTGACGCCCTCCTCGGGCGGCGGGCAGCGCAGCGCGTCCATCGCCTGCTCGACGGTCGAGTCGAGCTCCCAGGCGTCGGCGTGGTCCAGCTCCTCCTGGAGCTGGCCCATCTCCTCCATCAGGGCGTCGCTGTAGTCGGTCGCCATCAGCTCGGCGATCTCGTTGTAGCGGTCGAGCTTGGTCTTGATCTCGCCGAGGCCCTCCTCGACGTTCCCCCGGACCGTCTTCTCCTCGTTGAGCTCCGGCTCCTGCATGAGGATGCCCACGCTCGCACCGGGCTGGAGGAACGCCTCGCCGTTGCTGGCCGTCTCGATCCCCGCCATGATCTTGAGAACGGTGGACTTACCGGCACCGTTCGGCCCGACCACGCCGATCTTGGCGCCGGGGTAGAACGCGGTGCTGACGTCGTCGAGGATGACCTTGTCCCCGACGGTCTTGCGCACCTTCTTCATGGTGTAGATGAACTCGGCCATACCGACGATCGTAGAGCGCACCTGATCGCGACCCGACGCCGGTCACCGTCGGACTACCGAAAGTCAGCCCGGGGTCACCGAAACCGTCGTTTTGCCCGGCTCCGGACAAGGCTGAACCTCAACCGGAAGTCGAGACTCAGTCGGCCCGCTTGCCGTCGGCGAGGTTCTTCAGCATCGCGTTGTAGGCGTTCAGCTCCTCGTCGCCGGTCGCCGCTTCGCGCCTGTCTCGCCGCTTCGCCTCGCGCTCGTCCTGGCGCGACCACTGCACCAGCAAAGCGATCAGCACCAGCAGCACCGGGAGCTCGCCCGACGCCCAGGCGATGCCGCCGCCGAGCCGCTGGTCGGTGAGCAGGTCGGACACCCACGGCAGGTGCAGCTGGCCGTAGAACGCCTGCCCGATGACGGTCTGGGTGCTCATCAGGATCACGCCGAAGAACGCGTGGAACGGCATCGCGGCGAACATCATGCCGAGCCGGCCGAGGTACGGGATCCGCCGCGGCGCCGGGTCGACGCCGATCACCGGCCAGTAGAAGACGTACCCGGCGAGCAGGAAGTGCGCGTTCATCGCCAGGTGCGCCCAGTGGTAGTTCAGCGCGTTGTCGAACAGGCCGGAGAAGTACAGCGCGTAGAACGAGCCGACGAACAGCAGCAGCGCGACCACCGGGTGGGTCAGGAACCGCGACACCGGGGAGTGCACGAAGGCGACGATCCACTCGCGCGGTCCCGGCGGGGCGTCCTTGCCCGCGGCCGGCAGGGCGCGCAGCGCGAGCGTCACCGGCCCGCCGAGGACGAACAGCACCGGCGCCACCATCGACAGCAGCATGTGGTTGCCCATGTGGACGCTGAACATCGCGGGCGCGTAGCGGCCGATGCCGGACGACGTCGCGATCAGCAGCACCACGCAGCCGACGATCCAGGAGACCGTGCGGCCGACCGGCCAGGAGTCGCCGCGGCGCAGCAGCCGCTGCACCCCGGCGAGGTACAGCCCGCCGAGCACGAGCGCGAGGGTGCCGTAGACCAGGTCGAAGCGGGTGTCGAAGAGCAGCCGCCACACCGTCGGCGCGCCGTCGAGGTTGTAGCCGATCAGCAGCTCGGTGGTGGACGGCTGGGTGACCGCGTCCGCCGGTGGCGGTGTCCTGGCCAGGCCGGACGCGATCCCGATGGTGACGAACATGATCAGGATCTCGACCGCGGCCAGCCGCATCAGCTGGCCCCCGCCCTTGCCGTCGACGAGGTCCGGGATGCCCTTCCGGCGTTGCTGGTGGCCGAAGACGCCGAGCAGGAGCAACGCGACCGTCTTGGCGACGACCAGGAGGCCGTAGTCGGTGGTGAACAGGTCGTTGAAGCCGATCCGGACCAGTGCGTTGACCACGCCGGAGATCGCCATCACGATCCAGCAGACCAGCGCCAGGCGCGAGAACCGCTGCGCGGCCAGGCTCAGGTGGTTCCCGCGCCGGTAGCCCAGTGCCAGCAGCGCGATCAGCCCGCCGACCCAGAGCGACGCGGCGACGAGGTGGAACAGCAGGCTGTTGGTGGCGACGTCGTGCGAGCCGCCGCTGGCCGAGTGCCCGGTGACCGCGACCGGCACGAGCCCGCCGACGGCCAGGAAGAACAGCACCGCCGTCCAGCCCCACGACAGCGCGAGCCGGCAGCCGAGCGCGACGAGGATCGCGATCAGCGCGGTCCACAGCCAGGCCTTCGGCTGCTCGATGGCGCCGACCAGGTCGAGCAGCGTCTGCGGGTCCAGGACCTCGCCGAACGGCTTCCCGGCGGTGTCCGCGGCGGTGAAGGCGACCGAGAGCAAGGCCGCGCCGAACCACACCCAGGCGGCGATCCCGGCCGCGCGGAGAGCGCCGTAGCCCTCCGGGCCGAGCGTGCCGGACTTCTGCGGCGGCACCAGGAACGCGGCCAGCAGCAGCGACCCGACGCAGATCACCGACGCGGCTTCGGACAGCACGCGCATGACGGTGATGCCGTACTTGGTGACCAGCCCCGGATCCGGCAGGCCGGCGATGACGTAGCCGGCCCCGCCGGTGAGCGCGATCAGCCCGATCGCGACGACGGCGGCCAGCAGCACGCCGACCGCGAGCAGGGGCAGCACACTGGCCCGGCGCTGCGTGGGGACGCCGGATTTCGTCACGGGCTCGCTGGACACGCCCCAGAGGGTATGCCCAGCCCCGGTCAGGCCCGTGTGACGGGCAGGATGGGAGCGTGAAGATGATCCTCCTGCGGCACGCCGAGTCGCTCGGCAACGTCGACGAGCTCGCCTACACGCGGATCCCGGACCACGCCCTGCCGCTGACGGAACAGGGCGAGCGGGAAGCGCTTGCCGCCGGCCCGGAGATCGCCCGGCTGCTCGGCGGCGCGCGGCCCGCCGTCTACGTCAGCCCGTACCTGCGGACGCGGGAAACGTTGCGGCTGCTGGACATCGAAGCGTCGTGCGAGCGGCTGCTGCAGGAGCCGCGGCTGCGCGAACAGGACTGGGGCAACCTCCAGGACCCGGCCGAGCAGGAGCTCCAGAAGGCACGGCGCAACGAGTTCGGGCACTTCTTCTACCGGCTGCCGTTCGGCGAGTCGGGCGCCGACGTCGACGACCGCGTCGCGGGGTTCCTCTCGGACCTGCGCCAGCGCGACGAAGGTCACCCGGACACGATCCTGATCGTCTCGCACGGGCTCACGCTGCGGTTGCTCTGCCGCCGTCTCTTCGGCTGGAGCATCGAGCTGTTCGAGTCGCTGTCCAACCCGGGGACCTGCGAGTACCGGATCCTCGAAGAGCAGGGCGGCAAGTGGACGCTGGACCGCCCGTTCACGCAGTGGCGGGACTCACCCGACGGGGAAACGCAGCTCTGACGGCTCCAGCGACGCGGTCAGCACGACGCGGGTGCCCTGGCCGGGCGCCGAGTCGATGCGCGCGGTGCCGCCGATCTCGGCCAGCCGGGCGTGGATCGAGTTCTCGATGCCGAAGCCGGCGTGGCGCGCGGCGGCGTCGAAGCCGGTCCCGTGGTCGCGCACGGACACCGTGACGATGCCGTCGTGCTCTTCGAGGCACATGACGGCTTTGCCCGTCTTCGCGTGCTTCAACGTGTTTCGCAGCGCTTCGCGAGCCGCGTCGTGCAGGGAGTTGACAACGCTCTCCGGGACGTCGGTGGGCTTCGCGAGCGAGACGAGGTCGACGCGCAGGCCCTCCGCCGTCATTTCGACGGCCAGCGCGCCGAGGCGGTGCTCGAGGCCGCCCGGCTCCGTGGGCGCGTCGCCGTCGAGGCTCAGCCGCAGGCGCAGGGCGTGCGCACGGGCGATGCGGCGGACCTGGTCGAGACTGCCCACCGGGTCGAGGCCGTCGCGGGGTGCCGGCAGCGCGAGCGACTCCATCACCTGCAGGACCGTGTCGTGCAGGTCGCGCCGGTACCGCTCCCGTTCGGCGGCGCGGCCGCGCTGCTCGCCCAGGCGGTGCGCGAACCGCATCGCCCCGGCGACGAGCATGACGATCGCCAGCGCCGTCGCGGCGGCCGCGACCAGGGCGAGCACGATCCACGTCGCGGGCGCCGACGTGCCGGACACCACGGCCATGCCGTAGCGCAGGAGCACGGCGCCGGTGATCGCGATCGCGCCGGACGGGGCGCCGCGCAGCAGCGTCCAGACCATGACCGTGCCCATGATGTTCGGCCAGGTCAGGGCAAGGAGGCCGGGTTCATGCGCGGCGAAGATCGCCGCGGCGACGCTCGTGACGAGCGTGTACGCGGTGTCGGCGGCGAGCACCGGCCGGATGCCGGTGCTGCGGTGGAAGACCCAGGCCACCTCGGCCAGGTTCGGCACGAGGTAGAGCACGATGGCGAGGCCGAGCACCGGAGCGCCCAGCGGGCCGCCGGCCCAGACCGCTTGCAGGAACAACGCGAGCCGGAACGCGACCGGCACGAGCACGAGCCTCGGCACCGCCCCTTGCACGAGCGGGATCCCGGCTCCGCCGGCGAGCGCCCCCGCGCCGCCGAGCAGCACAACCCTCACGACGTCCTCCCCGGGTCAAGGCCCCTACCCTGACCAGCCCACCTGAACTCGTAACGTCGGTGCATTCATTTCAGTTTACGACGGGCTCAGCTTGCCCCGCCCGGTTCCGCACTGTCAACGGGGCTTCGGCGATAGGGGCCGTATGGGAAAGAGACGCTGCCCGGCAGGCCACGGCTCCCGGACTTTTGTCACGATTCGGCCGTCAACGCCGCTGCGTCCTCGTCGTGGGTGGCTTTGCGGCGGCCGGGGTGCGCCGGCCCAGGCAGCGTCATTCGGCCGTCAGCGCGGCCGCCTCCCGGTTCCGCGCCCGCCGGGCGCCGAGGGCGGCGGGCAGGATCAGCGCGGCGACCAGCCCGACGAACCCGAACGCCACGCCGTAGTCCGTCACCTGCGCGATGCCGCCGACGATGGGCGGCCCGCCGAGGAAGCCGGTGTAGGCGATCGCCGTGACGAAGCCGATCTCGCGCTCGCCGCCGGTGCCGTCGCCGCGTTTGCCGGCGTCGCCGGCCAGGCTGAGGGCGAGCGGGAACGACGCCGCCAGGCCCGCCCCGGCGAGCGCGAAGCCGACGTAACCGGCGGCGGCGACCGGGATCGCGGCCGCGGCGAGCAGCCCGGCGGCGGCCAGGACCGACCCCGCGACGAGGCAGCGCGTGGGGCCGAACCGGCGTTGCGCCCACGACCCCGCGAGCCTGGTCAGCGCCATGACCAGCTGGAAGCCGGCGAACGCGAGGGCCGCGGCGCCTTGGCCGACGCCGCGTTCGGCCGTCATCAGCAAGGCGGACCAGTCCGAGGACGCGCCTTCCGCGATGGCCGAAGCCAGCGCGACCGCGGCGAGCAGCCACAGCACCGGACGGCGGATCGGCGCCCGGCTCGGCACGGCTTCTTCGCTGGGTTCGGGACGGCTGCCGGGGACCGCGCGGACGACGAACAGCAGCACCGCCACGGCGACGACCGCGGCCACGCTCAGGTGGCGGCCGGGAGGCCAGTCGTGGCCGGCGGCGAGCCCCGCGGCCAGCGAACCGGCGAGCGCGCCGAAGCTGAAGCCGGCGTGGAACTCCGGCATGATCGGGCGGCGGATCCGGCGTTCGACGGCCACCGCGGCGACGTTCATCGCGACGTCGAGCATCCCGACGCTCGCGCCGATCAGGAGCAGGGCGCCGGCCAGCAGCGGCACGGTCGGCGCGAACCCGACCAGCACCATCGAGCCGGCCGCGCTCGCGGTGCTGCCGGCGACGACCACCCGGGCGCCGGCCCGTTCGATGATCCGGCCGGACACCGACGCGGCGGCGAGCATCCCGGCGCTGGCGCCGAGCAACGCCAGGCCGAAAACTCCCGGTGAGGCGTGCACCTGCGCCGCCAGCGCCGGCGTGCGCGATGCCCACGAGCCCAGCGCGAGGCCGTTGAGCGCGAAGACGACGAACACCGCGATCCGGTCCCGCATCGAACCCCCTTTCGTGGCCCCAGCGTGACGGAGTTCGCGCGGCCGGACCAGGCCCTAGCACCTCCTCCGCACTCCCACAAGACCGTTCGCGGATCTGTGGACAACCGTCTCCCGCCCGGCAACCTGTCCACAGATCCGAAATAGCGGGCTGACAAATCTTCCCCCGCCCGCCAATCTGGAATCACCAGTTCACCGCGGCCCCCAAGCCGCGATTCCAGAGGGGAAATCCACGATGTCTTCACGCCGTCTCCGCGCCCGGCTGCCGCACCTGCTGATCCTGGCCGCGCTGGGCTTGCTGACCAGCGTCGGAACCGCTCAGGCCGCGCCCGCGCAGGCCGAACCGGGGTGCCAGAAGGGCGAATTCTGCCTGTGGTCGGCCGGCGACTACGGCGGCGATGCCCAGCGTTTCGACCTGCGCACCGCGAATCCGGGGGAATGCATTCCCCTACCCGAGGGATTCGCCGGATCGTCATTCGCGAATCTGCTGACGCGGGACGTCACGGTGTACCAGAGCGAGGAATGCTCGACCGAGGGAGATTTCGTCACCTACCCGGGTGGCGGCACGTTCGTCCCGGACGCGCCGTTCCTGGTCCGCGGGATCCAGATCTGGGAGTGACGGCCTGACCCGGGCCCGCACCGCCGCCTGCTCCAAGGGGAGAGCCGGCTCGCGGCGGCGGCCGGACCCGACCGGGGCCGCTCCCCCGACAGCGGCCCCACCCCGTGGGCGCGCCCCAGCGGCGGGGCGCGCCCACGGGCTTCCCACAGCGCTCACGGCTCGCGCGGGTTCCGGCGGCCGAGCCGGGCATCTCGGGCGGTTGGCGGCGGTCGTCGTGCCGTTCCTTGGTCGCCAGGGGGGAGCCTGCACGCGTCAGCAAGGCTCACAGACGGTCCGGCAGCCGTCGAGCCGTCCGTGGTCGTCAGAGAGCCGGCAACGCGTCAGCTGAGCTCTCGAGCGGTTCGGCGACTGTCGAGCCGTCCGTGGTCGCCAGGGAGCCGGCATCGCGTCAGCGAGGCTCACGGACGATTCGGCGACCGTCGAGCCGTTCCGTGGTCGTCAGAGCCCGCATCGCGTCAGCGAGGCTCTCAAGCGACTCTGCGACCGTCGTACCGCCCCTCTTTGGTCACCAGGGGGCCCGCAACGCGTCGGCGAGGCTCACGGACGGTCCGGCGACTGTCGAGCCGTCCCCGCGAGTCGTCAGAGAGCCCGCAACGCGTCAGCAAGGCTCTCGGGCGGTCCCGCGGCCCACGAGGCGGTCACCCGGACCGGCGCCTCGACTGGTCCCTCTCGCCCAGCTGGGCCGGCCGCGGCCGCGTGCACTCCGACCGGGCGCTCGCCGCAGTGGGCCTGGACCGCGAAGTCGCCTTACCCGGCGACCTGGCCAGGCACGTCTGGCCTGAGTCAGGGGATGTCGCCGGGAGAGCGCACAGACGACCCGCGTCACGTTCAGGGAGGTGAGGCGACCACCGCGCCGCCCGCCGCGGCAGGGAGGCAGCGGCGTGCGGACGCTCGCGGCGCTGCCTGCCCGGCCGCTGGTCGTGCGGGCGAGCGTGGTCGGGCTGGACACAGCAAGAGCCTTCTGATCGCCAGATTACAGGTTCGCGGCGCGCCGGGAAGCCCGTTCGGTCACCCTCAGCACCGCACCCGACACTCAAGGAGGTCCACACCACGCTCTCGACGACGTTTCCCCCGAAGTTCCGAATTCCGTCGAACGAGACCTGAAACGATTCGCCGGTGTCGAACGATCGAGAGGATGGCGACGACTAAGCTGCCAGTGCCGGGTTACCGGCAGCAGCCGTCGGCGCGGGCCCTCGTAGCTCAGCTGGATAGAGCAAGAGCCTTCTAATCTCTAGGTCGCAGGTTCGAGTCCTGCCGGGGGCGCCACCAGGGAAGACGTCGTGCGCGGCTGCGCACGACGCACCCTGGCCACGTGCCCGGTCCCCTCTTCGGACGCCGTCGGCGTATCCCCACTTTGGACGGTCACCCGTCCGCGTTCCCGTGCACGGTGAGTCCGGAAGTCGCACTGCGTGAGCGGCCAGGTGGCCCAACGGTCCCGACCGAGCCCATCCCGAGACAACCTTGTTACCTCCGGCAGTGAGGTGCTGTTCCGCAGCCGAGCCGTCACGCCCAGCGATGACACCCGCAGTACGACTGCATCCGCCAAGACAACCCGATCGAGCGAACCGACCTCACCCCGAACGAAGGAGGTTGAACACACCGTGGACCCCGAACAACCCGGCGGACGACACCGGCGCCGGCGGGCCAACCGCCTGACCCGCACCGTCCTGGACGAAGCCCGCCGAGCCGGCCTCGTCCGCCGCCACCTGACCAAGCTGCGCTACCTGGCCGAGCGCGCCGAACGGGCACCGGAGTCCGGAAGGCCGGCCGCCGAGCCACCGCCCTCCACATCGGACGCCGCCTGACCTCGCGCAAGGCTGCTCAAGACGCGCGGCAGCTGCCAGCAAAACGCAGGCGCGGCCGGACGCACGCCCGGTGCCCGGCCGACCTGGCCAGGCGAACCGGCTATGCGCCACAGCGCGCACGGCCAGACACACCCGCCGCCTCGGCGGTATGGCCAGGCGAACCGGCAACGCACCACAACCTGCGCAGCCAAGGGCACACCGGTCACCTCGGCGGCGTGGCCGAGCGAGCTGGCAATGCCCCACAACCCGCGCGGCGGGCGCACGCCCCGTGCCTGGCGGCACGGCCAAGCAGACCGACAGCACGCCACACTCCGCGCGGCAAAGTTCCCGCCCGCCGCCTCGGCGGCGTGACCGGGCAAGCCGGAGATGCGCCACAACCCGCGCGGCCAGGCGCGCACCTGGCATCTGAGCGGCGTGGCCGGGCGCACGCCCGGCGCCTGGTGGCGCGGTCAACCAGACCTTGTCCACAGATGATTCGGCAGCCACCGGGAGCCGGCCTCCGGCCGCGCTCCCATGTGGACTTCGCCGAACCGTCGACGGTGCACGAAAAGGCGGCCCCTGCCCGGCGCAAGCCGGCAGAAGCCGCCCCTCGTAGACGGGAGAACTACTGGGCCGCGGCGGACTCGGCGCCCTTCAAGTGCACCGGGAGGGCTCGGTGGCCGTTCATGATGAACGTGGACAGGGGCTCAAGCTCGGCGGGCTCGACGGCCAACGCCAGGTTCGGGTACCGCTCGAAGAGGCTGGACAAGCCGACAGTGGCCACCAGACGAGCGATTCCGGCTCCAAGACAGAAGTGCGGGCCGTGGCCGAAGGACAGGTGTTCCTTGTCGGCTCGGGTTATGTCGAACTCGCACGCCGACTCGCCGTGCATGGCCGGGTCGCGGCCGATTGCCGCGTAGTTGACCAGGATCGGGTCGCCCTTGGGGATCGTCACGCCGTCGCCGAGGTCGATGTCCTCCATCGCGTAGCGCAGCGGGAGGGATGCGAGCGGGGACTCGACGCGCAAGGTCTCGTCGATGACCTCGCTCCAGGCCACCTCGCCGGACTTGACCAGTTCCAGCTGGCCGGGGTGGGTGAGCAGCGCGGTGATCGCGTTGTCGAAGAAGTTGATCGTCGTCTCCGAGCCGGCGCCGAGGATCGCGAAGATCGTGTCGGCGAGCTCCTGCTCGGACAACCGGGACCCGTCCTCGTCGCGGGCGGCGATCAGGTCGCTCGTGATGTCCTCGCCCGGGTTGGCGCGCTTGGTCGCGATCAACTCGTCCATCGCGCCGCGCCAGCCGGCGAGGACCGACTGGGCCTGCTCGGGGGTGACCGTCGTGTCCACCATCATGTCGATCACCTTGGCCGTGGCGGCGCGGGCCTGCTCGTCCATCCCGATCAGCTCGGCGACCAGCATGGCCGGCAGCGGGTAGGCGAACCGCTCGCGCAGGTCGACCACCTCGTCCGGGCCGGCGGCGGCGAGCGCGTCGAGCAACATGTTGGTCAGCGCCACGATCCGCGGGCGGATGGCCTCGGTTCGCTTGGGGGTGAAGGCCTTTCCGACCAGGCGGCGCAGCCGGACCTGGTCCTTGCCCGTGGCGGTGACCATGTTGTCCATCGCGACCCAGCTGATCATCTCCCAGTCGGGCGGGATCTCGCCGTTGATGAACTTCGGCCAGTAGTTGCGCGCGTTCTTGGTGACCCTCGAGTCGGCGAGCAGCTTCTTGATCACCTCGGCACGGGTGACCGACCAGGCGAGCACGCCACCGGGCAGCTCGACCCGGGTCGCCGGGCCCAGAGCCCGCAGGCGAGCGGCCTCTCCGTGGATGTCACGTCCCGTCGTGTCCAGGACTGGGCAACGGCTTTCCATCGGTTCACCTTTCGAGGGGCTGAAGAGAACGAGCGAAGGAGCGGATGTCGCCGACGAGCGACTCGGGCTGCTCGAGCGCGGCGAAGTGGCCGCCGCGGTCGAACTCCGTCCAGTGCGCGAGCGTCGGCAGGTCGCGGTCGGCGAAGCTGCGGACCGGCTGGAAGATGTCGCGCGGGAAGACCGCCACCCCGACCGGGACGGCGGGGGGCGGTGGCTTCTCACCGGCGGCGATCGCGCGCAGCGCGGCGGCGCCCTCGTAGTAGAAGTTCGCGGACGTGCCCGCGGTGGCGGTCAGCCAGTAGATCGAGACCGCGTCGAGGATCTTGTCGCGGCTGATCGCGTCCTCGGGCACCTTGTCGGAGTCGGTCCACTCCTTGTACTTCTCGACGATCCAGGCCAGCTGGCCGACCGGCGAATCGGTGAGCGCGTAGCTCACCGTCTGCGGCCGGGTCTGCTGGAGCTTCATGTAGCCGGACAGCTCTTCGTCGAACTTGGCCAGCAGGCCGAGGCGCGCCAGGTCTTCCTCGCCGAGCGCGGCGAGCTCGGCCGGGTCGCCGCTCGGGAAGGTCATCAGCATGTTGACGTGCACGCCGGCGCAGTTCTCCGGGTCCAAAGTGCCCAGTGCCAGCGAAATCACCGCGCCGGCGTCGCCGCCCTGGGCGATGTAGTCGCGGTAGCCGAGACGGCGCATCAGCTCGGCCCAGGCCTGCGCCATGCGCGGCACGTCCCAGCCGGTCGTGCGCAGCGGGCTGGAGAAACCGTAGCCGGGCAGCGCGGGGATCACGACGTGGAAAGCGTCGGCCGGGTCGCCGCCGTGTGCGCGCGGGTCGGACAGCGGGCCGATCAGGTCGAGGAATTCGGCGACCGAACCGGGCCAGGCGTGGGTGAGCAGCAGCGGGCGGGCGCCGGGTTCCGGGGAGCGCACGTGCAGGAAGTAGACGGTCGCGCCGTCGATCTCGGTGACGAACTGCGGGTGGCTGTTCAGCGCCGCTTCGGTGGCGCGCCAGTCATAAGAAGTGCGCCAGTATTCGGCGAGCTCCTTCAGATAAGCGAGCGGAACGCCGCGCTCCCACCCCGTGCCGGGCAATTCCTCCGGCCAGCGGGTGTTGGCCAGCCGCTCGTGCAGATCGTCGATGGCTGCCTGCGGGATCTCGACTCGGTACGGCTGCATGCTCGCCTCAAATCAGTACGATCGGGGCTGACGTGGAATCGGCCGGAATGGTGTGCCCGACCTCCGGCGCACCCATCCTCGCGCTACGCCGAATGGCGGCGCACCTCCTACGTTGCCCGGTCTCCGGCCGTTCGTTCCGCGACCCGGCGGTCACTGCCGACAATTCCGCAGTTCGAGCACTACCGTGCCGCGACCGATACGCGATTCGCAACTCTTGAATTGCCGGGCCGCGACCGGAATCTGAGCAATGCGGAAGGTTGCCGGCCGGCCCGGGCCTGCGAAGGTTGTCCGAGAGACCCTCAAAGCCCGAACGGAAGGTGAGCGGCTGATGGCTGTCACTGCGATCCAGGACGTGCGAGACGTACTGGCCGCCTACCCCGGACTCGCGGACGTCGCGGTCCTGGCGCACGCCCAGGAACCGGTCGGTCAGGTCCTGGTGGCCTACGTCGTGCCGAGCAGCCCGGGCCTCGATCTGGTCGCGCTGCACAAGCACGTCCGGGAAATGCTGCCGGGCAGTGCGGTGCCGGCCGCCATCGTGGTCGTCGACGCCATTCCGGTCGACGCCGAGGGAATTCCGGAGCGGCAAGCGCTTCCCGCTCCGGACCTGCGCGGGCTGCTGCCCTACCGGTCACCCGACACCCCTCGCCAGGAAGCGCTGTGCACGATCTTCGCCGAGGTGCTCTCCCGGACCCGGTGCGGTGTCGACGACGACTTCTTCATCATGGGCGGCGAATCGATCGACGCCATGCTGATCGCGAGCCGCGTGGGCCCGGCGTTCGGCCTGGAGATCTCGATGAACGAACTCTTCGACGCGCCCACGGTCGCGGAACTCGACCAGCTCCTGGACCGGATGAGCACCGGAGGCTGACGATGGTCAAGGTTGCCGACCGGATGCGGGGCCTGCAGGCGTCCGCCATCGGGGCCATGACGGTGCGCTGCCAGGAGCTCGGCGCCGTCAACCTCGCGCAAGGGCTCAGCCAGGTTCCACCGCCGGCCTCGCTGCTGGCCGACGGCGCGCGGAACTTCGAGCACATCGGTCATTCGTACAGCCAGCCCGAAGGCCTCGCCGTCTTCCGGGAAGCCGTTGCCGACAAGGTGAAGCGCAGCAGCGGGCTCAGCGTCGAGCCCGCCACCCAGGTCGTGGCCACGGTGGGCGCGACGGGCGCTCTCATGGCGACGCTCACGGCGCTGCTCGACCCGGGCGACGGCGTCATCGTGTTCGAACCTTTCTACGGCTACTACCTTTCCTCGATCAGGATGCTCACCCTGACCCCGGAGCCGGTCCGGCTGACCGGGCCGGGTTTCGAGATCACCGAGGAATCGCTGCGGGCGGCCGTCACCGGCCGGACGCGCGCGATGATCATCTGCACGCCGAACAACCCGAGCGGGCGCCGGCTCACCGCGGCGGAGCTCAAGATCGTCGCGGCCGTCGCGGAGGACCACGATCTGCTCGTCATCACCGACGAGGTGTACGAAGACATCTACTTCGGCCCGGAACCCCACCTCGCCGCGGCGACGGTCGGGAGCCTCGCCGAACGAACGGTGACGCTGGGGTCGCTGGGGAAGTCGTTCAGCATTCCCGGCTGGCGGCTGGGTTACGCCTGCGGCCCGGAACAGCTGATGGGCGCGGTCCGGGTCGCGGCCGACTCGTTCGTGGTCTGCGCACCGGCTCCGCTGCAAGCGCTCGGCGCGCGGGCGCTGAACCTGGGCGAGGACTACTACCACGACTTCCGCGCGATGTACGACCGGAAGCGGCGGACCTTGGCGGCGGGCTTCGCCGCCGCCGGGTTGTCGCCCAACGAACCGGAGGGCGCCTACTACCTGTTCGTCGACTGCTCGCGGATGGGCGTGGCGACCGGGGTGGAAGCGGCCGAGATCCTGCTGGAGAACACCCTCGTCGGCACGGTGCCCGGCGAGGCGTTCTACCTGGACAAGCCGGATCGCCCGTACGTCCGCGCCTGCTTTTCCCTTCCGGACGAGGTACTGGCCGACGCGGTCGGCCGATTGGCGAACGGGGAGCTGACCCATGGGTGAGAACGTGAGGGGGCGCGCGGTCCTCGTGACCGGCGCGGCCCGGGGTATCGGGTGGGCCATCGCGAAGCGGTTCGCGGCGGCCGGCGACCGGGTGGCGATCCTGGACAAGGTGCCGGCCGGCGCCGCCGGGGACCTGGTGGCCGGGCTCGACGGCAGCGGGCACGCCGTCGTCGAGGCCGACCTGCTGGACGCCGAAGCCGTGCAGGCGGCGGTGGACTCCGCCGCCGGGCAGCTGAGCGGTCTGGACGTCCTGGTGAACAACGCCGGCATCTTCGTCGCGCACCCGATCACGGAGGTGGACTACGCGACCTGGCAGAAGCACTGGCAGGCGACGCTGGGGGTCAACCTCATCGGCGCGGCCAACGTGACCTGGTGCGCGGTCGACCACATGAAGGCGCAGGCACGCGGGGGGCGGATCGTCAACGTCTCGTCCCGGGGCGCGTTCCGCGGCGAGCCGGAGGTGCCGGCCTACGGGGCGAGCAAGGCGGCCGTGAACTCCCTGACGCAGTCACTGGCGATCGCGCTCGCGCCGTACCGGATCGCGGTTTCCGCCGTGGCTCCCGGCTTCGTGGCCACGGACATGACCACGGACTGGCTCAAACCGCCGGGCGGCGACGAGATCCGGGCGCAGAGCCCGTTCGGCCGGGTCGCCGAGCCGGCCGAGATCGCCGCCGGCGTGTTCTACCTGGCCTCCGCCGAGGCCGAGTGGGCCAGCGGCACCATCCTCGACCTGAACGGCGCCTCGTACCTGCGGACCTGACGGGCGGCGGGCCGGGGCCCCTCAGGCGGCCGCGGCCCGCTTCCGCTGCTCCATGAGCGCGACGATCTCCGCCACCGTGTCGAGTTCGAGCAGCTCGTCGTCGGTGATCCGGATGCCGTGGCGCTCGGTGAGCACCATGGACAGCTCGACGACGGCGAGGGAGTCCAGGCCCGCGTCTTCGCGGCTCGCGTCCGGGTGCACTCCGTCGGCGTCCAGCAGCAGCACCTCGGTCATGACCGACTTCAGCAGCTCGTACATTGCGTCCTCCCGTGTCCGTTGGCTGGATGCCCTATGCGTCGTGGATTTCGAGCTCGGGCCAGGTCAGCGTGGTGGCACCCCAGGTGAGGCCGCCGCCGAACGCGGCGAGCAGCACCCGGTGGCCGGGCTCGAGGGTCCCGTTCGCGGCCGCCTGGGCCAGCAGGACCGGGATCGAGGCGGCGGCGGTGTTGCCGACTTCGGCGATGTTCGTCGTCGCCGCGTCCCGTGCCAGGCCGAGCCGGGTGGCCAGCGCGGCGCTGACGCGCGCGTTCGCCTGGTGGGTGATCACCCGGTCGACGTCGCCCAGCTGCCAGCCCGCCGCCGCCAGCGCCTCGGTCGCCGCGGCGCTCATCCGCTCGACCGACTGCCGGAACACCTCGCGGCCGCGCATCCGGAAGTACTGCGACCCGTCGTCGGGAGCCGACTCCCGGAGGGGCAGCCGCGAGCCGCCGGCCTTGACCGTGATCAGCTCGCTGCGGTCGCCGTCGCTGCCCAGCACGAGCGGGCCGACCGCACCCGGCTCACCGGCCCGGCCACGCCGCAGCACCACCGCGCCCGCCCCGTCGCCGAAGATCGGCCGGGTCGTCGGGTCGTCCGGGTCGAGCAGGGTGGAGAACGCCTCGGCGGCGATCAGCAGGACGCGCTCGGCCAGCCCGGCCGCGATGAAGCCCGCCGCCGTCGCCAAGCCGTAGACGAACCCGGTGCACACGGCGGAGACGTCGAAGGCGGCGACGCCGCTCAGGCCGAGGCGCGCGGCCACGTCGGGCGCGGTCGCCGGGCAGCGGTAGTCCGGGGTGGTGGTCGCCAGCACGACGGCGTCGACCGGCCCGCCGCCCGCCGACTTGAGCGCGGCCCGGCCCGCCTCGACCGCGAGGTCGGACGTGGCTTCACCCGGCTCGACCCAGCGGCGGCGGGAGATCCCGGTCCGTCCCTCGATCCAGTCCTCCGACACGTCGAGCCGCTCGCACAGCTGTGCGTTGGTGACCGTCCGGTCCGGCAGCCAGTACCCGATGCCGCACAGGACCGCGCGATCCACCGGATCCGTCACGACTCGTCCCCGGCCCCGGCGCCCCGCAGGGCCAGCGCGACGTCGACGATGAGGTCCTCTTGGCCCGCGACCGCCTGGCGGCGGCCGAGCTCGAAGAAGACGTCACGCGGGTCGACGCCCTCGCGGGCCGAGATGTCGAGCACCCGGGGCTTGAACCCGGAGAACACCCCGGCCAGGCCGCTGACGATGGAGAGCGAATCGACCTTGGGCGGCGCCGGCATCAGCTCCCGTTCGGCGATGTCCGCCGCGTCCAGGAGCCGGTAGAGGTCGATGCCGGTGCGGTAGCCCACGCGCTCGAGCACCGGCACCAGGACCTCGAGCTGGGTGTTGCCCGCCCCGGCGCCGAAACCCCGGGCGCACGCGTCCAGGATGGACGCTCCCGCGTCGGCCGCCGCGATGGAGTTCGCCACCGCCATGCCCAGGTTGTTGTGCCCGTGGAACATCACCGGCACGTCGACGGCGCCGCACATGGCCGTGATGCGCTCGGTGACGTCGGCCGGCAGGTAGTGGCCCGCGGAGTCCATGATGCCCACCCCGGTCGCCCCGAACCCGACCAGGCGCGCGCAGTGCCCGGCGAGCTGCTCGACGGTCGCCATGTGGCTCATCAGCAGCACGGCGTGCGCCTCGACATCCCGCTCGCGCAGGTAACCGAGGTGCCGTTCGGCCAGGCTCGACTCGGTGCAGTGGGTGCCGATGCGCACCAGGTCGACGTCGTGCGCGATGGCGTTGTCGAGGTCCTTGATCGTGCCCCAGCCGGGCAGCATGAAGACGCCGAGCTTGCTGGTCGTCAGGGCGTCGCGGGTGATCGACAGCATCTCGTCGTCGCTGAGCCTGGCCCGGCCGACCTGGAGCGAGGAGGCGCCCAGCCCGTTGCCGTGGCCGACCTCGACCACCGGGACGCCCGCCGCGTCCGCGGCCAGCGCGTACGCGCGAAGCTGCTCCGCGGCGAGGCTGTGCCGGACGGCGTGGTGGCCGTCGCGCAGGCTCGGGTCGTGGATCTGGATCGGCTTGCCCGTTGCCTCGCTCATGAGTTCACCACGCCTGCCATCGGGAGCCGGTCCGCCGCGTAGCTCTCCGCGACCAGGAGCGCGGCGGAATTGATGATGTCGAGGTTCCCGGCGTACCGCGGGATGCGGTCCCCGGACGAGGTGACCTCCACGGCGACGAAACCCTTGCCGTCGTCCACGCTGCACGCCTTCACCGCGAACCCCCGGGCGAACGAGCGGACTTCGGCCGCGGCGCCCTGCACGGCCGAGCGCAACGACTCGGCGGTGAGATCCTTGCCCAGCAAGGACATGGCGACCCGGAAGGTCGCGGGCGGCCGCGCGGGGCTGATGTTGAGGATCGCCTTGACATCCGCGACGCCGGTGAAGCTGCGGACCGCCTCCTGCGTGGTGTCCACGTATTCGTCGAGGTTCATGCGCGTGCCGCGGCCGATGCTCAGCGTGGCGGCGGTCGTCACCACCTCGATGTAGTCGATCTCGTGGGCCCGCGTGATCGCGTGCAGGATCGGCACGGCCGCCTGCCCGCCGCAGCTCACCATGCTGAAGTCGCGGTGCGTGGCGATGTCCGCCCGGTTGACGGTCGGGAAGATCATCTGCCCGTTGCGGCTGGGCGTCAGGTCGATGAGCATCGTGCCGAAGGGCGCGAGCTTCTCGACGTGCTCGGCGTGGGCGGCCGCGCTGGTGGCGTCGAACACGACGTCGAACGGACGCTCGTTGTCCACAAGGGACTGGATGCCGCCGGCCGCGACCGGCACGCCGAGCTTGGCGGCCTGCCGCAGTCCCGACGTGGCTTCGTCCCGGCCCGCGACGAGCCCGAGCTCCAGCCGGTCGGAACGGATGACCTTGGTCATGAGGTCGATGCCGATGAGGCCCGCGCCGAGCACAGCCACGGACAGCCGGCCGGGCGCCGTCCGGTTGTCGTTGTGGATCATTCGTCACTCCTGACGTGAGAGAACGGCTCGAGTGATCTGTCGCGGGAAATCGTCGAGGGGCGCAGAGCCCATGGGTATCCATGATTGCCGGAAAGCGCGCCGGCCAACGTCTCCCAGGTTGCGTGGCCGCCGGCCGGCCCCGGCGAGCAAGCATGAAGATGACCGGATCCGAGACCGGAGCATACTTACCGAGAGCGCGAAGACGACCCCGCGAAAAAGGCTGCGCGTGTTCTTTTCCCGACCCCAGCCGAATGTGCCGAGCCAAACCGGAGAATGCCATGACACGGCCGTTGACCGGCGCCGAGTACCTCGAGAGCATCCGCGACGGACGGGAGATCTACCACCACGGCAAGCGGGTCGACGACGTCACCGAGCACCCCGCGTTCCGCAACCCGGCCCGGATGATCGCCCGGCTCTACGACGCGCTGCACGACCCGGAGCACCGGGACGTGCTCACCACCGCCACCGACGCCGACGGTTCCGACGGCTACACGCACCGCTTCTTCACCACGCCGCACAGCGCCGCCGACCTGGTCGCCGACCAGCAGGCCATCGCCACGTGGTCCCGGCTGACCTACGGCTGGATGGGGCGCAGCCCGGACTACAAGGCCTCGCTGCTCGGCACGCTCGGCGCGAACGCCGAGTTCTACAACCCCTTCGCCGCCAACGCGCGGCGCTGGTACCGGGAGTCGCAGGAGAAGGTCCTCTACTGGAACCACGCCATCGTGAACCCGCCGGTGGACCGGCACCGGCCGCCGGACCAGGTCGGCGACGTGTTCGTGCACGTCGAGCGGGAGACCGACAGCGGCGTGGTCGTGACCGGCGCGAAGGTCGTCGCGACGAACTCCGCGCTCACGCACTACAACTTCATCGCCCACACCGGCCTGCCGATCAAGGACCGCAAGTTCGCCATCGTGGCCACCGTGCCGATGGACGCGCCCGGGCTGAAGCTGATCTGCCGCCAGTCGTACGCGGCGGCGGCGGAGGCGACCGGCAGCCCGTTCGACTACCCGCTGTCCTCCCGGATGGACGAGAACGACGCCATCCTGGTGCTGGACAAGGTGCTGATCCCGTGGGAGAACGTGTTCATCTACGGCGACGCCGTCAAGGTCGGCATGTTCAGCGGGCACTCCGGGTTCTTCGAGCGGGCCATGTTCCACGGCTGCACCCGGCTCGCGGTGAAGCTCGAGTTCATCGCCGGGCTGCTGGCGAAGGCACTGGACATCACCGGCGCCGCCGGCTTCCACGGCGTGCAGGCCCGGCTGGGCGAGGTGCTCGCCTGGCGGAACCTGTTCTGGGGCCTGTCGGACGCGGCGGCGCGGAACCCGGTGATGTGGCGGGACGGCGCGGTCCTGCCCAACCCGGACTACATCATGGCCTACCGGTGGTTCTCCCAGGTCGGCTACGCCCGGGTCAAGGAGATCGTGCTCCAGGACATCGCGAGCGGGCTGATCTACCTGCCCTCCGGCGCGGACGACTTCCACAACGCCGAAATCCGGCCGTACCTGGACGCCTACCTGCGTGGCTCGCACGGCGTCGACGCGGTCGAGCGGGTGAAGGTGATGAAGCTCCTCTGGGACGCGGTCGGCACCGAATTCGGCGGCCGGCACGAGCTCTACGAGCTCAACTACACCGGAAACCACGAAAACACCAGGATCGAGCTGCTGCGCGGCCAGATCGGCGACGGGAAGCTGGACGGCTACCGCGCGTTCGTCGACCGCTGCCTCGCCGAGTACGACCTGGACGGCTGGCAGGTACCCGACCTCACCCGATAGAGTATGGAGCTCCACTGTGGACCTGTATCCGCTGAGTTCGCGGCAGCTGGACCCGGACGGCTTGGGACGCTCGACCAAGCACATCGTCGCACTCGCCCTCCGCATCAAGGGGGAACTGCGCGTCGACGCGCTCGAAGGCGCGCTCGACGAAGTGGTGGAACGGCAAGAAGCCCTGCGCACCCGGCTCGACTACGACGAGACGGACGGGACCCGCGGGTTCCAGGTGGTGCTGCCGCCGATGCCGGTTCCGCTCGCCGTGCACGACGTCGCGCCGGCGCCCGGCCGCTCCCGCGACGAGGTCGCCATCGAGCTGCTGACCGCGTTGAACGAAGAGCCGATGTCCTTCGCGGACACGCCGTCGTTGCGCGCCACCCTGCACCGGTTCGACGACCACGACGCCGTGCTCACCCTCCTGTCCCACCACCTCTTCAGCGACGGCTGGTCGATCGGCGTGCTCCGCCGCGAAATCGCGGCCTGCTACCGCGCCCGCGTGACCGGGGTGCCGCACACGCTGCCGAACCCGGTTCCGTACCGCGAGTTCGCTTCCTGGGAACAGGAGTTCCTGCGGGGCGAGCGGGCGACGGCGGCCCGGCGCTTCTGGCAGGGCAAGCTGGCCGGTGCCGAGATGTGCACGATGCCCACCGACCGGCCCTTCAGCCCCGGCACGCAGGCGCCGCGGGCCGAGGTGCGCAACTTCACGATCGATCCGGACACCCTCGCGAAGGTCACCGCGAGCGCGGCCCGGCACCGCTGCAGCGTCTGGCACGTCTTCCTGGCCGCGTACATGGCGCTCGTGGAAAAGATCTCCGGCCGGGCCGACCTCACCCTGCTGACCGTGAACAGCGGCCGGCCGGCGCGGGAGTTCTACGACACCATCGGGTTCTTCGCCAACCTCGTTCCCGTTCGCCTGGAGTTCGGCGACTGCGAGAGCTTCGCCGACCTCATGCTCCGGGCCCGCAAGGCGAGCGCGGAAGCCCAGCAGCACCAGCTGCCCCTGGGGTCGATCCTCGAGCTGTACCCCGACCTGATGAAGGGGTCCGGCGATCCGCTGGCCCTGCCGGCCGGGTTCAACTACATCAGCTCGCCGGCGGACCACGAGGACACCGAGTTCACCACCAGCGTCGAACCGGTGACCCTGGCGGAGGAACAGCCGTCCTCGTTCCGCCGCGGCGCGTTCATCTGGACCTTCCTCGTCGTTCCCACGGGCGAATTCCGGTGTGTCGTCGAGTACGAACCCAGCGCGGTCGACGCGAGCACGGTCGATCGCTGGGGTTCGGACTACATCGACCTGATCCTGGCGATGGCCGACCGGCCGGACCAGGCCTGGCAGCGTGGGCAGACGTCCGGAAAGTCGCACAACGGCGGAGGATTCGCGTGACGACAGTCATCGAGCTATGGATCACGGAAAGCCCGAACAGCACGCTGCCCGGCTTCGGCGACCCGCTGGTGCTCGCGGCCGAGTCGTTCAACCGGGCCCACCCGGAGTACGACGTGCGCATCCGCCGGGTCGAGGTGCACCTGATGCCCGAGACGGTCGCCGAAGCGATCGCGCTGGGGAACCCGCCGGACGTCGTGGAGTACACGTACTCGTCCACGCAGACCGCTTTGGACACCCGCGCGGCCGACGGCGCACCGATGTTCGTCCCGATCCAGCGCGCGATCGGCGGCCGGACCGAGATTCTCGGCGAGCCGGTGGTCATCGAGGACCTCGTGCCCACGGTGCGCGAATACTACAGCGTCGGCGGTGAACTGGTCTCCGTGCCGAGCATGGTGACGACGAACCTCCTGTACGCCAACAAAACCGTGCTGGACCGCGCCGGGATCGAGCGGATGCCCGTGACGTGGAAGGACCTCACGGCCGCGTGCGCCACCATCGCCGCGCTGCCGGACGGGCCGGGGCACGGCGTCAGCTGGCCCAACTACGGCTGGGTGTTCCACCAGGAGCTCGCCGGCCAGGGCGCGCTGCTCACCAACGGCGGCAACGGCCGGACCGGCCGGGCCACCCGGGTCTTCCTGGACTCGCCGGAAATGCTCGGCTATGCCAGCTGGTGGAAGGAGATGCTCGACAGCGGCCACTACCTCCCGACCGAGGAACTCCACTACTTCACCTGCATGCAGGCCTTCGCGCGGCAGGAGATCGCGTTCGTCGTCACGTCTTCGGCCGTCGGCCAGATGATGGTCGGCATGGCCGCCGAAGCCGGCTTCGAGCTCACGGCGGGCCAGCTGCCGCGCCCGGACGAGCAGCGCTCCCCCGGCGGTCCCCTCGGCGGCCATTCCCTCTTCCTGGCCGCGGGCCTGCCGAAGGAGAAGGAGGACGGTGCTCTTGCCTTCCTCCAGCACCAGCTCAACGCGGAGCACGCGGTGACCCGGATCAGCGTTCCCGGGAACCCGATGACTTCGCTGCCGATCACCCAGGCGTCCTACGAGCGGACGACGGCGGACGACTGGACCGACCCCTTCCCCGGTTTCCAGAGCGCGACCGCGCAGGTGACGTCGGCGGAGCGGACCCCGGCGGCGGCCGGCCCGATGGTCGGCAACCTCAACGGCATCAACATCGTCCTCACCGAGGCGATGGAGGACGTGCTGCTCCGGGACGCGGAGCCGGCGGCCCGGTTCCGCGCGGCGACCGAAGAAGCGCAGCGGCTGCTCGACCGCTACAACGCGGCGGCCCTCGCCTACCCGCCCGTGACCCCGGACGACCTCCTGGCGGGCTGACGCGCACACGAACGGTCCTTTCTTCGCGCATTCCGCGAGGAAAGGACCGTTCGCTGTCAAGGAACTCCGCAATTTCGGAGATGCCCGCGGCCACGAAATGCACGATCGGCGGGAATACCGGCGGCCGGCCTGGTCAACGGAACGTGACCGCGTGCATGATGTCCGTCATGACTTGCCTTGCCCGTCGCATGTTCGAGCTCCTCGAGCCGATCTGCCTGGTCACCTTCTTCGCCGACGAATGCAACGAGGAGCTGGCCGCGCTCGGCCACCGCACCTATTGGGACGGCTATTTCGCCAGCCGCGCCGCGCCGCTCGGGCGAGTACCGGCCCACGTCGTGCACGCGGCTTTCTACAGCTTCGCCGACGGCGAGGCCGCGCGGCACATCCCCGGCGTGTGGGAGACGATCCCGCCCGAGGCTTCCGTCGCCGCGCGGGAACGGGGCAGCGCGGCCTCCCTGCGTCGGATCCTCGGCGAGGCGGCCGGCTCCCCGGGCGTGCTGCGCGCCGCCGACCTGACCACCAAGGCCGCGACGAGCGCGCCGACCGAAGGCCGGATGATGTACGCCGGGATGCGCGCCCAGCCGGTGCCGGGCGACCCCGTCGCCCGGCTGTGGCATTCCGCGACCATGCTGCGCGAGCACCGGTGCGACGGGCACATCGCCGCACTCGTCGGCGCGGGCATCGGCGGCACGGAGTCCCACGTGCTGTCCGCACTCGAGATGGGAATCCATCCGCCGGAGTCGTTCGGCCGCGTCCACCACCTGCCGAAGGAGCGGCTGGCCGCGGTCATGGCCGGCTTGCGCGAGCGCGGGTTCGTCGACGAAGACGGCTGGTTCACCGACGCCGGCCGCAAGACCAAGCAGCACATCGAAGCCCTCACCGACGACCTCGCCACCCCGCCGTACCACGCTCTCTCGCCCGCCGAGCTCGACGAGCTGGTGGCCGCGCTGACCCCGATCACCGCGAAGCTGGTGGCCGCGGGGATTCCGGCGCCGGTCCGGGACTGACGGCGAAGGGCGCCCGGATCGCTCCGGGCGCCCTTTGCGTGCAGCCACCGCGCTCAGGCGGCGCGATCGACCTGGTTTCCGGTCGGGACGGACGTGATCACGGCGTTGCCGCGCCCGCGCCGGGAAGTGGCGAACCGCTTCATGATGGGCTGTTCGACGAACTTGAACGTCACCCAGGACAGCAGCAGGGTCACCGCGAACAGCAGGGCCAGCACCGCGGCCGAGGTCAGCGTGCTCCAGTTCTCCCCCTGGCCCAGCAGGTTGTGGCCGGTGACGAGCACCAGGTGGTGCCACATGTAGAAGGCGAACGAGATGTCGCCCAGCCAGACCATCAGCCGGGTGCCGAGGAACGTCGGCAACCGATCGAGGTCGGCCCGCGCGCCGGCGGCGATGAGCAGGCCGAGCGGGATCAGCATGACGGCGCTGAACTGGTAGAGCGGCCCGAACAGCGGGGTGACGAAGTAGGCGCCGATGGTCAGGGCGACCGCTCCGCCGAGCTTCAGCGGGAGCCGCCGCCCGGCGAGCACGACCTTGGCCATGAAGATGCCGAAGATGAACGTCAGCAGCTGCCCCGCCGGGCAGTGGAAGACGAACCACAGCTCGAGGTCACTGAAGCCTTGCGGGAACTGCTGGCCGGCCGGCAGCAGCTTGGCGAAGCTCGGCAGGGACAGCACCGAAGCGGCCGAGATGAGCGTCCAGAGCCACAGCCGCTCCGGCCGGACCTTGTTGATCAGCTTGATGATGAACGGGAACGCCGCGTACATCAGCAGCTCGCACGACAGCGACCAGGCGACCGGGTTGAAGCTGGTGCGGACCTCGAGGCTGGGGCTCCAGCTCTGCAGCAGCAGCGCGTTCAGCACGCCGCCCTGCAGGACCGTGCCGGTGATCGCGGTGATCGGGATGAGCGCGACCGCGAAGGTGATCAGGTGGTTGGGGTAGATCTTGAAGAACCTTCTGCGCCAGAACTTCGGGGCGCTGTCCCGCGGCCGCACGGCGCAGGTGAGGACGAACCCGCTCAGGATGAAGAAGAAGGTCACGCCGGTGAAGCCGCCCCCACCGAACAGTGTGTTCGTGACGGTTTGAGCGCCTTCCGAGGCGAAGGGAGCCAGGACGATCGCGTGGAAGGCGAACACCATCAACGCCGCGATGAAACGGAGTCCGGTCAGCGACGGCAAACGCGTGGTCAGATTTCGCGCCGGGGATGGCCCCGAGCGGGATAGGGTTGCTTCCTGCGACATGGATCTACTCCCTGCTCCTGCTTTCGTGATTGGCAGCACCAGGAGTTTCGCACGGGGGAACACGTGCCGACGCCTTCTAGAATTGCACGCGCGGGGTACCCGGACGAGCGCCGGGAGTGACGTCTCCCGGAGACGCGAATGGGAAAGCCCTTGGTGTGAACGCACTCCTCGAGCGAGAAGCGTGATCACCCAAGGGCTTTCCCACCCGGGTCAGGAAAGGCTGCCGGTGTCGATGACGAAGCGGTACCGGACGTCGGAAGCCAGGACGCGGTCGTAGGCGGCGTTGACGGCGTCGGGCGTGATGACCTCGACGTCCGCGGTGATGCCGTGGGCCGCGCAGAAGTCGAGCATCTCCTGGGTCTCGGCGATGCCGCCGAACAGGGAGCCGGCGAGGGTCTTGCGCCCCATGACGAGCGAGAAGGCGGGCAGGACAAGGGGTTCGCCGGGGAGGCCGACGTTCACCAGGGTGCCACCGGGAGCCAGCAGGGACAGCAGAGTGGCGACTTCGGGGGCCGCGGTGACGGTGCTGATCAGGAGGTCGAACCGGCCGGCGAGCCCGGCGATGGCGTCGGCGTCGCTGGTCGCGTAATAGTGGGTCGCGCCGAGACGCTGGCCGTCCTCGAGCTTCTTCAGCGTCTGGGAAAGCACGGTGACCTCGGCGCCCATGGCGACGGCGAGCTTGACGCCGACGTGGCCGAGGCCGCCCAGCCCGAGCACGGCGACCTTCTTGCCCGGGCCGGCACCGTAGCGGCGCAGCGGGGAGAACATGGTGACACCGGCGCACAACAGCGGCGCGGCACCGGCCGGGTCGAGGCTTTCCGGGACGCGGAGGACGAAGTTCTGGCCGACCACGATCTTCCCGGAGTAGCCGCCCTGGGTGACGGTGCCGTCGGCGTCGGTGCCGCCGTAGGTGCCGACCATACCCGCGCAGTCCTGCTCCTGCCCGGCCTCGCAGCTCGCGCAGTCCCCGCAGGAGCGGACCATGCAGCCGACCCCGACCCGGTCCCCTGGCGAGAACCGCGTGACCTCCGCGCCGACCGCGGTGACGGTCCCGACGATCTCGTGGCCGGGTACCAGCGGGTAGGGCTGCGGCCCCCACTCCCCGCGCACGTGGTGGATGTCGGTGTGGCAGATCCCGCAGTACGCCACGTCGATCAGCACGTCCTGCGGCCCGACCTCGCGACGGTCGATCGTCGCTGCCCCGAGCGGGGCACCTTCTGCCGGTGCGGCAATCGCCTCAGTGGTGAACAAGGCTCAGCACTCTCCTCACGGGACTCGTAAGACCAAACGGTGTCACCGAGTCAACCAGCCGCGTCCCGCCCACCGCGTATCCCAAGTTGCCGAACCGGTTGGCGCGAACCGGGTCGCGCGGGATCCGCGCAAGGGGGAGGTAACGGGCAGTCCCGGTCCGGGTCCGGTTCCGTGTCCGGCCCGTCCGGCAACCTCCCGGGTGCGCCGATTCGGAGCAGCCTGCGAGACGCCGGTGGCGCGGAATGTGCGGATGATTCAAGAGATTCCTGTCCCGGCCGGGATCAGCACTCCCAGTCTTTGAACCTTTTCCGGTGTCGCCGGCAGTGTGGAGTAAGAAATGGACAAGTGCCCGTACGTACTGGACCGGAGCGGCAGTGATCTCCACCAGGAGAACAAGAACCTGCGCGCCCGCGGTCCGGTCACCCAGGTCGAACTGCACGGCGGATACACCGCGTGGTCGGTGACCGGTTACGAAGAGGCGAGGCAGCTGCTCGTCGACCCGCGGATCGCGAAGAACACCAAGGACAACTGGCCCGAGTTCCAGGCGGGCCGCGTGCCGCAGGACTGGGAGCTGTTCACCTGGGTCGCCATGGACAACATGCAGACCCGGGACGGCGCGGAGCACGACCGCCTCCGCAAGCTCGTCGCGCGGGCGTTCACCAGCCGCCAGGTGGCGAAGTCCCGGCCGATCATCGAAGGCATCGTGAACCGCCTCCTCGACGAGCTCGCTACGGTGCCCGCCGACGAGGTGGTGGACGTCAAGGGCCGGTTCTTCTACCCGCTCTCGACCATCCTCGTGTGCGACCTGCTGGGAATCCGCGAAGAGGACCAGAAGGCCATGCTGCAGGGCGCCCAGGTGAACGCGAAGACGGACAACACCGCCGAGGAGGCCGAGGCCAACCTCCACCAGTGGCACGAGGCGCTCGGCCGGCTGGTCGAGACCAAGCGGCGCGAGCCGGGCGACGACCTCACCACCATCATCATCAAGGCGACGGAAGACGACGAGGCGCCCCTCACCGACGAAGAGGTCGTCGGCTCGGTGCACCTGCTCATCGGCGGTGGCACGGAAACCACGGCCAATGTCCTGTGCCACACGCTGGTCGACCTGCTGACGCACCCGGACCAGCTCGCCGCGATCCGCTCCGGGGAAGCGAGCTGGGAAGAGGCGTGGGACGAGGAGGTCCGCAAGGACGGTGCCGTCGGCTCGATGCCGTTCCGCTGCGCGCTCGAGGACATCGAGATCGGCGGGGTGACCATCGCCAAGGGCGACCTGGTGCTCATCAACTACCTCGCGGCCGGTCGCGACCCCGCGAAGTACGGCGACACCGCCGACGAGTTCGACATCACCCGCGAGGACAAGAGCAGCCTCGGCTTCGGGTACGGCCGGCACCGCTGCCTCGGCCCGGCGCTGGCCACCATGGAGGCGATGGTCGCGCTGCCGGCGCTGTTCGAGCGGTTCCCCGACCTCAAGCTGGCCGTCCCGGCCACCGAGCTGAAGCCCGCGGCGACGTTCATCTTCAACGGGCCCGCGGAAGTCCCGCTGCTGCTGAAGGGCTGAAGCGCCCGAGGAAAGGAAACTTCGATGCAGGCCGTCGTGGGTACCAGACCACTGTGCAGCCGGCTCAGCTCCGGGGACGGGGCGGCCATCCTGGTTGCGGACTTCCAGCCGCTCACCGCGGCGCCGCGGCTCAGCAAGCTGGTGAGCGATGCGGCCGCCGGTCACTCGGTTCACCAGGTGGACCCACGCGGTGCGGTCTCCGGCGACCGGCTCTACGCCGCCGTGCCGGAACTGGCGGACGAGACCGCGGCCCTGTTCCGCGCCGCCGAATCGTCCGCGGCACCCGACCGGCGGGTGTTCGTCGTGGGCCACTGCAGCGCCGCGGCGCTGTCCCTGCAGATCGCCGACCGGCTGGCCGGCGACCGGGAGGTCACCGCCATCCTGGTGCAGCCGACCTGGCCGGGCACGGACCACGTCACCGAGCGGTTCGCGGAGTTCCAGGGAAAGCTGGGCGTGGCCGATCTGCCCCTCCCGGACCTGGACGGCGATCCGTGGTCCTGCATCGCGGGGATGGAACAGCTCATGAACGAGGGGCTGGCGGGGCTCGCGAAACGGCTCGGCCTCAGCAAGGCGCCTCTGGCGTTCTCCGAGCTGCTGGTGTCGTACCGGACCTGGCTCGCGTTCCTGCTGGCCTGCCGCAACGACCAGCCCGTGAAGGTGCCGTCGGAAGCAGTCGCGATCTCGGTGCTGACCGACGAGCCCGGGTTCGTGGTGCCCGGGACCGGTCCGGAGCGGTGCCGGATCACGCCGCCGCCGCCCGCGGAACGGCCCGACGCCGTGACGCCGGAGGTGGCCAAGGTGGTGCTCGACCTGGTCGAGGGCCACTGAGCCGAAAGCCACGAAGAGGCGCGTTGGTGCGGACACGGCGGAAGCCCCTCGTTTTTTGCCCCCGACCCGTAAAGAACAGTACACCCGCCGTTACCCCGGGCGGGGGTTTCGGGGTTTGCGGGGCGGTCGCGGG